>DCQM01000198.1 GCA_002323895.1 Akkermansiaceae bacterium UBA1518
TGGAATGACCGAGTCCTTTTTTGTGGTTGAGTCATGGCTATTCCTGTAGTTGCTAAAATCAATGACTTTCGATTATCTTTTCGACCAACGCACGACGGCTACATCGTAAGCAGGGATCTGAATGGTGACCTGTGTGTTCTGTTGGCTACGTTTAGATTTCAAAGGCGTCTGGCTACGCATTTCTTCGCAGTGATTAAGATTGGAATCCAAATTGCTGATGTGTATCGTGCCTTCCCATGTTTCGCCTGAGTGGTTGGCGATGGCAACGGTGCGTGTATCTTTGGATTGTGTGCTACACCATTGTACAGGAAGACCTTCGATGGTGATTGGCTGGACAGCATCAATCACGGTGTCCAGTGCGCGAAGCGCAAAGTCAGCGAGTGAAGATTTTTCGCTGGCGAACCAAGGGCTGAGACAAGTCACCACAACCCCTTTACCAAAAGTGTTTCTGACAATTAAAGGTGCACCATTCTGTGAGTTTTCTGCAAGCACCTCAGATTGATTTTCATCAATTAGCTCAGACGGAAAATAAAGATAAGGCTCATTTGCATTCGCATCACCCTGCCAGTTCCAGGCGCGCCCTACACGAAGCTCCGGCTGTATCGTCACGCCTGTGAGGGCTTCATATTCAGGTCGCGCGACTCCTGCCGCCCAGACTAAGGTGCCGCCTTGAGTCACGTATGCTTCGAGCGCAGTCTGCATCGCGTCTGTGACTTCAAGCGGCCCGCCTATCACAAGCACTTCGTACTGCGATATGACTTCGGACGAAACCTCGTCGGTCAGCACATCAATAATATCACCCCAACGACTATCGGCCATGGGACGATAAGGCGAGGTGTCCAGTTTTTCTTCTTTCGTGATGCGTTTCGCCTCCTTGCGATCCCGAAAACGACCAAAGGGTACAGCCGCAGGTGCTCGGTATACGTGTGCATCTTCGGCTACATATTTTCGCTCCACGCTGGATAAGGCAAATGGACTGGAAGAGGGTTCATCGATTTCATACGCGCCGAAAGGGAAGGGCTGCATAACAAAGGTGCTGCCTGGATAGGCGGCGGCGAAAAGTCCATCAATACTGTGATCACCGGGACGATAAGGAATGCGGGCATAATTCCAGGCTTCGTTTTGGGTTTGCCAATACGCCGGAGTAATCCAGCCGTGATCGCGCGGCAACATAATGGCTACAGGTCGATCCGGGGTCCCAGCATCCACACGCTTGCGAAAGTCACTGAACTCTTCGAGCGCATCCCCGAGACTACTCGGTTCATTTGCCTCTCGGTCATAATTGGGTGGGCGAATGGCCTCGATACCCATCAAGTCCGCTCCAGCAAAATAGCTTAAATAAAAATTGCGACGAAAATACGCGCCACCAAAGTCCATGTCCAATCCGGTAATAACGCCCCACCACTGCGAATAGTCCACGCCCCATTTACAGCCGTACTGCCGTGCCGAACCACGCGCAAAGGCGATCCCCGTAGACAAGTCTTCAATATCGTCGTTGGTGCGTTCAATGATATTCATTTCCACGCCGACCTTGGCAAAAGGATGCATGGAGGAGGCGTATCCGGCACGTCCCCATAACTGCACACCCTTTTCCTTGGAGGATCGAGCCGCTTCATAGGCCTCATTCAGGCGCTTTTCAAAGAGAGCATAGGCTTCTTCATGCGTTTGCGGATCCTCGATCAACATACGGTAAGGAAAGGCTACTCCAGCACTATCCTCTTCCATGATAAATTGCCAAATTACTTTTTGGGCATCGCCATCGGCTCCTTCAATGTGACGATCCACTTCTTCCACCTGTGTGTAGATCTTATCCGGGAGGAGTGCAGGTTTTCCGGGGCGATTGATGAAACGCCGATCAAAAGACTCTGGATGCCCCATCATTTGCAGTGCCACGCCCCAGCCCTGCTTGCGGAGTGCACGCAGTTGCTCTGGACTAAAACCAGGATGCACTTCGATGAACTCGCAGATTTCTTTCTCGTGCAACCATTTGAGGGTTTCTGCATCGTTCTGACCAACCGAGACCATAATGTCTAAAGCCATCGCCGAGGACATGACCATGCAGACCTCGAAAAGAATGAACGATTTAAGATAGCGCATGGAAACTCCTAATAACATTTACTTCAGTACAAGCGTGCCGAAAATTTCGGGATTATGAAAACTTAGATTATCGCCCACAGGAGCCCAAGCGGCCCAATGCGGATGCGAACTATCGTCCGCGCATTTGTAGAAATTTGCCCGCCACTCCTGACCTTTTGGATCACCTATCGAACCGCAATAGGCCTCAAACAAGGCGATGGGAATCGCAAACGACAAGGTCCAAGTCGTTGGCTCCTGGATTTCCGGCCAAACCACTTCGGATAATGAATGTTGAATGCGTACCTGCTTACCCCACTCAGGCGAAACCATTTCAAATTTCTTGAATGGAGGAACACCCGGTTTACGATCCTTGCTCGGCAATTTGTTATGATCTTCAATATAGAACAATAACAAATTTCCGCCCGCGTTAAACTCGAAATTAAAATATCCCTTGTCCGCCTTAGGCTTCACAAAAATTTCCACACAAGAATCACGGGCTACCGGCTCTTGGTATTCAGTGCGCTTGGACAACACATAACAATCCTCCACGCGAAACATGCCAAAAATATGTGTTTCATCGTAGGTCAGCTTAGCTTGCACACGCGGGCGATGATCCGAGCTGAGCGGATGAAAGCGATTGATATTTAGAGTGGAAATCGAGGTCCAGGACTGGCTATCCCATTCTGCTTGCCAAGCAAATTTTTCAGCTCTTTGCTCAATGATATATCGTGAGTCACTACCATCCGATTCCGTAGCGCATACGGAAAACGAAAAGAAACTTACTTGGATGCATAGGGCATACAGTGCAAAATGAATGATGCGCATTGAAACTCCCCAGTGTTTGACTACTGGACTAAGTGTAATGAAATACCTACTGCTAGGAATTTGCTTTTGGAGGAAAGGTCGCGGAAACCCGGGTTTGGCGGAATACATGGGGGAGAAATGGTGACCTGATCAGCATTGGTTTTTCTGGAATTGATAGCGAGGTGATTCCATCTTTGACCCCGGTGCCCTGGGTGACTCGAGGCTGGAGTTGGAGAAGGTTCCGGGGAAGGAAGAGGTGCAGATCCTGTTCATTGACCCCTTTTTTGACAGGAGATCGACTTCTCCGCCAGCCTAGGAACAGATAACTCATTCCATTTAGAAAACGCAGAACTACGCAGTAAGGGGAATCTTAGGCTTGAGGTGTGTGTTCAGCGAAGTAACCGACTCCCTTCCTCGCTTTGAAAAAAATTCATGTCACCGTGATCCCTTCCACGCGAACCAGATGTTGAAGAGCTTCTTCCATAGTCCGTCTTGCCTTCGCGGTGGTGCGGTGTAAGAAGGCGTGAAGAAGGGCGTCTTGGGGATTCCGGTCTTCGCATTCCATGGAATAACTTTCGAATGCGGTTAGGCTTTGCAAGAGACCGGCCAAGTGCTGAGGACACTCGCACTCCACTGTCGTTGAAATTTCTGCAAGCTTGGCTAGTTGCTCCTGATTATATAAATGCGGAGCGATGGGGCCGGTATCAATTGGCACGACCGCTTCGGTTGCATTCAAGACACTCAACTGAACCAAACACTCCCGGCGTAATTGATCCCCCCCCACCGGTGCTTTGAAAAGGATAAGACCCGGAATCGCCCGGGCCAAAGCAGTCGCGGTTTTGGTCGATGCGAAATGATACACCACGATGCTTCTCTCCGCTCCGGTATGCTGAATCAATTGCCTGACCTCTGCCACTAACTCTGGAAAGAGTGTCCCTAGTCCCACCACCATCAGATCTGTCTTAAGATCAGACTGCTCGCTCGCAAGAGAGCAGCTTCCGAAGTGCCCGATAATCTCCAGTTCCGGCACTCGCTCACTCGTGACCACTTCGCCCACTCCTGCCCCGACCGTAAGGACCCGGTTTCTTACTCCGGGAACAGGAGCGGCCATTTCATCGCCAATGAGACGCTCCCGGAGATCATCCAATTCCAGATTTGCGATCGAACTGATTGAGTTTCCTTTTTGGGTTAAACTACGCAGAAGGATGAAGCGCTCGATGTCCTGTTCGCGATAGAGCCTCCGATTGGTCTGAGTCCGAAAAGGTTCAACCGCCTGATAACGGGCCTCCCACATCCGGATTGTGGACTGGTTCAATCCAGTCCGTCTCGCCACGTCACTAATACCAAAGGTCTGCTCATTTTCGAGGTTCACGAGCGGATCATAAGTCGCAAACCCAAAATCTCTACAAAAAATGCACAAAATCATAAAAATTGGGATTAAGAGTCGATATTTTCTGCACAAATAAATTTTTGTGCAAATATAGTAATGATATGACTACACAAATTATTCAAAAGGGACGATTCACTACCCTTTCCGGTTTTAAAGACGAGTCCGGAAAAAATGTTCTTCCTTCAGCCGGAAGACGGTCGGAACAGATGGCCTACCTTTCCCTTCTTTCCACTGTCTTCAAAGTCCCTGCCTTAGCGGTGGCGGAACACTCAAGCCCGGACACCCCGGAAATAGAACGATCCGCAGCATAGGAGAGCCAAATTCCTCCCCTAAAATTTAACCAAACCCAAAACAACAGCAAAATGAACCCTGATAATATCTTATTAGCATCCGCCGTCTCCGGTGGACTTGATGTCCAAGGCGTGACCCAGTATCTCTTCTGGATCGCCACAGTCGCAATGGCCTGTGGGACCGCCTTCTTCTGGCTCTCCAAAGATGACGTTCTTCCCAAATATCGGAGCACGCTCATTGTCTCGGGCTTGATTACCGGTGTGGCCGCCTTCCATTATTACCGAATGGCCGGGATCTATGCCGAAGGCGGTTTCCCGACAGAATATCGTTACATCGACTGGATTATTACGACTCCACTCATGTTGATTAAGTTCCCAATGCTTCTTGGCCTAGGATCCAGTGGTAAAAAGTGGCTGGCACAACTTGTCGCGCTCGACGTGGTCATGATTGTCACCGCCTACATTGCAGAGGTTTCTCCTCTCGCATCAGGCACTTGGTGGAGCTTCTTCCTCATTGCCTGTGCTGCCGAACTTGCCATCGTTTGGATTCTCTTTGCCGGCATGAAGGATGCCATTGCGAAGGCTGAAGCACCTATTGCCAAAGCTCTTCGTGGAATGCGTGGCTTCATCCTCTTTGGATGGTTGATTTATCCAATTGGGTTCTTGCTTGCGCTCGCCGGACCTGACGGCGGGAGCATTCGTGAGATTTCATACAACATCGCTGATGTCATCAACAAGGTCGGCTTTGGACTCGTCGCCTACTATGGCGTCAAAACCATGAGTTCAGTTGCTTCCTCCGGGAAAGAGGTCACCACCGAAAGCTAATCGACCTTCCCTTCAAACCTCGGGGGAGTGTGGGCTAAACGGCGCACTCCCCCTTCACCTTTTTCCTATCATGTATTTCCTCCCCCTCGCCCTCATCTCTTTAGCGGTCGCCGGGGGACTTTTATTTCCCGAGGAACTAGACCAGTTTTGGTTCGTTCCTTTTCTCCTTTCGGCCCTTTACCTAGGACTTCCCCACGGCGCTGCCGACTGGGGAATTCTGCGTTCCGCAGTTCGTGAAAATGGATGGCGTCGCTCCTCTCTTCTTATAACCGGCTATGGCATTTTGCTTGTTGGAGCTGGGACGGTCACGCTGGCTTTTCCCATGCTTGGCCTCGTTGTCTTCCTTGCGGTTTCAGCTTGGCACTTTGGATCGGCCGACGCGCTCGACTTTGCCAAACAGTTCGGCCAGGCGTCCGACCCAAAAACGCTCGCTCTTTCATCGCTCACACGCGGCGTCCTCATTGTCGCCGCTCCTTTCGCCTTCCGGATCGACGACATGTTCTCAGCATGTCAATTGTGGTGCGGAATCTTGGGATCCAGCTTTCTTCCGGGCGAAATGACATCCACTCTGGAATCGGGAGCCCGTTTTGTGATCTTCTATGCTCTGATGGCCGTGGCGGGCCAGGTTCTCCGGGCCGGCGCACTTGGGTCTTGGCGCACGGGACTTTGCCAACTGCTCGAAGTTGCTCTTCTGATCTTTCTCTTCGCTGTCCTCCATCCGCTCTTCGCTCTCGGGACCTACTTCCTTTGCTGGCACAGTGTTCGCCACCTTTCCCACCTTCGCTCTTTTCAATCCGGCAGTGACCGACCAGGATGGCTTTATCGCCTTGCTGGTCCCTTCCTTATTCCTTCCTTGGTCACCATTGGAATCTTTGCCTTCCTGACCGGAAATCTTTTATCACCCTCCGATCTAACTCTCGTTCTCATCATCTTCTTCGCGATCGTCACACCCGCCCACCAATGGCTGATCCATCGGGAAGTGCATTCCGTCTAACACTTTCACAGCCCTAACCTTCGGGAAAGGGAGACAGGTTCGCTAAGCAGTATTCACCACAACCCGGATGAAGAATCGGAACGGATTGGGGGAAAGGCAGAATCTGGGTTGTCTCATCGCCACTAGCCATAAACGAACCGGCTAGCTCGAACCATGAATCGGCGACCAAACTTGTCGAGAATTCGACATGTATGATCGACCGTTTACTGAGTTCCAGGTGACCTGATCAGGGTTATGGAATTACTGCGAGGAATTTGCTTTTGGCGAAAAGGTCGCGGAAACCAGAGTTTGGCGGAATACATGGGGGAGAAAGGGGGTTGCATGAAATCCCTCAACAAAATGCACGCTTCGAT
>DCQM01000203.1:0-1452 GCA_002323895.1 Akkermansiaceae bacterium UBA1518
CCGAGCCGGGCCGCTTTCATGACCGGCCGATACGGGCAGCGATTCGGCTTCGAGCGAAACCCACAATATCGCACTCAGGACGAAAATATGGGACTCCCCTTGGGCGAAGATACGATCGCTTCAGCCCTTCGGAAAGTCGGCTATTATTCTGGGGTGATTGGAAAATGGCATCTTGGTGCGACAAAAAAACACCACCCTCTCAAGCGGGGTTTTCAAGAGTTTTACGGGCACCTTGGAGGGGGGCATCAATACATGCCCGAGATGCTCAATATCGAAGACAGCTATGCGGCAAAGGATGAACCCCAGAGCTACCGCACCTGGATTCTCAAAGACCACAAGCCGGTTCCCCCTCGAAAATACCTTACTGATGATTTTTCCGACGAAGCGGTCAGCTTTATCGAGCGGAATCATAACAAGCCGTTCTTTTTATTCCTCTCCTACAACGCGCCACACACCCCGCTCCAAGCACCGCAGAAGTATCTCGATCGCTTTCCCAACCTTAAAGAAGGGAAACGCAGAACCTACGCAGCTATGGTCAGTGCTGTCGATGATGGCGTAGGGCGCGTCCTTAGCTCTTTAAAAAAGAAGCAGATTAATCAAAATACCATCGTTTTTTTCCTTTCGGACAATGGAGGCCCCACCACCAAAAATGGCTCTAACAATTCTCCTCTTCGAGGAGACAAAGGCGATGCTTGGGAAGGTGGTTGGAGAGTCCCTTTCGCAGTCCAATGGCCACTTGGACTTCCGAAAGGAACAGAATATGACCACCCCGTCGTTTCGCTCGATATTATGGCCACGATCGCAGCGAGAGCAGGAGCACCAATCTCTATCGATCGACCGCTCGACGGCGTGAATCTTATCCCTTTCTTAATCGGAAAAAAAGAGGGCGCACCTCATCAAGGAATTTTTCTTCGCAAGTTTGACTCAGGATCAACGGCCGTTCGTAGTGGCAGCCACAAGCTGGTGACCTATGAAAAAAAAGCCTTCACCGGCCTCTATGACCTTCGCGAGGATATCGGAGAATCCAAAAATATCCGCGGTCAATCCCCGGGTGAAGTTTCCCGGTTGAAGATGCTTTGGGAGAATTGGAACAAGTCTAATGTCGACCCAGTCTTCAAAGGTCTTATCCACACCCCCGCTTGGAAAAAGAAGCGGAATCAAGCTACTCGTAAGAAAGCTAAACCAAATCAGAAGTAATCCCACTCCTCTGATGAAGATAAGAATTCTCACGATCCTTTTCGCACTCTTCTCGACTGCACTCAGCAATGATAAGAAGCCAAATATCATTTACCTGATGCTTGATGAATGGGGATACTTCGAGTCCGGTCATATGGGACATCCAGAATTACTGACTCCAAACATTGATCGTTTCGCAAGTGAAGGGATGCGTTTCACCAATGCCTACGCGGGAGCCCCGGTATGCGGCCCAACTCGTTGTGTCCTTCTCACCGG
>DCQM01000203.1:1851-29459 GCA_002323895.1 Akkermansiaceae bacterium UBA1518
CCCACCCTAGCAAGCATGCTTAAACCACAGGGCTATGCCACCGGAGGTTTTGGCAAGTGGGGGATTGGTGGTCGTGGGACCAGTGGAGTTCCTGAAAATCATGGGTTTGACGAATTCTTTGGATACTACGATCAAGTTCATGCTCACACTTTTTACCCGAAATACCTCATTAGAAATAGTGAGGAAGTGCCATTGCAAGGCAATGACAGCACAAGCTTCTACGAAGGAAAAACCCACGCTCAAACCGAAATCTTTAAGGAGTCATTAGGCTTCATCGAAAAGCACTACCAAAGGCCCTTCTTCTGCTACCTACCATGGACCCCGCCGCACGGGCTCTGGGGTATCGATGAGGACGATCCTTCATGGCAACTCTTCAAGGACAAACCCTGGAAAGCTGGCCAGCGAACGAAGCGCGATGCCCGGGTCTATGCAGCCTTCATGCACATGGTCGACCGACAGCTGGGAGAAATCATCTCCCTCCTTAAAGAACTCAAAATTGATGACAACACTCTCATTTTCCTCTGCGGAGACAATGGAGGACAAGCCTACTTTAAAACTCCAGATCGGCCGCATGGATTCTTCGGCCCCAACTTTAATCGTAAAACTGGCAAACGCTTTCGCGCCGGTAAGGGATCCCTTTATGAAGGAGGCCTCAAAGTCCCCTTCCTCGCTCGTTGGCCCAATAAGATCAAGGCAGGCGACGTGACCGATCACCTGTGTTACTTCCCAGATATTATGCCGACGTTAGCCGAGCTCGCCGGCGCAGAGTGCCCTGAAACGGATGGAGTCTCTTTTGTTCCTACTCTCAAGGCTCAAGCCCCACAAAAAACTCACGACATCCTTTATTGGGAGTATCTCGGTCAAACAGCTGTCCGCATGAAAAACTGGAAAGCTTACCAAGCAAAAAAGGGAAAGTGGAAACTCTTTGACCTGTCCAAGGATCTCGAAGAAAACAACGACCTCTCAAAATCCCAACCAGATATTCTCAATCAACTCATCGCAATCGCAAAATCGTCACACCAACCGATTCATCCCGGAAAGATCTTCAACCGTGAATTGATTGATAAAGACCGAAAGCAAGCTCCGCATGGAAAGAAACAAAAAAAGCAATAGGCTCACCTTTTCTGAAGATTCAGCGGTTGTGGACTTCGCAGATACGCAAAGAAATCACTTAATTCCTGTTCACTGAGACCATTCAAAAGTCCGGGTGGCATCAAGCTTGTTCTTGTTGGCTCTAAAGATAGCACCTGGTCCGCAGCAATCGTCAAGGGAGCTCCGCCCGCAGGCTGCAAGATGACAACACGTTTATTTTTCGTCTTAAGAAACCCCATAATCTTACGGCCATCCCCAACCTCCAGAATATAATTTTCGAAGCCTTCCCGGATTTCCCGGCTAGGTTCTAAAATTGAGGGGAGCAGAGTTTTAAGATCCTCCCGCTGATATGAAGTCAGGGAGGGCCCTATGTCTCCGCCATCTGCATGAAGAACATGGCAAGCCGCACAACGAGCCTTGAAAAGAGCATGCCCATTTCGTATGTTTGGCTTTATCGATTTCGCTAGAATAGCCTGAACCTTTTGAATTTCGACCTCGGAAGTCTTCTCAGGATCAGTTGCGTTGGGGAAGAGCATCTCTAATTTTTGAAGATGTTCAGGATGAGCTCTCGATACGATCTGCTTTTGTAAATCCGGTGTTAAAAGCCCCTTTAAAGCCTTGTCCTTTGTAGCCATGCCAAGCCATTGGCTGATCCAAGATGCACGAGAAAGCAGCAGGATTTCAGCAGCCTGAATTTCCTCTGGTCGGAGAGTGGGTAGGCGCTTCAAGACTGCCTTTGCAATTTCAGGGGAGTCGATACCCTGAAGGCTTGCAAAGATTTGGATAAGAATTCCAGCGTCTTTAACATCCAATAGAGCTAATAACTTGGATGTCGCATCAGGATGAGGGGTTTCCCCAAAGTATTCAATGAGCCGAAGAAGCGCTTCACGATTTTTTTTCAGCCCCTCTAATTCCCTAAGCGCCTCATTTAGAACGGAACGATTCTGGGGGAACAAACGTAATTCGAGATGCAAAGGTAAGTCGGCCCTTCCAGCTAAAGCTAGAATCATCTCCTCCGGAATCGTCGCAAACGAGCGCCCTTTAAATGCCTCATCAAAATGAAACCAAAGTTCTCGTTGCTCATTCTTAGTGAATTCACCGATCGCAGAAAGCATCTCGGCAGATAACTTTAAATCTGTGAGATTTCCACTGGCAGCAAGCCATCGGTTAAGCCTAACAAAAACCTTGGGGGCCATCACTTCTTTGCGCAAAAGAAGTGCCGCACATTCCCCCGGAAATTTTTCACAGTGTGGCTCAATTGCCCACCAAGTCAGAAGCGAAAGCTGCGTGTTATTGCGAATGCTTTTGTTACCAAGAATTGGATGCAAAATAGCCAGAGCCTCTTGCATCGGAAGACGGGCTGCCGAAGAAGCCGCTTGCGCTAGCACTTCAAGATCTTCCTCAGCCACCAAGACCTCACTCAACTCGGCAAGATGCGCGGGAGTCAATTCATCATTATCAACCGCGAGTCGAATCGCCCAACGGCGAACATGGGGATTATCACTTCTCATCGATTTCCGAAAAATTGGGATCGCCAAACCATCAATCAAGCTCCAGCACCAGAGCCCTTCAAGAGCAAGTTGCCCTTTCTCATCAGCAATCCACTCCTCTATTGTAGGCAGTGCATTCTCCCGGTCTTTGTGTTGCCAGAGCGCGCGGCGAGCCTCTTCTCGCCACCATCGATTTGAACTCTTGAGGTGCTCTAGCAACTCCAAGACAGTGAGCTTTGAAAAATTAAATTTCTTCAGGACCTTATTTTCCCGTGCTCGGATCCGAAAGAGTCGTCCATCATTGGCATGCAATTGCCCTTCTGAATGCTTGAGGTGATTACACTGCTCATCATACCAATCACAAACGTAAAGAGCACCATCCGGACCGGTATCCACGTAGACCGGACAAAACCACCTGTCGTCCTTCCGAACATCCACAATCCCATTTGGAACTACCGAAAAATTAAGCCCCTCCAACTTTGGACGGTATGACCCAACCCCGAGCGTTAGAGGATTTGCAAAAACCATTGCGCCCTCAAAGCGAGCCGGAAGCTCTCCTCCCTCATACATCATAATGGAATTTGTCACTCGGGCATACTTCTGATGAAGGATCCCAGGAAGATACCCATAAGTGTGCGGATTAGAAAGCTCGCCATGCTTCCCAAAAGTCTTCTGATAATAAGCCCCTTGGTGGTAATAGAATGCGACATGGGCGGTATTACTTCCGGAGTAGAGACGCCCCACCGAATCAAATTCGCAGCTTAGATTATTTCCCCCGCCCTCGGCGAAGATCTCAAATACCCTTCTCTTCGGATGATATCGCCAAATCAACTGTCCCGCTCGCACTACTGGGGGATCCCTTTTTCCCTCCACCGTAACTCGCAACGAGGTGGTAGAACCGTTGGCACCATAAAGCCAACCATCGGGGCCCCAATTCAGCGAATTCGCGAGTGAATGTGAGTCTTCAATTCCGAAGCCACGAAGATGAACCTGCGGTGGACCATCTGGTTTATCGTCACGATCCTTATCCTCATAAAATAAAAGATACGGTGGCTGGAGGACCCATAAACCACCGTGACCATGCGCAAAACTAGTACAGAAATTCAGCCCCTCTAAAAATGGAGAGACCTTGTCAAAAAAACCATCGCGATTGGTGTCCTCGTGGATACTTATGAGATCTTTCCCAGGCACATACTCAGGATGCCCGGGAGGGCTTGGCAGCTTATCGTATTCGCTACGCCAAAAACGATCCTTTCCCACCACCTTTGATCCAGCGGGAAAAGGATACTGACGATACTGCGCCACCCACATTCGTCCCCGATGATCGAAATTCAGGAAAATCGGCTGCTCAACCACGGGGTGGGATGCCACTAAATCAATCATAAGATCATCGCCAGATAGCCAAGAAGACTCCTCAGCAAACACCGTAGAAATGAGGGAAATGATTAAGAGGCTGGTCGTTCGAATCACGGTTCCTTACTACGTTAATTTGACTACGCAATCTATCGAGGAAGAAAGATTAGACTTCAGTAAAAGTCCTTAACGGAAAAGCGCGTCCCTTATTGCCAAATAAGGGGCAATTATATTGATCTAATCATTTCTCTAAAATTGGGAGAGGTGTGATTTTTTTAATCAATCGCCATTCATCGAGACTCAACGGTCGATAGCCTCTTGGAAATTCGCACCACCCAAAACCCCAGCGCCAAGGGGTCGGCAGCCAGGGAGTTCCGCCAACTCTCACTCCCACATAAGCCAATTGAGCAATCACTGGCTTCCCTTTACGGCGAATCCCATCTCTTAGTTTCCGGTCTGCATCCCTCCGCTCCTTCCAGGTTCCACCCTTCCAATAGGCATAATCATGAACCACGCAATTGTCACGCCAGAGCACCAGCTCACTACTGGTTCCGTCAGGATAAAAAGTACATCCATCAGACTGGAATTCAAGCAATTGGGGAGTGCTCATAGTCCCACAACCAGTCACACAAAAGAACAACATCAAAAGTGGACTTACTGCCACGGGAATCTTAGTCAGTGGAATTTTCATCTTATCATCAGATATCGAAATTGATGCTTTATCATTACCTCGTAAACAGGATTGAAATCAGAAATGACTGCGGGCTAAAGCCTATTATTTCCTCGTAATACTCCGGTAGAACGATTCGTATCCCAAAAATACCTTTATGAAATTACTACCAATCTTTCTCGCCCTCCCATTTTGGAACGTCCACGCCGAGCTTCTCACCCTGCCGCTCTGGACCAGCGAGATCCCCGGCGAAAAAGAGCAAAAAGTGGGCAAAGAAAAAGTCGAAGATCGTAACAACGATGGCATCACCCGCACTTCAAATGTCAGTAAACCTACGATCACAATCTACCCAGCTCACGCAGACAAGACCACCGGAGCTGCTGTCATAGTAGCCCCAGGGGGAGGCTATAGCATTCTCGCCTCCAAACACGAAGGAACCGACGTTTGCACTTGGCTCAACGAGATCGGCGTCACCGCGGTCCTCCTCAAGTATCGCGTTCCTCGTCGTAAGAATCTCGAAAAACACCATGCTCCCATGCAGGACGCCCAACGCGCCGTGAGCCTTGTTCGCTCAAAGGCTTCTGAATGGAAGATCGATCCTAAGCGTATTGGCCTGCTTGGCTTCTCCGCCGGAGGTCACCTCACCGCCACCGTTCTGACCTCGGATGGCTCTGTGAGTTTCCCGAAGGAAGAGGTCGACAAACACTCTCCTATTCCCAATTTCGGCCTCCTCATCTATCCCGCTTATCTTAAAAACGAAGAAGACCGCAACAAGTTGGTTCCCGAAGTCTCCGTCGATAAAAACACCCCTCCATCTTTCGTGGTTATCGCACATGGTGATTCACGCTTCGTTGAGGGAGCTGCTCTTTACTACCTCGCCATGCATCGAGCCAAACGTGACTGTGAACTGCATATTTACGGAAAAGGCGGCCACGGATACGGAATGAAAAAAATCCCACAACGGGTTGGCGAATGGACTACCCAAGCCGGCGGATGGATGAAGGAAATGGGATACTTAGATTAATACGTGATCGCGTTCTTTTTTGTATCGTGATGAAGAGCCAGATTTGCCTTCAGTCGAGGCCTCGCACTTTCCGATCCGAATCTTACGAACCAAGCCAGAGAGGACGGGGGTTCCACTCCTTGATTGAAAAAAGAGTGTTATGATGAATGCAACTTGATGCAACTATGAAGATGGGCATAGCTCTGTAAATGAAAGGTTACCATTCCCCCTCAGGTATCATTTTGGGTGAAAATCACTCTCTTTTTGTCTCTCGCCGTAACCGCCTTTCTACAGGGCAAATCCTACGTTCTCATTCTCGTTGATGACCTCGGCTACATGGACATTGGAGCCTACAACCCGAAAAGCTTTTACGAGACTCCCAATATCGATCGTCTTGCTAAATCAGGTCTAAAATTTACCGATGGCTACGCCGCCAACCCGGTCTGCTCCCCTACCCGCTTCGGAATCCAAACCGGCCGTTACCCCACCCGCAAGGATTGCACTAATTTCTTCAGTGGTCGGCGTGCTGGAAAATTCGCGTGTGCCCCGCTTCACGATCGCCTCGACCACGATGAAACAACCCTTGCCGAAGCACTCAAAACAAGAGGTTACTCCACCTTCTTTGCCGGGAAATGGCACCTTGGTCCGACCGAAGAATTTTGGCCGACCAAGCACGGATATGATGTCAATGCGGGAGGGTTCAAAGCAGGTGGCCCCTATGGTGGAAAGAAATACTTTTCTCCCTATGGTAATCCTCGTCTAAGCGACGGCCCAGATGGCGAACATCTCCCTGACCGCCTTGCCACCGACACCTGTAAGTTCATGGAGGCCAATAAAGAAAAGCCTTTCTTTGCAATGCTCTCCTTTTACTCGGTTCACACGCCCCTCATCGGACGCCCCGACCTCGTCGCGAAATACAAAAAGAAGGCCGCAAAAATCAAGGGGCAGGAGTTTGGTGACGAAGAACAAATCTTTGGCACGCGACCCCGTAAGGTTCGTATTCTCCAAAAGCATGCCGTTTATGCCGCGATGGTTGAAGCTATGGATCAAGCGGTCGGTAAGGTCATGAAAAAAGTCAATGATCTCGGTCTCGAAGATGAGGTCGTCATTTGCTTCACCTCAGATAACGGAGGATTATCAACCTCAGAGGGATCTCCAACTTCAAATCTTCCTCTGCGTGGCGGGAAGGGGTGGATCTATGAAGGGGGCATCCGAGAACCTTTTATCGTAAAATGGCCGGGAGTGACGAGGCCCGGTTCAACTTCTTCGGTTCCCGTAATGAGCACCGACTTCTTTCCGACCTTCGTGAAAGCGGCCGGCGGCGAGAGCGAAGCTGCCTTAGACGGCGTCGACCTCCTACCCCTTCTCAAAGGGGGGAACCTCAATCGTGACGCTCTCTACTGGCACTATCCCCACTACAGTAACCAGGGCGGCTTCCCCTCGGGCGCTATTCGTATGGGCCACTGGAAATTGGTGGAAAGATACGAAGACGGACGAGTCCATCTCTACAATCTCAAAAACGATATCAGTGAACAGGATGACGTGAAAGAAGGTAACGAAGAACGCGTGAAGGAAATGCGCGCCAAGCTTCACGCTTGGTATAGAGATACAGACGCCAAGTTCCTGCAGAAGAAAAAGGGGCAGAAGGAAGAACCCTGGCGGCCATAGCCGCTAACTTTTGGCTACTTCTTACCAATCACTCGCGCCCGGATCCCGGGAGTGACCGTCCCTTCGGGCTCACGTTTGAGCCCCAATTCTTCGGGGCTTTTCCCCACCCACTGAGTCTCCTTCTTCTCGACAATAATCTGCCGATTCTTCGGATCGAAAGTTAATGTTGTGAAAAGAGCCTCTCGGTAGGGGCTTGTATATTTCAAAGCTGAGTGTTTGGCATGCACTTCAGCCGGATAGCTTTCATGGGCATACTTTGATCCCAGCCAGTGATACGACGCCGAGTTAATGTGGAGGTATGGAATATCGTCAACCTCGGTCAGTAGATCAATGTGGGTATGACCGTTCATGGCCAAGACCACCTTGTCGGAATGCTTTGACAGAATTTTTTGAATCTCCTCTGCGTTATCTATTGCATAGGATCCCGCTATCGGTTGATGGGAAATAATCACTACTGGCCCTTCAAGGCTACTGAGCGTTTTTTCTAGCCAAGCCACCTGGGACTTTCCGATAAATTGCGGATACCCGCCCTTATCTTTCACCGAACCTTTTTCGTTGGCATTCAGCACGACAAGATGAAGTCCCTTGAGGACATGATGATAGTAGGGGTCCTTCATTCCCCATGATTTAAGAACATGTTCCATTGAGAGCCCCCCGTCTGTATCGTGGTTTCCAATAACATGAAGAGTGATCTCATGAGCTTTATTAAAGCGATCCACAATCTTCTGATTACTTTCTTTGGCGAAAGCAAAATCTCCCATCTGAATGAGAGCATCCGGCTTAGTTTTCGTCATTTCGTCAAGGAAAGAGTCGAGCCGCTCTGCCCCATCAGGAATCAGGTCAACATGCAGATCTGCGATCACTCCCAAGCTGATCTGTTGAGAAAGAGAATTGAGCGTATCCATTGACTTGGCAGAAAGAGGAAATCCAAAACCTCCAAGGGAAATAGACTTAGAAAAGTGCCGGCGATTCATTACTGCTTGTAAGTCACTTTCTAAAACAATCTTTACTTCGCAGAAGACGAAACGACTTCTCCATCAATAATAACATGGGTGGTGTGGGTAGTCGTTTCCAGTGGATCGCCATCAAAGAGCGCGAGGTCGGCATGCTTCCCTTTTTCGAGGGATCCGATTTCCTTGTCCAAGCCCAAAATCTCAGCTGGCTGAATAGTGCAGGCGGCAAGCGCCACTTCCTGGGGAAGACCATAGGCCGCGGCCATCGCTGCTTCAAAGTGAACCACGCGGGTCTTCGGAACATAAGTCTCGTAACCGGACTGGAAGGCAAACGGAATGTCGGCTTTGTGAAGCTTCGCTGCGAGAGTGAAAGTCATATTTTCAAGATCACCATAGGGGCGCCCCATCGTGGGGTGAACCATGACAGGAACTCCGGCAGCCTTGATTTCTTCGAGGAGCAGATAAGCCTCGGCGGCCCCATCGAGAATGAGATCGAAGCCAAATTCTTCCTGTAGGCGAAGGGCTGCAGCGATGTCCTGATGACGTTGCGCGTTAACGAGGAGCGGAGTTTTTTTGTTGAGAATATCAACAAGCACATCGAGGCGGAGATTAGGAGCCGGAGCATCTTTCTCCTTATCAGCTTTCGCTTCTTCTATCTTAAGGCGACGAGACTGACCTTTCATGAGCTCTGCCCGCAGCATCGCAATTGCCTTAGATCGCGTGCCGGGAGATTTACTAAGTGCCTTGGAACCTAAGGTTGAAGCAACTGCCGAAGTAGGAACGAGAGTGTCCTTTATAGAAGTGATGGAGGGCACATTGGTCTTTACCACCATGAGCTGTCCCGACATGAGGGTTCCCGGAGCATGGCCGGTATGAACGGTGGTGACACCCAAATCACGAAGCCATTTCACGAGGGGATCACGACCATTATAAGCATCAACCGCACGGAGTTCCGGTTGCATCGGCGATGAGTTTTCAAGTTGCTCCTGATCATGCTTGGGAGAATTAAGAATTCCGGACA
Organism: Akkermansiaceae bacterium UBA1518; assembly: GCA_002323895.1. Taxonomy (GTDB): domain Bacteria; phylum Verrucomicrobiota; class Verrucomicrobiia; order Verrucomicrobiales; family Akkermansiaceae; genus SW10. Next base: position 11,102 of record DCQM01000203.1, read on the forward strand.
AGCCGACAGTTGAATGGGCATCAATAATCCCCGGCATGGCAACCTTAGCTGTAAGAGTTTGATGGCCTACCGGGATCTTGATTTTGGAAGCAGGTCCAACCGCAAGGATTTTCCCGTTTTTCCCACAGAGGACGATCCCGTTTTTGATCGGTTTTAAATCACCAGTCATGGTGAATAGGAGGTCGGCTTTGACTGCAAGCTGACCATGGGCAACTGCAGCAAAGGCGAGAGTGAGAAGTAATTTAAACATTGTATGAGTTGGTGAAAAATTATCGATAGAAGCAGCAGCCGGAAGCCTCGCGATTATGTCCAGCACCGTATCCTCCTTCGGCAAAAAGGCGGTCAGTTGGGTTCTCGAGGTCAAAGACCTTCTCACCTTCGATATGAGTCTCAAGGACGCGGGTATAGATTGAAAAAGGGTCTCCTGAGAGTATGACGAAGTCTGCTTGCTTTCCCTGGTCGAGGGAGCCAATCGAATCATCAAGATCAAGCATCTTTGCCCCAGCGAGCGTGAGACCTTCAAGAGCCTTTTGGCGACTCATTCCCGCCCGCACCCCAACGGCGGCATTGCGAAGAAACCAGCGTGAATCGTTGATTGGGTCATCCGTATGGAAAGCCGTCACTACTCCACGTTTGGAAAGCTCGGCGCCGTTTTTCCACTCGAAATCGCGAGCCTCTAATTTCCCCCCAGGTGAATCAAGGAAGATAATGGAGCAAGGCACGTCTGCTTCGGCAATCTCATCAGCCACCTTCCACGCTTCTGAAACGTGGTGCAGAACGACTTTGAAGCCGAACTCCTCCTTAAGACGAAGCACCGTGAGGATGTCATCATGGCGATGGGTATGATGATGGACAGTTCTCTTCCCCTCGAGAATGTCAGCCAGAGTCTCAAGAGCGAGGTCACGCTCGAAGGCTTCATCTGGCTTCTCCTCCGTATGCTTCTTGCGCTTCTTAAGATAAGCTTGAGCATCAATGAATTTTTGACGAACAAGAGCGGCAGACTTACCACGAGTTCCCGGAAAGGGCCCGCTATCGCGGATCGAATTGGTTCCATTCGCCATCTTAACTCCATACGCCAACGAACCGTCCGCACGCTTGATCGTGAGATCATCAACGATGTTTCCTTTACGAAGTTTCAGGTAAATCGTTTGGCCGGAGAGCAAGTGTCCGGAGCCGGACATCAGATTGGCCGTGGTGATACCTCCGGCACGAGCCTTATTGATAGAGGTATTACGGACATCAATGGAATCAAAGACACGAACCTCGGGCTGAATCGGTGATGAAGAATCGGCCCCAGCCACCGAACCAATGTGAGAATGGGTGCAAATAAGACCAGGAATAATGGTCTTGCCAGTAGCGTCAATCACCTCGGCTTCAGCCGGTATCTTTACACCCTCCGAAGTTCCAACCGCCAGAATCGTATCACCCTTAATGAGCAAAGTTCCCTCCTCAATCTTCGGAGATGAAACGGGATAAATGGTGACATTAGTATAGGCTAAGACCTTGACTTCAGATTTGCTTGATTCCTGAGCAGAGGAAAAGAAAAAAGGCAATAAAAGGAATGGAGCCATAGCAATGGCAATGAGATTGCGGGAACGCATGATGTTGGGACGCTAGCAGAGCAGACCCATCCGGGGAAAGCGTGGAATCTGGTATTGCTCTCTCGCAGAAACGTTTTTTAGCCTCCAGACTGACGTCAGTATGAAAGCCATTCAGTTTATTAGAAATAGCAGCGAGGAAGGCTCAGCTACAGATATCGAACTTCCCCGCCCCAAGGCTACCGGTCGCGATATCCTGGTGCAAATCGAAGCAATTGCTATGAACCCTGTTGATTACAAGGTTCGGCCAGCTGAAAGCGAGCCCCCGAAGGTTGTAGGCTTCGATGCGGCCGGAACGGTTGTCGAAACCGGTGAGACCGTCACTCTTTTTCAAGAGGGGGATCTAGTTTACTATGCCGGAGATGTGACGAGATCCGGTACTAATTCCGAATTTCAGCTGGTTGATGAACGTCTTGTTGCAAAGCGCCCGACTTCGCTAGATGCCGCCAATAGTGCCTCCCTTCCCCTCACTTCGCTTACCGCTTGGGAGGCTCTCTTTGATCAGCTTGGCATCGACCCAGAGACCCCCGATAATAATAAGAACAAGAGGCTTTTGATCATCGGAGGCGCGGGAGGAGTGGGTTCTATTGCCATCCAACTAGCCAAACTCGCGGGGCTCATTGTGGTGGCCACAGCCTCACGAGAGGAAAGTTCGGATTGGTGCCGAAATTTTGGAGCCGACCACATTATCAATCACCACGAAGATCTACCATCCCAACTAAAACTCCTGGGGTTTGAGACGGTCGATTACATCGCTAACTTCAATGAGATCGATGGTGTTTGGGAAGCTATGGCAGAAATGATTGCACCCCAAGGAGGGATTGCCCTCATCACCGGGCATCAAACTCAACTCGACTTCGGTGGCGCCTTCAAACTCAAGAGCGCCAAAATCTGTTGGGAGTTTATGTTCACCCGCTCAATGTTTCAAACCGATGATATGATCGCGCAGCATCATATCCTAGAGAAGGTCGCCCAATTAGTCGATCGTGGGAAACTCATCGCTACCGCAAACAAGTGCATAACCCCCATCAACGCGAAAAACATTCTTGAAGGTCACCGCCGTCTTGAATCCGGAACAACGATCGGCAAAATTGTCCTCTCCGGATGGGAGTAACCAGCAACGCAGCATCACCTCGTTCCAAAACTTTTGAGCGGAGTTTGGTTGTGCTTCTTATGAAAACCGCGATCCTCAACGCCCATGGTTCGATCATTTATTCTTACGTCACTCGCCCTGATTTTTTCTGAAGGCTCTGCTCATTCGAAAGAACAACCTCAACCCATTGTTGGTCCAAAAAATGGCTCTTTAGTCATTATGGGCGGGGGAGGAAAAGACCGAACCTTCCCCCAAATCTTCGCCCACTTTATCAAGCTGGCCGGAGGGAAGGATGCTAGGATCGTTATCGTTCCAACTGCTGCATCTAGTTCCCCTGATCATAACTACCAGCGCTCTTGGTCGCTTGACCTTGCAAAATCAATGGGGGTGCAGAAGGCCGCGATTCTGCACTCCCACAGTCGTGAGACTGCTGACACCGAAGCCTTCGCCGAACCATTAAAAACCGCCACCGGGGTCTGGTTTGGCGGTGGGCGACAGTGGAGATTCACCAAAGCTTATGGCGGGACCCTGACTGAGAAGGAATTTCACAAAGTGCTCGAACGAGGTGGAGTAATTGGAGGGTCATCGGCTGGCGCGAGCATACAAGGATCCTTCCTCGCCCGCGGTGACACCAGCGGCAACACCATCATGGTTGGTGACGTTCAGCAAGGATTCGGCTTCATGAAAAACACTGCCATCGATCAGCACCTCATTGCTCGCGGACGGCAAAAAGATCTTCTTAAAGTCCTAGAAGATCCAAGAAAGAAAATGCGAAGGGAATTCAATCGAGCAGAACTCCTGGGGATCGGAATCGACGAAGACGTGGCCATCGTGGTGAAAGGTGACCGATTCAGCATCATCGGCAAAGACCAAGGCATGGTGCTAGTTTACGATCCCAAATCTTGGAAAAAAGATACACCCGACACCAAAAAGTGGGTGACTTTAAAAAAAGGGGATCAGTATGATCTGGCTCACCGAGTAATCATTTCAGCTCCAGCCACAAAAAAATAATCCGGTTTCATGCACAACTTCATCGATTGCCTTCAATAACCTTCCGCTATGAATTTTCACCCTTCTCGACGCAATATCATCCAAACGGGCGCAGCCGCCGGCGCTCTAGGTTTCCTCTCAAGAATTCCCTTACTCGGTAAAGAAGATGTCCAAGTTGACCCTAGCCAAGTTCAGTTTCGTCCGGAAATCGAACCACTTGTCAGACTTCTTGAAGAGACTCCCCGCGAGAGGCTCCTCGAAGAAGTCGCATCAAGAATCAAAAAGGGGACGACTTATCGGGAAATCCTGAGTTCACTTCTACTCGCCGGCGTTCGCAATATTCAACCTCGTCCGGTTGGCTTCAAATTCCATGCCGTTTTAGTCGTCAACTCTGCTCACCTCGCGAGCTTACGTTCCCCCGACTCAGATCGCTGGCTCCCCATTTTCTGGGCGCTCGATTACTTTAAATCTTCGCAAGCGCGCGACATCAAGGAAGGCGACTGGACAATGACAGCCGTGAGGGAGAGGGAAGTTCCTTCGGCGAGTAAAGCCCGCGACTTGTTCCGCGAAGGGCTGAATCAGTGGGATGAAGAAAAAGTCGATGCCGCAACTGCTGGGCTGGCACGCACGGTTGGAGCTCAGGAAACCTTCGACCTTTTCGCGCGCTTTGGAGCCCGCGACTTTCGCGATATTGGCCATAAGGCCATCTACGTGGCTAACAGCTGGCGCACCTTACAGACGGTAGGCTGGAAGCACTCGGAGCCCGTCCTTCGTTCACTCGGCTACGCCCTTCTGCAACACGATGGAAGCAATCCCGCACAAAGTGATCACGAGGCCGATCGGCCGGGTCGTCTTAACGAGAAGCTTATCCACGAAATTCGTGAAGATTGGCAACGGGGCGAATTAAAGAACGAGGCCACCGGCGAAATGCTGGATGTGCTGCGCGATGGAACTTGGGAGGCCGCAAGTCGTAAAGTCGTGGAATTACTCAACAAAGGCTCATCGCCCCAGTCCGTCTGGGACGGACTTTTCCAACACGCTTCGGAAATGCTCATGCGGCTCCCAGGAATCATTTCTCTCCATGCGAGCACCACTACAAATGCGCTCTATCACGCCCATCAACACACTTCGAATGATGAGACGCGACGTTTTCTCCTTCTCCAAAATGCCGCATTCTTAACCATGTTTCGAGACCGCGGTGGAATCAAAGACGGGATCAAAGTCGACCAATTCGAGCGTGCCGATGGAACTCCCAGCATTGACGAGATCTTCGCCGATATTACCAACAACAAAGAGAAGGCTGCACGTAAAGCTCTCGCTTACCTCAAATCGGCCAAAGACCCAAAACCCTTTATGCGTGAAGCCCAACGTTTGATCTACCTTAAGGGAACTGGATCCCACGATTACAAATTTAGTTCGGCCATCCTTGAAGATTACCACCACATCTCGCCAAAGATGCGTGACCGCTTTCTCGCCGCTAGTGTCTTTTGGCTTCAGGGCTCGGGTAAAAAAGACACCGACCTCGTGGCTCGAACCCGCGCAGCAATAAGCTGAGATTTTTTTACAACCTTCGTTCATTCTTCGGGTTTCTTTTCTTGTGAAATCCTTTGTCTTTATCGCCTTTTTTCTCTCAACACTTAGCCAAATCTCAGAAGCACAGCGCCGTGGAGGCGGAGGCCGTTTTGCCGAGATGGAAAAAAAAGCCATCGCCGAACCCTTCAAAGGGGTCACGGCCAATGGCAAAGTTGAGAAAGGCCTCTTCGAAATTCGGTCGACCGGAGTCAAAACCACCGCCGTGAGAGAAGCTGCGCAAACCTTTCTTACGGAGCTGACTGCTGAACAAAGGGCCAAGACTAAATTTCCCGTCGATGACGATGAGTGGCGTCGTTGGGCAAACCAACACAGCCTTCCTCGACAAGGCGTCTCGTTTGAAGAAATGAACGAAACCCAACGTGACCTCGCTTTCAAGATGATCGGAGCTGGCCTCAGCGCAAAGGGCCTCAAAACGACTCAAGACATCATGAAGCTCAATCACACGATTGCTGAGCTCAGCGGGCGTGAGGGTGCATACGGTTACGGCCGCTGGGCCTACTTCATCACCATTATGGGTGATCCCTCGGACACCAAACCATGGGGGTTCCAGTTTGATGGACACCATTGCATCATTAACTATTTCATTCTAAAGGATCAGGTCGTCATGACCCCTCTCTTCCTTGGGTCCGAGCCAGTTTGGGCTGAGAAAGGGAAATACAAGGGCACAATCGTCCTCCAAGAAGAGCAAAATCAGGCCCTTGCCTTAATCCGTAGCTTGGACAAAAAACAGAAAAAGAAAGCGGTTCTCAAAAGTGAAAAAGACGGAACCAACACCAATACCGAAGCTTTTCATGACAATGCCATTATTCCTTATCAGGGAATCCTGATCTCTGAACTCACACCAGATCAGAAGGCCGCATTTCTAAAGCTCACTGGCCTCTGGATCGGAAATCTGAAGGAAGGCCACGCCAAAGTGAAGATGGAGGAAATCGAAAAACACCTCGACCGCACCCGCTTTGCATGGATCGGCAAAATGGATGAAAATTCGGTCTTCTACTATCGCATTCACAGCCCAGTCGTCCTCATCGAATTTGATCACCAACGCCCCATCGCGCTAGGCCGTAGCCGCACTGCGACCCGCCAGCATATTCACGCCACGGTGCGCACCCCGAACGGGAATGACTATGGCAAGGACCTGTTAAAACAGCACTTGCACGACCACCATCATCCCAAAAAATGATGGTCGTGGCAGGAGCGATTGAGAAAAGCGGATGATGATCTCAAAGAACCCAAGGCGATCTGAGATTTCTTCAAGAACTCTTCGAAGAAGAAGAGTCTTGGCGGGACTAGAGCCCTTTAAGATACGCCACGCTTTCTTTTATACTTGCGATTGGATCAGGCGATTGATCCTGCTCCACATGACAATGGGCCACTCCCGCGGCTTTGGCCGCCTCAATGATCGGCTCCATGGGAATCATGCCGTTCCCCAATTCCTTAAACGCTTCCTTGGGAAGCCCGCCATACATTGGAAGCTTCAACCCCTTCTTGATGTCTTTAAGGTGTAGTTGCGAGATACGCCCGCTCAACCCTTTGATCAGACTCACCGGATCAAGGTCTGCTGCCCTTACCCAAAAAACATCGACCTCAAACATCATCTCGTCGCCGAACTCCTGGACAAAGATATCGTAACCCGTCGACTCTTCCATCGGCTGAAATTCGAAGGAATGATTATGATACGCAAGCTGGATTTCGGCCTCCTTTGCGATTACGGCAGCTTTATTGAGATTCCCCGCGACCCGCTTGTAATCATCAAGGATTTTCCGATCTTTGTCGTGAAGATAGGGAACTACCAAATGCGAAAGCCCGGTGTCTTTGGCCTTCTCAATAATTTTTTTGAAGTCTGAGAAACCAGCATCGGTTGGATTCACGGCAGCCTCCCAATCAAAGTGGATGGAATGAACATCGAGCCCCAAATCCTTCGCGACATTGACCATCTCCTGTCCGCCAGGGAATCCGTATGGCTCCACCTGCTGGTAGCCCGCTTCAGCCACCGCCTTCAGTGTCCCTTTTAAATCGGCCTTGAGCTGATCCCGCAGGGTATAAATCTGCAGACCAATATTCTTTCGATAAACATTGTCGCCAGCCAGCGCCAGTAAGCTCTGAGTGGACCCTGCCATGATAGAAGCAAAAGCGGAGGAGCGAAGAAAGGTTCTGCGTTGCATGCTAGAAACGAAACCATAATCTTCGCTCTTGATCCACCCCTAACATCAAAGAACCTTTGAGGGTCTTTAGGGTCCAGCCCACACAAGCTTGGCAACTTTCCGGCGTACCCCTTTACGCCGAATGATTTCGGCGTGAACCCGTTATTCCTAACCTCGGTCTAGCGGACCGACTCTTCCAATTGCTCAAGTCGGCTTTCGATTTGTTTCAGGTTCTCACGAATCGCCCTTATGGCTTCCAGGGTCTCCTTTTTGGATGGGGACCGTTTTGCATTCGCGTCAGGCCTCGACTTCTTCATCATCTTAATTTCAAGGACTTCGACAATTTCATCTGCCGGAATAGCGTAAGTCTTGGTGCGCCCAGCACGGGAAACATTCACGCCAACACACTTTCCATTGAGATTAAAAAGTGGCCCGCCACACAGCTCAGGAGGGAGTGGGATGTCATGCTGGATAACATCGGGGTATCCCCCAGTTTTTTCGGAGAGTCGCCCGAGTGAGAGCTTCATGCGTGGATCGTCTTGGACACTGTCACGTATTTTTCGCTCCTTCAACGTCACCTTGAGTTCCCCCGGCTCACCTTCGCGAAGATAACCAACGCGGACTTCCTCACCAGCTTTACGCCCACGAATTAATCCACCAAAGGAGATAGGATCTTCCACCCTTTCGTTATCCAAACTCGTAATAATATCGTTCTCTTCAAGTCCGGCTTGTTCGGCTGCTCCACCAGACACAAGTCGAGCAATCAACACTCCACCGTCGCCCTCAGCCGCTTGAATTCCGATGAACCCAATCTTCGACATGGCGCGACCGGGAACGCTGAGAAGCCCGATTCCGAGTGGTTCATTCTCTGCCCCGCTCGCAGTCAGAATAGACCCAAGTGCGGGTTCCTCGATCTGAAAACGCACCGCACGCAAATTTTTGGCCTCAATTTTCAGCAGAGCCAAATCACGCTGTGGAAAGCGCTTTATCACCTTAGCTTCATACTCTTCTCCTCCCAACTTAACCGCCAACTTTCCCTCATCAGTTTCGGCATTTTTAGTCAGAATCCGCCCATTAGCTGATATGACCGTTCCAAGGGCAGCGAGCCTTCCATCGACCGTGACCAAAGCAGTCACTCCAGGATTCTTTTTCATCACCGGCTCCAAAGCTTTCAGGGATGACGCAAAAAACTCGTCACCACCGCCGCCCATTGACCCCGGAGCAAGTTGACCTCCACGTTTCTGGAGCTCCTCCATCAATTTCTCCATCCCTCCCATCTTCTCTACCAAGCCTGGGGTCAGTTCCATACGACCATTATTCTTGGCGGCATCCTTGAGTAAGTTATCGAGTAAATCCTCGAGCGAAGGCTTCCTCTCTTCTTCGACTTTGGCTTCCTCTTTTTCCGGGGCCGGTTCCGCAGGCTCTGCCTCTTCACTTGACTCCCCTCTGTCCGACGGAGCCTTTTCCTCGGAGGAATCTTCTGGTTTGTTTTTCGGCTCCATCAAGTCCTTCAACTTGATCAAGGTGGCTTTCCCAGATTTCTCCGCACCATTGCGCCTGAAGACAAAGCTGATTTCATCTCCCGCCTTAAATTCACCCACTAATCGGATTAGGCCATCAGGCTCTGAAACCTCTTTCCCATTCACCTTAATGATAAGGTCGCCACCCTTTAGGCCAGCTTTTTCGGCAGGAGAATTTGGAACAACTTCCGTCACCAATACTCCCCCTTCGCCGGCACCTAACTTCACCCCAAGCATCGGGCGATCGGGCGACTGAACGGGCTGAGGATTACTATTGAAACGCCTCCCACTCGTTTTCCCTTCCTTCAACTTCTCCCACTGTCTGAGATACACTTGAATGGGAACGTGGCGGTTCTCACTCAAGGTCATCCCAATATTGGAGTGAATTCCGATAACACGCCCCTCCACATCAAACAATGGGCCACCTGAATCACCACCGACCACGGCGGTATCAGTGACCACAAAATCAGTATTGGCCAGGACACGACCCAAACGAACTGGCGGCTTACGCGTTGGGTCAAATCCGCCCGAATGGCCCAGCGCGACCGTCCACTGATTTCGCTGCAAGCCATTGCTTTGACCAGTCAAAACGAAGGGATATTTTCCTTCGTCCGTAATTTGAACCATCGAGGCATCGCGATCATAGTCTGCGCCCAAGATTTCTCCCGCCTTCCTTGTCCCATCAGGAAAAATCACAATCACCCCATTCGGCATGCTGGAAGTCACGTGCGCAGCAGTCAAAATTAGACCGTCTTCGCTGACCACAACCCCACTTCCCGATCCCCGCCCATCCATAGAAACGAGGCAAACCGTTGCGGGCTGCGCCCGTTTCGACATATCCACGATTTGACGGTCCAGCTTCTGAAGCTCCTTAAAATTTTTAACATTCGGAGCTAATTCAAACTCGGCCCCCGCATCCGGCCCCTGCGCTAATATAGGCAAGACAGCCAGCGACAACGAAGCGAGGAGAATGCCTTTGAGTTGGATCAATTTCTTCATTTCTAAAAGAGTCTTACTCTCGAAAAGCGATCTTGGCGCATGATTTGTGTGCCGAAATGCAAATCAACCCTCCCCCATCCCCAGCCCTCTCGCCTTGCAAAGCCCCCGTATCGCCTGCAGATAACCCTTAAATCCGCACGACTTAGGCCAATCTCACACCCCACTTTTACGCTAGAGTTTTTCCACTTTCTGGAGCCTCCACCACTATCAGCGCAAGAATGAAGGTCTGATCTAGCGAGATTATTAGTGCTAAGGCCGAATGAAACTGAAATTATTAAGGTCAAAAGAACGTTAAAAAGATCTCGCTCATTAGAATCCGACTAGTCCCCCTGACCACTTTAACCAAACTAACCAATCCAAATCTCAGAGGAAACTGACCTTCACTAATCAAGTGAAACCCCACCTTTGAAAGCTTACAGCCTTCGCTCTATCTTCTTGCCACCAATACCTCGATATCCTAGTTTATCCGAACCTTCAAACCATGCGTTTGCTCCCCACTCTATCGCTCATCTCTCTTATTACCTCTTCTGGCAAGGCCGCCGAGGAATCGCCAAAGCCTGTCAGCTTTTATGAGGAAATTCGTCCTATTTTTCAGGCGAACTGTGTCGGGTGCCACCAGCCCTCAAAAAATAATGGTGACTATGTGATGACCGACTTCCAACGTCTCTTGGCCGGAGGGGAAGAGGCCATCGCTATTGTTCCGGGTAAACCAGACGAAAGCCACCTGATCACAGAGATCACTCCTGACAGTGATGGCGACGCTGAAATGCCAAAAAAAGACGATCCACTTCACGAAGTTGAGATCGAGTTGATCCGTCGTTGGATCCAGGAAGGCGCAAAAGATGACACCCCCGAAAACGCGCGACAACGATATGATCAGGAGCACCCGCCGGTCTACACTAAGCCACCCGTCATCACCTCCCTCGACTACTCACCCGACGGATCTCTCATAGCAATTTCCGGTTTCCACGAGATCCTTCTTCAAAAAGCCGATGGCTCCGGCGAAGTCGCTCGATTGGTGGGCCTCTCCGAACGCATCGAATCCGTCCGTTTCTCTCCCGACGGAACGAAACTCGCCGTAACTGGAGGACTTCCCGGTCGCATGGGCGAGGTGCAGGTCTGGGACGTCTCAAAGAAAAAACTAACTCTCTCAGCCCCTGTCACTTTTGACACAATCTACGGTGCCGCTTGGTCGCCCGATGGTTCAAAAATCTCTTTTGGCTGCTCCGACAACAGCGTTCGCGCCATCGATGCCAAGACTGGAAAACAAGTCCTCTTTCAGGGCGGCCACAATGGATGGGTTTTTGACACCGCCTTCAATCCGAAAGGTGATCACGTCGTCTCAGTCAGTCGCGATATGACCGCTAAGCTCACCGAGCTAGCGACTCAACGCCTTATCGATAACATCACCTCCATCACCCCAAATGCCCTCAAGGGAGGAATGGCCGCCGTGGTAATGCATCCCACTCGTGACGAAATTGTTGTCGGTGGTTCCGACGGGGTTCCCAAACTTTACCGCATCTTCCGCAATACCGCGCGCAAGATCGGCGACGACGCGAACCTCCTCCTTGAATTCCCTCCACTGGAAGGTCGTATCTTCGCCCTCGATATCTCAAAAGATGCCCGCCGCATCGCCGCAGGTAGCAGCCTCAATGGCAAAGGAGCGATTCACATTTACGAGGTTGATCCTAAGGCCCAAATCCCCAAGGAAATCGCCGAAATTATCAAGAAACCAACCCACGAGCGAAATGCTGACATGAAGGCCAAGCTCCAAAAGCATTTTGATAATAGCATCAAAACCCTCGCAACCATCCCTGTTCCCGAATGCGGGATATTTGCTGTCTCCTTCAATCCCGATGGCTCAACGCTCGCCGCTTCCGGTCCCGATGGCATCGTTCGCCTTGTCGATGTTTCCAACGGAAAAATTTCAAAATCATTTCTTCCTGTCACGATCTCTGCTCCTGCCAAAATCGCAGTAACGAATACCAAAACGAAAGAAACCCAAGATAAACGATCACCCCTCGATTCCGAGCAAATCCCCAAAGGTCGCTCGGTTGTCAAACTGAATGTGGTTCCAGCTGGAGTTATCAAGATCGATAATCCCTACCGCTATACCCAAGTCGTGATTTCAGCCCAACTTGATTCAGGCGACATTATCGACGTAACGCGTATTGCAAAGAAAGCGACAAGCGGTAATCAGGCCAAGATCTCGAATACCGGGATCGTCCGCGGGGTCTCCAATGGAAAAGCTCAACTCGAATTCAGCCTTGCCGGCCGTAAGACCACGATCCCAGTTGAAGTGACTGGCATGAATCTTGATTACATCCCGGCTTGGACCAAGGACGTGAACCCCGTTATAGCCCGTATGGGCTGTAATGCCGGAACCTGCCACGGAGCCAAGGATGGAAAAAACGGCTTCAAACTTTCCCTGCGAGGATACGATCCGATTTATGATGTCCGAGCTTTTACCGACGACATTTCTTCCCGCCGCGTCAATCTGGCCTCACCCGATGACAGTCTCATGCTTTTAAAAGCGACCTCGGCCGTAGCTCACGAAGGAGGACAACTCACCAAACCGGGTGACGATTATTATAAGATCATTCGAGCTTGGATTGCCCAAGGAGCGAAGCTCGAAGAGAAACAAACCAAGGTTGAAAAAATCGAAGTGTTCCCACTCAATCCCGTCGTCCAAAATATCGGCGCGATGCAACAAATACGCGTGATCGCGACCTATCCCGGCGGCGAAACTCGTGATGTCACCTCGGAAGCCGTCATCACCAGCGGTAACGGTGAGGTTGCAGAAACCGTCGACGGTTATCCCGCTCTAGTAAAGGTCATCCGCCGTGGCGAAGCGCCCATTTTAGTTCGCTATGAGGGTGCTTATGCTGCCACCACGGTCACCGCAATGGGCGATCGTAGCGGGTTTGAGTGGATCGATCCCCCGGCTTTCAATCCTATCGATTCACTCGTCGCAGAGAAATGGAAGCGTATGAAGATTCTCCCCTCGGAGATTTCAACTGATCTTGATTTCGCACGCCGAATCCATCTCGATCTTACCGGACTTCCTCCCACAGTCGAAAAAGTAAAATCATTCCTCGCCGACCCTCGCCACTCCCAAGTCAAGCGAAACGAGCTAATCGACTCACTCATCGGAAATCCCGAGTTCGTCGAGTTCTGGACCAACAAATGGTCGGACCTACTGCAAGTGAATCGCAAGTTCCTCGCGCCCGAGGGGGCCAAGCTTTTCCGCGAATGGATTCGCAAGGAAGTCGCCGAGAACACTCCTTACGATAAATTCGCCCAAAAAATCATTACCGCCACCGGCTCCAACAAGGACAACCCGCCCGCCTCTTACTATAAGATTCTTCGTACTCCAGAAGATACGATGGAAAACACGACCCATCTTTTCCTTGCCACTCGCTTCAATTGCAACAAATGCCATGACCACCCCTTCGAGCGATGGACACAGGACAATTACTATGAAATGGCCGCCTTCTTTGCGCAGGTGGGACTCAAGGCCGACCCAGCCAGCGGTAAGAATAAAATTGGCGGCACCGCCGTGGAGGGAGCCAAGCCTCTCTATGAAGTCGTCTTCCAGAAAAACGACGCCGAGGTCATTCACGAACGCACCGGCGAGGTCACTCCGCCTAGCTTCCCCTATGAGGCAGACCACTCCGACAAAAAGGAGGCGACCCGACGAGATCGGCTTGCCGAGTGGACGACTTCCCCGGACAACCAATACTTCGCCTCTAGTTACGCCAACCGAGTCTGGGGTTACATGATGGGCACTGGAATCATCGAACCTCTCGACGATATCCGCGCCGGCAATCCTCCTTCAAATCCCGAGCTTCTTGAATGGTTGACCCAATATTTCATTGAGCATGATTTCGATGTCCGGGAGCTCATGCGCGTTATCGTGAAATCCCGCACCTACCAACTCTCAATCGAGAGCCATCAATGGAATGAGGATGACAAGATCAACTTCTCGCACGCCAAGGCCCGACGGCTTCCTGCCGAAGTTCTTTACGACACAATCCATGCCGTCACGGGAGCCAGCAGTCGCTTCCCCGGAGTTCCCAAGGGCACGCGCGCTGCTTCACTTCCCGATGTCGGGGTCAAACTACCAGACGGATTCCTCGCCAACTTTGGTCGCCCAGTGCGCGAGAGTTCCTGCGAATGTGAACGCAATAGCGATATGCAATTGGGCCCTGTCATGGCTCTTCTCAGCGGGCCCACCGTGGGAGATGCCGTTGCGGATCCTACTAATGCCATCGCAAAACTTGTCGAAAAGACCAAAGATGATTCGAGCCTGATCGAGAGCGTCTTTTATCGAATTCTCAGCCGGCCTCCGAATCAAATTGAGATTGATACCGCTCTCAAGGTCTTCAATTCAGGAATCACCGCTGACCATGCCAAACTTGAGCAGTCTCTTGCGGACCACCTCAAGAATCGTGATCCCGCTCTCGATACTGCTGAGAAGAAGCAAGCTGCCGATACTGAAGCAATGCGCGCGGCGATCGTAAAACACGAAAAGGCCATTAAGCCCAAGGTCGATGCTGCTGAACAAAAGAGAAAGAATCAGATCACACAACTCGAGGAAGAGAAGAAAAGCTACGAAGCCGCCCTTCCAACGACGATCGAAACATGGGAAAAAGGTCTCGTTGGAGGCACCCCTTGGACCGCCCTTGAACCAAAAGACTTGAAATCAACTAACGGAGCCACTCTCAAGGTTGAGCCCGATCAGGCAATCTTCGTAAGCGGCACTAATGGCAAGACCACTTATACACTTCAAGCAGATACGAAGTTGAAAAGCATTACTGCTGTCAGACTTGAGATGCTTGCCGACGATCGACTCCCTGGCAAAGGACCAGGTCTCGGAAACGGCAATTTTGTTTTAGGTGAGATTGAGTTGGAAATCGCGCCAGCTCGCGATCCCCAAAAATTCTCGCGAGTCAAGTTCTCCAACGCACGAGCTTCCTTCAGCCAAAAAAGTTATGAGGTCGCCAAAGCAATCGACGGCAACCCAGGTGGCCCTAATGCCGGCTGGGCGATTTCACCAGAGATCGGGAAGAATCAGACCGCAATCTTCAACATCGCGGACCCTGTCCAACTCGAAGGCGGAAGCATTCTTCGGTTCACGCTCAAGCAACCTTACGACGAAATCCACACTCTTGGAAAATTCCGACTTTCCGTCACCACTCAAAACGGCCCACTTCCCTTTGCCCTCCCAGCAGACGTCAAGGAGGCCCTTGCCCTTCAAAAAGATCAACGCGAAAAGACACAATTCGATGCAATCACGAAGTATTTCCGTGAAAATGATGCTACCCTCAAAGGTCTCGATCAAAAACTTACCGAGGCTCGCAAACCTCTTCCCATTGATCCTAAGCTCGTTGAACTCAGAGGACTTCTTACTGCGCTTGAGAAGAAGCCAAGTATCGACCCTCGCCATGACCGTTGGCTTAACGATCTCGCCTTGAGTAAGAAACAACTGTCTCAACGCCGCCTCACCGGCGCTCAGGATCTCACTTGGGCTCTCATTAACACCTCCGCCTTCCTCTTTAATCATTAACGCCAGATTCAACCGAAACCATGTTTAGAATTCCAGGACAAGCCGCTAAAGACATATGTGACCCCGATGCCGGAGTCACTCGCCGCGATGTATTACGAGTCGGAGGAGCGGGAATGCTCGGGATGTCACTTGGCACTATGTTTCAGGCCAAGGCGCTCGCCGAAGAGAAAAAGAAATCCGGCGCTCCCGGCTGGGGAAAAGCCAAAAGTATCATCATGGTCTATCTCCAAGGCGGGCCAAGTCATCTTGATCTCTGGGACCCAAAGGAAAACGTGCCCGACAACGTTCGCAGCACCTTAAAGTCCATCCCTACCAAAATTCCTGGAATTAATTTTACCGAGGCCCTTCCTAAGCTCGCCAAGATTAACGACAAGTTCACCATGATCCGGTCGATGAGCTACACACCCAATGGCCTCTTCAACCACACCGCCGCAATTTATCAAATGATGACGGGCTACACCACCGACAAGGTCAGCCCTTCCGGTCAGCTCGAGCCACCTAGCCCGAAGGACTTTCCAAACTTTGGCTCTAACATCACAAAGATGCGCCCCATGGAAGATCCGATGCTTCCCTTTGTCATGCTCCCACGGCCGCTTCAGGAAAGTAACGTCGTCGGGAAAGGCGGCAGTGCTGGGTTCCTCGGAAAATCCTATGATCCTTACACCCTCTATCCCGGTGGTGGCGACATGGACATGTCCAAAATGGCCCGAATTAAAATCGACGATCTCCAGCTCAGACCTGACGTTTTTTCGCTTCGCCTAAAACGCCGCGCCAGCCTTCGAAATGCCATCAACGCACAGATGCCTACCATCGACAAAGCGGTCGAAGAATACTCGCTTGATGAAAACTACGATCGTGCCCTTAACCTCATTGTGAGCGGCCGTGCCCGCGAAGCCTTCGCTCTTGAACAGGAGAGTGACAAGACCCGTGAAGCTTACGGTAAGAATACTTTTGGGGATAGCTGCCTCCTCGCACGCCGCCTTGTTGAAGCTGGAACGCGTGTCGTAGAAGTCATTTGGCCCAAGGTCGCCAACTCCGATAATCATTCTTGGGACACCCACAAGGACCTCACCAAGCGAGTCAAAACCCAAGGCGGTCCTATGCTAGACAATGGCCTTTCAACTCTCATCTCAGATCTCGAAGATCGAGGTCTCCTCGACGAGACACTCGTCGTCGCCGTCGGGGAATTCGGACGCAGCCCACAAAAAGGCGTCAGTACTTCCGGCAATAGTAACAGCGCCGACGGACGCGACCACTGGCCCTACTGCTACACTAGCGTGGTCGCCGGAGCAGGTATCAAGCAAGGCTACGTTCATGGCAAATCTGACAAAACCGGCTCCGCACCCGTCGAAGACCCAGTCCATCCGGGCGAACTCCTCGCCACGATTTACCACGCCTTCGGAATCGATTCTGAGACCATGGTCATGAATCACCTCAATCAACCCCGCGAACTGGTCAAGGAAAAGCCAGTCCTCAAACTATTCAGCTGACCTGAATTGTCTGATTGAAGCTCAAAGTTTTCCATCGCCCAGCAAAAGAAGGCTCTAATTTTGGGGGAGATCTGTAGGGTTAATTATTCGAGTGATTTGGTCGAATGGCCTGATAGTTCAAAAAGTAATCACCAAATCCCCGCACAAGAGAGTAGAGAGAGTAAGAGACCGTAACACTCCACTCTAAGTTTGCATCTGACCTCTTGATCAATCGCAAGAACCCTTCAATCTCAAACCGAGAAGTAGGCTCCTCGCCCCATTCCCCAACATGTCGCAATCGCACCTTAAGATGAGGCAGATTCCTACAGACCGGCTCGAGGTATATGGAGCAACTTAATTGACGCGGATACGGAAGTAGCGTCCCAACTGCGCACCTACGGCATTTTCATCACGAACAGTTATCTTAGAGGACCCATCCCCATTATCGATATTACTCTGAATCGTGAAGGTCCCATCAGCATTCTTCCATTCAGTAAGATCAGACGAGGCTTCGATGCGAAGCCTAAATCCAATCAGCCCCTGGCGTAGGCGGTAACTTAACTCAGCGTATACTTCTCCGCCATCGCTAACCATCGCAACGGAAGGAAGATCAATAGAAGAGGCATCTCGTGGATCTGTTCCAAAAACATGCTCAAGCAAGTTACTGACTCCGTCGAAGTCTGCATCTGCTAACGACCCGGAGATCGTCGCATCAAGCAGCTCTACTTCTGAAAAATAATCGGCACGCCAGTCGATTGGCGGCACTGAATTGACAACCCCTGGCGTTCCTCCTGGACTAAGGGAGGCTAGCCAGCTGTTGGGGTCACTTCCATAAAGAGCAGGAAGAATTCTCACTAAAGTGGTTCCTGTTCCATCTGGAGAAGTAGGCCACGGACTATTGTCGTTATAGTCTGCGATATCAACTGCAGGCATCAAGTCGGGTTCTAAGGCGATCGGATTTGCCTCTGGGAGTTTGAGGATCACCTTTTCACCACCATTGGAAAGCCTTCCCGAGTAGGGCCCAAAAACACCCACTGAAGCGGGAGGATTGAAGGTTGAACGGAAGGTCGCAGGATCGTTTTCAACAACGAGAACGACTTCCCCAGGAATAAGCTCAGGCGCGGTTGGGCCAAATACGAATCCAATCCCAGTAATTTGGACTCCTGCCAAAGGAACCAGAGAGCTCGAGATGTTTTGGATTTCGATAAATTCAACACTGCCATTAGCTGGGTGATACATCATCTCGGTAATCACCAAAGGACCGGCTCGTGGAGAGTCATTAGAGGCATTGAATGAAGTAGCCTCGAGAGGGGGATAGGAAATTTTACCAATCGAGTTTACGTGCCGCCCAAAACTAAAGCCTGCCGCGCTATCTCCAAAGGTGAA
>DCQM01000147.1 GCA_002323895.1 Akkermansiaceae bacterium UBA1518
AAAGAAATCAAGGCAGCGCTTGTAAAGACGAGAGCGAGCCGTTGCGGAGCCCGCTTCCACACGAAGCAAACAATAAGGGGGAAGATCAGGTAGAATTGTTCCTCAACCGAAAGCGACCAAGTGTGGAGGAGCGGTTCATAATCGGATTTCTCGGCAAAATAGCCTTGATCGCGAGTGAAGTAGCAATTTGACGCCACTAGTACATGAGCCATCGCGCTTCGAGCCAACGAAGCGTATCGCTCCGGAGTTTGCAGGAATGCACCAATCAGGAGGGCCCCAACCATCATTACCATGGCGGCCGGAACAATTCGGCGAACTCTCCGCGCCCAAAACTCCATGAGTGAGAACCGATCTTCACCGAGTTGTCGGAGAAGAATCCCTGTGATGAGATAACCCGAAATTACAAAGAAAACGTCGACGCCCACAAAACCGCCAGGAAACCCCAGCTCGAGGTGGAACAAAACCACTCCAATTACCGAAATAGCGCGAAGGCCATCGATTTCTGGGCGGTAGTGCTTACTCATGATCCACCCCATCCCTGACCTCCAAAAGCCATAGACTCAATCCAAAATCCTTCTCAACAAAGGTTGTTCACAAAAATCACACTGATTCGAACAGAGTTTCAAAAGTAACGCTGCTCCAGAGAACACTGCGATGTCAAAGCTTCATTGTATGAATACCTCTATCGTTCTGCCCAACTAAAATTTCTTCGCTCTTGCTTCAAAAGTAGGGACATCGAATTCCATAAAACAGCTCATATTCGCAAGAGGCCGAGCTTTTTTGCATCTTAAGCCCCCGAAAAAGCGATCACTCTTTACAAAACCTCGCCCCCTTGGCAGATACACGAAGTTTTAGCCCCACCGCTTTAAAAAATGCCGAAGGATACCAGCATCAAAAAAATTCTCGTCGTAGGAGCAGGCCCCATTGTTATCGGACAAGGATGTGAATTTGACTACTCCGGCACCCAAGCTTGCAAGGCGCTCCGCGAGGAAGGTTACGAGGTCGTTTTAGTAAACTCCAATCCGGCCACCATCATGACCGATCCGCAGTTTGCCGAGCGGACATACATCGAGCCGATCACGCCCGATGTCATTGAGAAGATTATTATCAAAGAGAAGCCTGACGCTCTTCTTCCCACCCTTGGGGGCCAGACCGCACTCAACGTTTCCATGGATCTCTTCCATGCCGGCACGCTAGACAAGCTCGGCGTCAAAATGATCGGGGCAAACGCCGACGCCATTGACAAGGGTGAAAACCGACAACGGTTCAAAGACGCCATGATCAAGATCGGTCTCGATCTTCCAACCTCCGGCGTTGCCCACTCCATGGAAGAGGCCAAGATCATCGCTGATGAAATTGGCTCTATGCCACTCGTCATCCGACCCGCCTTCACTCTCGGTGGGACCGGTGGCGGCATCGCCTACAACAAGGAGGAATTTGAAATGATCGTTCATCGCGGTCTCGACCTCTCGCCCACTACCGAAGTCCTCGTCGAAGAATGCCTTCTCGGTTGGAAAGAATACGAAATGGAAGTCATGCGTGACCACGCGGACAACTGCGTTGTCATTTGCTCAA
Organism: Akkermansiaceae bacterium UBA1518; assembly: GCA_002323895.1. Classification (GTDB taxonomy): domain Bacteria; phylum Verrucomicrobiota; class Verrucomicrobiia; order Verrucomicrobiales; family Akkermansiaceae; genus SW10. The sequence goes on from DCQM01000147.1 coordinate 1,576, forward strand.
TCGAAAACCTTGACCCTATGGGTGTTCACACCGGTGACTCGATTACGGTGGCCCCCGCGCAGACTCTTTCCGATCGCGAATACCAGATCATGCGCGACGCAAGCTTCGCCGTGATTCGTGAAATCGGCGTTGAAACTGGCGGCTCGAATATTCAATTCTCCGTCGATCCCAAAACTGGCCGTTGTATTGTAATTGAGATGAACCCGCGCGTCAGCCGCTCTTCTGCACTCGCCTCAAAAGCCACTGGATTCCCAATCGCTAAAATTGCAGCTAAGCTTGCTGTCGGATATACTCTCGACGAACTCCCAAATGACATCACTCGCGAGACTCCGGCCTCATTCGAGCCAACCATCGACTATGTTGTCACCAAGGTTCCTCGCTTCACTTTCGAGAAATTTCCCACTGCTGACCCCGTCCTCACTACTTCTATGAAGGCCGTTGGAGAAGCCATGTCGATCGGCCGGACTTTTAAAGAATCACTCCAAAAATCACTCCGTTCGCTCGAAACTGGGCGTTTTGGTTTCGGCTTCGACGGCAAGGACCCCGAAGCGTCACGCGAGCAAGTGGAACGCAAACTCCATGTCCCAAATGCTGAGCGTATCTTCTGGCTCAAAGTCGCCTTCGAGCAAGGCTGGACGATCGAGGAAATCTTCGATGCTACCCAAATCGATCCATGGTTTCTTGAGAACATGCGCGTCATTGTTGAGGAGGGTAAAGACCTCTCCAACCTCGATTTAAGGACCGCAAAGAAACTTGGATTTTCTGATGTCCAGATTGCTCACGCTCGCGGAATCAGCCAAGACGAAGTCAGAGCTGCGCGTAAGGAGAAAGGCATTATTCCAACTTACCGCCTCGTGGACACCTGCGCCGCCGAGTTTGAAGCCGCCACTCCTTATTACTATTCAACTTACGGTGACGAAAACGAAGCCCGCGAGACCGACAAAAAGAAAATTGTCATCCTCGGAGGTGGGCCTAACCGCATTGGCCAAGGCATTGAGTTCGACTACTGCTGTGTGCATGCTTCTTTCGCTCTCCGCGAACTCGGCTACGAATCCGTGATGGTCAACTCAAACCCCGAGACCGTCTCTACTGACTACGATACCTCGGACAAACTCTACTTCGAACCACTCACTCTCGAGGATGTTCTGAACATTTGCGATCAAGAAAAGCCCGATGGGGTTATCGTACAATTTGGTGGTCAAACTCCTCTCAACCTTGCGGCCGATCTCGAGCGCCACGGCGTGCCCATTATTGGCACCTCTCCCAAGTCTATCGAACTAGCCGAAGATCGCAAATTCTTCTCAGCTCTTCTTGATAAAATTGGCCTTAAGCAAGCTGAAGCCGGCACTGCAATTTCAGAGGACGAGGCCGTTGCAATCGCCGATCGTATTGGCTACCCTGTTCTTGTCCGTCCTAGTTTCGTCCTTGGTGGTCGCGGTATGATGATCGTCTATAACGACGACGAACTTCGCCACTACATCCGCAACGCTGCTGATGTCGCTCCGGACCGCCCAATTCTCGTCGATCGCTTCCTCGAAAATGCCACCGAGATCGATGTCGATTGCATTTCAGATGGAGACACATCTGTTGTTGGAGCAATCATGGAGCACATCGAACAAGCCGGGATTCATTCTGGCGATTCTGCCTGTGTGATTCCTGCGTTCAGTCTTTCCGATAAAATCAAAAGCGAAATCCTTGTAGGGGCCAAGTCTCTTGCTAAAGAACTAGAAGTTCGGGGATTAATGAATATCCAATTCGCCATTAAAGATGACGAACTTTATGTCATTGAAGTGAATCCGCGTGCCAGCCGCACCGTTCCCTTCGTTTCAAAATCCATCGGAGTCCCTCTCGCCAAACTGGCCGCTAAAATTATGGTTGGTGAGAAGCTTGTTGATCTAGGCTTCACGGAGGAGATCCTTCCCCCTTGCTTCTGCGTGAAAGAGGCCGTCTTCCCGTGGGGGCGCTTTCCTGGGATCGATATTGTTCTTGGACCAGAAATGAAATCTACTGGCGAAGTCATGGGAGCTGACTCCAACCTAGGTATGGCTTATGCCAAGTCACAGATGAGTGCCTTTAACCCGCTACCCAAAGAAGGTAATGTCTTCTTTTCTGTCAACGATCGTGACAAAGAACGAGCAATTCCTGTGGCCAGAGAACTCGCCGAGCTGGGTTTCAAAATCCACGCTACTGGCGGCACCTATAAGTGTTTCAATAATGAGGGTATCGAGGTCGAGCGTCTCTACAAACTGGCAGAGCACAAGCGCCCTAATGTCATCGACATGATGAAAAACGGCGACATCCAATTCATCATCAACACTCCAAGCGGCCACGAAGCCAGGGAAGATGAAGTCAAAATCCGCTCTGGTGCCGTGCAACATAAAATCAGTCACTGCACGAACCTCGCTGCCGCCGAAGCTAGCGTAAAAGCAATCCGCTCTCTCCTAGAAAACGAACTTACCGTGACTTCGCTCCAAGAGCATCATGGTATCGCTTAGGGAATCTATCATCGCCCACCTTTCAAAAGTGTTCTGCGCATCTAAGTAAGATCGTTTCTCCAGCATACTTATTCAGAATTTAATATTCCGTATTGGACCTCCAGCGTCCTCTGCCCTTATCCTCCTCAATCATGAAACTGATTATTCTGCTCTTCCTTCTACCCCTCACCCTCTTGGCTAAAGAAGATCGCCTCATTCTTGTTGGCGCATCCTATGGTAAAAACATCCTCGCGATCTGCGAGCCTGATGGAACCGTGATTTGGGAACATAAGACCGGCGGCCCTGAGCGTGGTCACACCGGACACCACGATCTTCAATTTCTTCCCAACGGTAACATTCTATTTCACGACTCCTGGTCCATTACCTCCGAGATCACCTTAAAGAAGGAAATCACTTGGAAATACGACTCCAAGGGTGCCGACGTTCACGCATTTCAACGACTCAAGGACGGCCACACCATGATCGCCGAAAGCGGTGTCGGGCGCATCGTCCACCTCGACAAAGAGAGCCAGATTGTCAAAGAAGTCCTCCTCCCAAAAAATGGCCGCCACAAGACTCGCATGCTCAAAAGCCTCCCTAACGGCCACTACCTTTCTTGTGCCGAAAGCCCCGGCGTCGTTACCGAATATGATACCGCCGGTAAAATCGTCTGGGAATACGCGACCAAAACTCGCGTCTTCGGAGCAATCCGTCTCAAAAACGGGAATACTCTCATCGCTTCAGGAAGCGGCAATTCAATCCTCGAAGTCTCTCCGGATAAAAAAGTTATTTGGGAAATAAAAGAGAAAATCCCCGGCACCAATATCGAACTTGCTTGGACCACCGACCTTCAGGAGCTTCCAAATGGCAACCTTGTCATCGGCAACTGCCACGCCGGCGATAAGAATCCGCAGATCGTCGAACTCGATAAAGACAGAAACGTCGTCTGGACATTCGACGAATACGAACTCGTCGGAAACGGCCTAGCCTGCTGGGAAATCCTCGACGCCAAGCAAACCGCCCTCGTTCGCTCTCATCTTAAAAAAAAATAGATCCAAAGCGCGCTTCCGCCAAGGAACCTAGCCTGCTTCTGACTGCCAAGCGCATCCTCTTCCTCGGTGACTCCATCACCGCCGCGCGCCACTACGTCGTCGACCTCCAAGCGGCCCTAAGCCTCCACGGACAGACCCCCGAAATCATCGCCCTAGGCCTCCCTTCCGAAGGAGTAACCGGCCTCTCCGAACCACCTCATCCCTTCCCCAGACCTGATGTTACCGAGCGCCTCACCCGCGCTCTTGGCAAAATCAACCCCGATCTCGTCATCGCCTGTTACGGTATGAACGATGGCATTTATCACCCTTTCTCAGAGAGCCGATTCATCCAATATCAAAAAGGGATTCATAGCCTGATTGACAAAGTTAATGCCTCCGGCGCCCAACTCATTCTCCTTACCCCACCCCCTTTTGATCCCAAAGCTCCTGGGATAAAGAACAAGCTTGTTGGAATAAATTCGCCCGTCTTTTCCTGGACCAAAATTTATGAGAACTATGACTCCGAAGTGATCGCTCGCTACGCCAGCTTCATCCTCTCGCTGAAATCACGTGTTGTCCAAGTTGCAGATATTCATACACCCATCAACAAACACATGGTGGGAAAACGAAATATCGATCCAGATTACCACCTCTCCAATGACGGCGTTCATATCAACCGGGACGGTCACCGTCTGATGGCCCAAACCATTTATCAAGCCCTCCTAAGGCAACCACTCCCAAAACTCACAAGCAACCTCGTCAAAAAATTTGAGTCTAAACAAAACATCCTTGCCCCCGCTTGGCTCACTCATATCGGCCACACCCGTCCCGGCGTCAAAGCTGGCCTTTCACTCGAAGAAGCAAAAGAAAAAGCAGCCGACATCAACTAAAAATGCCTTAAAAGCATCAGATTAAAGCCTTCAAACTACAACTCATTGATTGTTCTTTCGCAATAAGAGCGCATGTTTAAAGAGATGTTCCGTTATGTGCTTCTAATTGGATTTTTCATCGCGGCCAGCGGAGTAAAAGCTGGGCCCATCATCTCGGAATTTCTAGCAAGCAATAAATCCTCCCTCAAAGACGAGGATGGTGAATCGGGCGACTGGATTGAAATTCATAATCCTGAAAATATCGAAGCCGACCTCACTGGTTATTCTTTAAGTGATGATCCAGAGACTCTGCAAAAATGGACCTTTCCCGCTGGGACAAGTTTGCCAGCTTATGGTCGGATAATTGTGTTTTGCTCAGGAAAGAACCGACTAGAGCTCAACCGACTTCACACCAATTTTTCCATCGCGACTTCCGGTGGATCTTTACAACTTTCCAATGCAGCTGGGCAAATCGTCTCAGAATTTAAAGATTACCCGCAACAAAGAAGCGATATTTCCTACGGTATTAAACGCAACGGCATCAAGGGATTCTTTGATCCTCCTACTCCTAGGGAAATAAATGGAACTGCTTTGACCGGATTCGTAGCCGACACGGTCTTCACTAAAAAAAGAGGTTTCTACGAAGGTTTTTTTGTCACCGGAATTTCAACTCAAACTGATGACGCTTCCATCCGCTACACCCTCAACGGGACGAAGCCCACTCCAGAGACAGGAATCATTTACGACGGCCCTTTTCTTATTGCATCTAGCACGATAGTGCGTGCGATGGCTTATAAAGAGGGAATGGTCCCAACAAATGTTGATGCGCAATCCTATTTATTCACCGGAGATATCATCAATCAACCGGAGATGAATCCGGAGATCGCCAACTCCCCCACATATCGGAACGAGCTTCGCGAAGCACTGAAAGAACTTCCCGTAGTCTCACTCTCATTTGAGCAAGACTCGGTTTTTGGCCGAAGAGGGATCTACGAAAATCCAGACGATAAGGGCCGGGGGAGTGAACGCGAAATTCACTTTGAGTATTTTGATCCAGCAAACCCTGATGATTCGGTCCATGAACCCGCGGGCCTTCGTATCCACGGAGGCAACTCGCGACAGCATCCTAAAAAACCACTTAGGATCTACTTTCGCGATGACTATGGCGACTCCCGGTTGGAACATGAAATCTTCCCAAGCTCACCCGTAAAGAGTTTCAAATCCCTCCTTCTCCGGGGAGGCGGTCACGACGCCTGGATCTTTGACAGCAGATGGCGGGAAGCCAGTTTTGTCCGTAACCAATTTTTACACCAACTACAAAGAGGGATGGGCCAGCCCTCTCCATATGGGCGCCATGTGAATGTTTTTCTTAACGGGCAATACTGGGGACTCTACGAATTGCAGGAATTTCCCCACGAGCACTACAACGCAGACCACCACGGAGGTGATCCCGAAGATTGGGATGTTGTCAAACACGGCCAGGAAGTCGAAGCCGGCACCCGCTCGGCGTGGGACGCTCTCATCAATCTCGCAGAAAACGGGATCAACTCTAGCAATGACTATACGGCAATTCAGGAATATCTTGATCTCGAGAATTTTGCCGATGCCATGATCCAACGAATCTGGGCAAGTGACGAAGATTGGCTCTCTCCTTTCTTTCTCGACGGTCGGGATATCTCAACCTTTTCCGATGATAAAAACTGGTATGTCGGACGAAAGAGCCGCAATGGCACAACAAAGTTTTTTTTCTACAACTGGGATGCTGAAATGTCGATGGGCATTCCCTTTTCAGATTTACAGACCTTTGAAAACGATTTCAGCCGTATCAGAACTGCGCAATCACCTGGAATTATTTATGATGCCTTGCGCAGATATCCCGAATTCCAGTTATTCTTCGCAGATCGACTCAGAAAACACTGCTTTTTCGGAGGAGCTCTGACCATCGGCCCTTTAAGAGAAAACTGGAGCCACTACACCGACACCGTGCGAAGTCCTGTCGTAGCCGAATCAGCCCGCTGGGGTGTCCAAGCATGGCTCGAGCAAGACAGGTTTTCCCCATTTACCCGAGATGATGAATGGTTACCCGCAGTGAGCTGGGTTCGAGATCAATTCCTGCCCAATCGGTCCGCGGAAATCCTAGATCAATTCCGCCAAGTGAGCCTTTATCCTAATACCGAAGCGCCACTCGTCCTGCCTTTTGGAGCAAATTCGGCAACACCCATCGAAGTCTCGATGAATACCGGGACAAATAATTCAACGATCTACTACACCACTGATGGCAGTGATCCACGCCTTGCAGGGTTCACGTCCACGGAAACCTTGATCGGAGAAAACTCAAATGTTCGTGTCATCATACCTGACACTCTTATCGACAACGAAATTGGTTTTACATGGCGTTCCGTCAATCCACCTTCCAACCTCGCCAGTTGGATCTCCGGAACCAATGGTGTTGGGTATGAACGAAGTTCAAGAGGGAATTATCTTCCCTTCATATCAACTGCTGTCGATGAGATGTGGGACACAAATCCCTCTCTTTATCTACGATACCAGTTTGAGGTCCCAGATCTAAAGACGCTTGAATCCCTGAGCTCACTTCTTCTCCAGATGCGTTATGATGATGGCTTCGCAGCCTATCTTAATGGCACCTTAGTTTCATGGTCGAACTATGGCACATCAGCCTGGAACTCAACAGCCTCATCACCAACCAGTGACGATGAAGCCGTTGTTTTTGAGAACTTTGACCTTACACCTCAGGTATCCCAACTTCAAGTAGGCACAAACGTTTTGGCCATTCACGGGCAAAACACCTCACCTCGAAGCAGCGACTTCCTCATCGAAGCGGTATTGACCTCTAGCAATTCTACACCATCAAAGATCTCTCCGTCAGCGCTCTCGTATTCAGGCCCCATTGAACTCAATACGAGTAGGATCATTAAAGCTCGTACTCTGACTGAATCTGGCCAATGGTCTGCTCTTACAGAATCCTATTTTTCCATCGCGAATACCGCGAATGCCGAAAACCTTCTCGTCACCGAAATTCATTATCATCCCGCAGATGCCTCAACCGCTGAAGAGCTCGCAGTCTCAACCAATAAAGACGATTATGAATTCCTTGAGCTTCTCAATACTTCAGGAAATGAAATCGACCTCAGCGATTACCAATTCACAAGAGGCTTAACTTTTACCTTCCCACAGGGGAGCACCATCGCTCCGAGCGCGCGAAGAATTATTGTAAGTAATCGCCAAGCCTTCCTCGCTAGGTATGGAATTGAAAATGAAGCGATCATACTCGGTGAATTTGATCGCGATTCAAATCTCTCCAACGGAGGCGAAACTCTCGAACTGCGAGACTCTAAGGACAATCTCGTATTTTCCTTCCAATACAACGATAAGAGCCCGTGGCCAACAGCACCAGATGGCCTTGGCCCAAGTTTATATCTTGTAAGTGCGAGTACACCCTCGAGTCAGCTTGGTGAAGCCGAAAGGTGGCAAGCTTCAAACGTGCCAAATGGGACCCCAGGATTTGAAACCAAGCTCTCTTACACCCAATGGGCGAAGCAAACCTACGGCAGCCCAACAACACCCGGATCAAGCCCCGGAGATATTGCCAACGGAACTTCAGATTCCAATTTGGTTCTCTACGCTCAGGGCGCTGATTTAACAAATAAAGTTGTTAGACAGGCCTCTTTCATGACGGTCAACGACGAACTCTTGGCGACTTTCACTTATCAAGTTCGCTCAAACCTCAGCGACGTAACGATTACCACGGAGGCCAGTGACGATCTCATTAACTGGAAACGCGATACCAGCATCGTGACATCTAATCCTCAAGCTAACGGGGTCACCTACATCACCGTTCGTGCTGCAACACCCACCTTATCTGGAGGCAAATACTTTCGACTTTCGGTTGAGATAAATCCGTAATCACCGATACATGTTTTGTGTTTTTCTAACGCTTATTTCTTGTTTTAACCTTCTTCACAGCAAGGTGAAAAAGCCAAATGTCCATTTTATCTATCGCGGTCGACAACCCCAACGAATTTCATAATCTGGCTAAAGACCCCAGCCCTGAGATTAGAAGGGAAATAGGGTTGCTCCAGAAGAGCCTACGTTTTAAATCCAACGGGAAAATCCCAACCAATCCAGTTAATCCACCACGACTCTAATCGATTCTTCTCCCTCTCATCGCCCCTTTCCTTTGAAAGGGTGACTTGAGACTTTGTAAGGCTATGAGAACGAAAAACAAATCTTCGGTAATACAAGTTCTCCTAACCTTAGGATTCTTGGTAGCTGGTGGGCTTAGGGCCGAAGTTGAAGTGCACGTCGCATCAGGCGACCTCTCTCCTTCCACAAAGAAGGTTTTTTATTTCTCCCAACAAAATAACTCTCACCACCGCCCTGCCTCTTTTTTGTCTTCGATGCGTCAAGAATTTGGGGAACGTGGAATTCAATTCACGACCTCAACTAATCGTAATGATCTAAATCTTGATAATCTCAATCAATACCAAGGCTCTTTTTTCTTTGGAAATCACGATGCCTTTTCGCCAGCGCAAACCTCCGCCCTAGAAAGCTATATTCAAAGCGGAGGTGGCATGGTTGGTATGCACGTCATTGCTTATGTCGCACGAAGTAATGCAACTCTTGCGAGGATTCTTGGGGGAGCGTTTCGAGGGCACCATTCTATCGCTCAATTTACAGCTAGGCTTATACAAGCCCCGGGAGGGTTGCCTGAAAATCTTGCCATCCATCCAAATTTCCCTTTTGAAGACGATGAAACATACTCGGTGGACCTCAATCACCCAATCCTCCAAGGCCTGTCTCCATACTCAAGTTTTGATGAGCCCTACCTCCATCAAAACCTAAATCCTGATATCACACTTTTAAGTTACCGAGAGGACCATGGCGGGTGGGACGAGCCTTATACTTGGGTGAGAAATGAGCAGAATGGCCGAGTTTTCTATCATGCTAACGGCCATGATGCTCGAACTTGGTCCCAACCAGATTTCCGGGAACTTATGATCCGTGGTACGTTATGGGCTTCGAAAACACCCCAGCAAAACTACCTCGATTTATTCCCACCGATCATTTCCGCATCGGGAGATATGCAATACCTAGCACTAGTTCAAACCAATGATGGGGCTCGATTTGCTTTACATAGCGGAGGGCTTCAAACTGCAATGTCGGGCTTGCAGGTCCCGGGTAGTAATGAAAAATTAACTTATCTTATCTCATCAGACTCCACTCATGCGATCCTTAATGATCAGAGAGTGGTCTTAACTCCAAAGGTTCTCTTGGCAGGCCAAGAACTTTCCTCTCTCATAGTTGGCCACCCCCAATATCCCACAATCATCGCGATAGAAAATGGCCCAGCCGATTCCATTGAAGCCGGTTTTACCTTCTCACCTGACCAGACATTCTCTTTCGTGACAGATTCTGACCAAGCTGTCATTTTTTCGGCTTCTATCGAAGATTCAGCGGGAGGTAATCAAAAGCGAATCGTTGCCCTTCATGATGGGGAATCTACTAACCCCATTTTGATAGAAGGGGATTTTCTGAATTCCAATGATTTCCCGATCGTAAGTTCCATTCCAGATAGCCCCATGGTTTTTTCTGCTGACAGCAGCATGGCAGTTATGGCCCAAATCCAATCGAATCAAGAAGAACCCCAGAGCGTTATTTTAGCCAGAAATGCCGGGGATTTTCACCCTCATGTCTCCGCTTTTCAGCCTTACAATGGTTTGCCCCAAGATTCCACGATTTCGGAATTTATTGCCCCCATTTCCCTAAAGGAGGGCGATTTGATTTTCAGCGGACGTTTATCAGGAGGATCTACTAACCCAACCGATGATCAATTCGTAGCTACAATTTCTGAGACTGGAGGACTTGATCTAATCATCCGAGAAGGTGATCTAATCGAGGGACAAAACTTACTACTAACTCTGGATTTGCTGCCACCAATTCCCCAAAAAAGAGGGATTTTAGTGCTGGGATCTCTTGGAAATGATCTCGCACTAATCTCAGCAAGAGCGGGGCGACCTCCGATAATTCTGGCCCGTGAAAACCAAATCTTGGTGACTAATGAACAAGACTATTCAATCACGAAGCTTCATGCCGAATCTTTGATCAGCGAAAGTAATCAGGCTGTGCTACTCGCGACACTCCGAGCAACTGATAGTGAACATGAAATCTCAGCACTTCTTCAGATTGGTTCGGGAACAATCCGGCCACTTGTTATCGAAGGCCATAAACTTAATCGCTCAGAGGAGAGCTTCATTGTTTCCGAAATACATTTACATGCGTCGGGGGATCAAGGAAGCGGCCTTAAAAATAATGACCTTCGACTCAAAGTTTCCTCCTCAGCAGGCGCAAGCTTCATCATCGGCATCCCTAATATCGACGACCTCGACCAAGATGGATTATCAGATACCCTTGAAAGTGCTTTCGGTAATTCCATCCTCGAACCGAACGTTTCCATCCCTCCGGGATATCCTAAGATAACTCATGATGAGACAGGCCAACTTTACCTAAATTTTTGGGAACCCATTGCAGCCGGCCCAGGCCTCGAATATACAATCGAGACAAGTGAAAATATGAAAATCTGGACATCAATTTCGCCAGAAATAATGCCGGCTTCTGATCAAACGAATCTCCCAGGCAACTACCGCAGAATGGTCGCACCCATTCCAGACGAGGATGGCCCTCGTTTTTACCGCCTCGCATTCTAGTAATCAATTAACGTTTATTTACTCTCTTCTTCAGCTCTCTGCCTGCGAGCGTAAGATTGACAATGTCGTCTTCAGTCCAAATGACTCCGTCCTTTCCGGCAGCGCGGACTTCAATGGCATCTTCTGACAGAGGATGAATCACAAAAGGGTTACCCGACCGGTCGGTGAGCTCACCACGGCGATTAATCCTTGGGTGTCGCGGTGGAATAGGAGCAATTCGGTAAAAATTATTCCCCGTCATCGCCTCGACAAAATCACGATTGTCTCCGATCGGTCGACGATATCCTTTTTTGACAAAAGAGCGGTAGTCCTGAAACGCTAACTGAATCAGATCTAATTCCTCATGAATAGACAACTGTCCTTGCCCAAATTTTTTCGCAAAAGGCGCATCAGATAAAACCATAAGCTGATTCTTTCCTTTTTGATCAAGAGACGTCTCTTCAATCGGCTCTGTAGTTTTCGAGCTTGCAGACTCATCGTCTTGGAAAAGGCAAATTAGGCCGATCAAAAAAACCACTAGAAAAACAAGCGTTGCTTTCATGTTACTAGCCAAGATTCATAAACCCAAGTGGCTGCTCCACCCGAGTCAGATCGTAAAAACGGTTCAAGTTAGGGATCACAATCGGTAGCTGTTGCCGCGACACCCCAAACCAACAAGCTAGCTCCGCGAAATACTCATCAACGGAAGTTGTTGGAATGATTCTTCCTCTTCCCACGTCGAGAGGATTATCCTCATAAAGATCAGGATATTCTCCATAGACCCGGCCCCCATCAACAGCGCCTCCCACAACTATCTGGTGGCCTCCCCAACCATGGTCACTTCCTTGACCATTAGAGGTCAAGGATCGCCCAAAGTCGGATGCCGTAAATGTTGTCACCTGATCCGACAGCCCATCAGCATCCAAAGCTTTTTGAAAATCACCGAGAGCATCATCAAGCTGCCTTAACAGCCGGCGATGGGGTTCGATTAATAGTGAGTGCAAATCCCACCCCCCTAATTCCACAAAAAATGTTTGGCGGCGTATACCCAAGTCCGTCCTTGCCCGGATAGTTTTCAAAACCATCTTTAGCTGATCCCCCAACGAACCACCGCTAATTTGAACTCCTTCGAGATCGACAGCTTCTACTGCCTCAGAAAACACCTTATTTCTTTCTAAAGCATCTTTCTTCCGGCTCAAAAAGATCTGCTGTAGAAGATTTTCATATTCTAAATCAAGCTGGCTACTCACTACTGACCTTCCAACCGCCCAATTTGGGTTATTCCAATCAGCCAATCCTTTACTCCCCTCATTTCCAATCACGTAAGGTAAGACTCCCGGAGATGTTTGAACAAGGTTAACACCAGCAACTGAGATTGCAGATGCAAAGCTCTCAGGTTGATTCAAATCTTGCAGTGTCGCAGAAAGTCTTCCGAGCCAGCCACTGGTCGATGAACGATCTGGTAAAGAAGTGTGCCACTGCTTTTGTTGGTCCGCATGAGAAAACAAACCATCTGGCAAAAAATGGGGCGATAATTCATAATTATCCTTTGTTACAGGTTGCTGAAGAGTCCCTACATTTGCCACAAACGCCAGATCTCCACTGTCAAAAGCATCACGAGTCTTGTGAAGCTCGGGGTGCAGACCTAGTTCTTGCTCGGCTTCCTCTGGATTGGAGAGTGGCAATAAATCATCACGCGAGAGGGAAAGATTTCGACGGATTTCGGCATATTCCTGATATTTATCCGCACCTCTAGGCACCAACATATTAAAGGAATCATGCCCGCCAGAGAGAAAGACGCAGACCAGCGCTCGGTAATCGTCTCCTACTGGTAGTTCATCCGCGGCCAGGTCACCCAGAAAGCTAAGGTTCAGAATACTACTAAAAGCAGCACTACCAGAAAGGGCAGCGCAGCTAGCCTCACCAAGAAAATCACGCCTATTGTATCCACTCCTTCCACGATGGTTTTCTCTCATCATTATCTCAAAATCGCATATTCGGGAGAAGTCATGACCGCATAAATCGCTGTCCATAGCTTTTTTTCATCACTGTCCAATTCAGCATTATCCAACATATCCAGAATGATCTGCCTCGTCTTTTGCTTCAAAGTTCCATAAGTAAAAACTAGATCAAGCCGATTCACTAAGCTTTCGGGATGTTTAACCAGCGCAAGTTCGATTGTAAAATCGTGTGTCCTTGTCAGATGTGGATAGTCTGGAGAGTACGCAAAGCCTAATTCAATATTTTTTCTAAGTAAGTTAGGCCAAAGCACCGAACGAAGAGGTGTTAAAATCTCAAACTCGGGCGCAAAAAAATCCACCTCACCCGCTTCATCTGCAGGCTGATAATTTGGCGAATAAAAATTAAAGACCGTTGGTGACATTAATGGTCTCTGGCCAAAGTAATCTAGGTGCTCACTGGTAAGCATGTAGAAAACATCATCTTCATTTTTTGAAGAAAACGCCCGAGATAAATGAGCATAAGTAATGTAAGGTTCTCTCATCTTCCCATATCTCTCTCCCAGACTGATAGACTTACTCCGAGCTTCAGGGTCTAGTAAGATTGACCTAATTACGGCTCCTAAATCACCCCTAATCCCCTTTCCATTATCCGAAAATGCACGAGCAACCCTGCGAATATAGGCAGGCGAAGGATTACTCGTTGTAAATCTTTGGATGAGTAATCGCCCGATAAAGGGGCCCGCGCTGGGGTGATTTACCAAATTCTCAATAGCAGTTCTGACATCTTTCGCGGGGTTCATATTGGCAGGAAGATATCCTCCATTAACAAGAAATTTTTCTCCCCTTTCATGATGGGTTTCCCAGATTGTCATCGGGAGATCAGGTCGATTCTTATATTCGTAAAAACTATTTGTCCCGCCCCAGTTAAATCCAGTCATCACCTTGGCTAACTCTGTGATATGGAAATTAGTGTAAGTTGGAATAGGATTCCCGATGTAGTCGCGTCTTCTCGACCCATCCTCGTTTAATTCCCACAAGCCAATGGAAAAAAGTTGCATCAACTCTCGCGCGTAATTTTCATCTGGAAAAATTCTCAATTCAGGATCTTCGTTCTGATTTCTTAGATGCCCCAGATAGCTCCCCATCCCGAGATTATAGGTTATCGCTTCCAATAAATCTGCGTAATTTCCAAACGCCTGATTTTGAAGGATCTCATAGTAGGCACTTGCAGCTTCGGGGCTTCCTCTCACGACATCCGAGCCTTGTCCTGAAACAACCAATATTTGACTGAGCGCAAAAGCCATCCTCTGACGAAGTTGATCTGCCCCCTTTGCCGTTGCCCGCCACCAACCCCGGTGAAACAATTGATGATTTCTACTAGCTCCACCCATTACTTCCCTTTCCATTGACTCGGTAATCAAAGTTGG
>DCQM01000068.1 GCA_002323895.1 Akkermansiaceae bacterium UBA1518
CAGGCCTCGGCAATGCTGCATCTGATTAGGAAGCACGCACCGGATATTCCCATTATCTTTGTCGACACCGGATATTGTTTTCCTGAGACCTACCAGTTTTCTCAATCATTCATCGAAGACTGGGAATTAGATATTCGTGTTTTCAACCCTGCTATTTCAGCTGCTCGTCAAGAAGCTCTTTATGGTAAGCTCTGGGAGCAGAGTGCAGAAGGAAACAAAAAGTATGCTTTGTTAAACAAGGTTGAACCTATGAACCGTGCGCTCTCCGAGATTGGTGGGGACGTTTGGGTGAGTGGCCTCCGCCGTAGCCAATCGTCGACAAGGATTGATCGTGCTTTTGCCGAAAAGCAAAAAGCAACCATGAAAGTTTATCCGATCCTAGATTGGGCGGATGCCCAGTTGGAAGCGTATTACCATGAACACGATCTTCCTCGGCACCCCCTTGAGAAAGAAGGATTTCTAACGATGGGTGATTGGCATTCTACTCGGAAACCAAATGTCGGGGAGACTGCTGAGGATACCCGCTTTGGTGGAACCAAATATGAATGTGGACTTCACCAAGATTCTGGACAAATTGACTATCAAATATAAATAAGAAAAAAATGAGCATTGCTGAAAACATTGTCGATACCGTCGGCAACACTCCACTAATTAAATTAAATTCTGTCACCGAGGGACTTGATTGCGAAGTTTTCGTTAAAGCAGAATTTTTTAATCCTCTCTTTAGCGTCAAAGATCGCATTGGAAAAGCGATGATTGAGGCTGCCGAAAAAGACGGTGTTCTTAAACCAGGCGGAACAATTATCGAAGCGACTTCTGGAAACACAGGGATCGCCCTTGCTTTCGTTGCTCGTGCTAAAGGTTATGAATGCATTTTGACGATGCCAGAAACGATGTCGATCGAGCGCCGAATTCTTCTCCGAAGCCTCGGAGCGAAGATTGTTCTTACTCCGGGGCCGCGTGGGATGGGTGGGGCAATTGCTAAGGCCAAGCAGATACTCGCCGAAACTGAAAATAGCTTCGGTCCCAGTCAGTTTGATAATCCTGCTAATCCGCAAATCCATAGAGAGACAACTGCTGAGGAAATTTGGCGGGACACCAATGGTGATATTGACGCAATTGTTGCCGGCGTTGGCACGGGGGGAACTATCTCGGGGGTTGGGGAAGTGATTAAAGATCGTAATCCTGATTTTAAGGTTATTGCGGTTGAGCCAGAGAATAGCCCAGTGATTGGTGGCGGAGCTCCTGGACCTCACAAGATTCAGGGGATTGGAGCCGGGTTTATTCCTGGGAATTTGAATACTTCAATCATAGATGAGGCTGTCACTGTAACCAATGAAGAGGCTTTTGAGATGGCGCAGAAGCTGGCTCAGCTTGAAGGTCTTCCGGCGGGGATTTCTACCGGAGCTAATGTTGCCTCGGCACTGAAAATCGCTGCGAGAGACAGCTTCAACGGGAAACGCATCGTAACAATTGGGTGCTCTTCTACTGAGCGGTATCTAAGTACTCCTCTTGCTGAATCTTACCGTGATGAGGTAACGAATCTTCCCGTCTCGGAATTACCAGCTTAAGTTAACGATAAGATCGATTCTTAAAGATGAGCCCCGACTGGAAACAGTTGGGGCTTATTTGGGACCTAGGAGCAGGGTCTCAGCTGATGTTTTGAAGAAGCCAGTAGATCGGTTGGGGCCAGAATCCTAAGACGACCACCAAAGTAGTTAGTCCGGCAATTGAGCGAAAGGCGATTGGTCTAATTTCGATTGGGTCGGATTCCAGTGAGTTCCGCCAATACATCGCCCGAATGATTTGAAAATAGTAGTAAAATCCTGCCGCAACACCAATAAATCCAAGTGATACTGTAAACCAAAGTTCAGCATCAACTGCCGCTTTGAAAGCGAGGAATTTCCCCCAGAAGCCTGCTGTGAGGGGAAGTCCGGCGAGGGCCCCGATGATTACCGCAGTCATGAACGCGAGAAGCGGGTGTCTTTTACCCAAACCTTCAAAAGCCGAAAGTTGATCCGAACCCGTATTTCGATGGATTACTGCCAGAATGAAGAATGCTGCGAAAGTCATGATGAGATATATCGTGAGATAAAAAGCGATGACTTGTTTTGATGTGAGCTCATCAGTAGCAGTTTGCCACGCTGCGATTGGAAGCAAGATGAAGCCTGCATTTGCAATTGAGGAATAAGCGAGGAGGCGTTTGAAGTTTTTCTGTGGAATTGCTGCGAGGTTACCGAAGAGAATGGTAGCGCCAGCAAGAATAGTTAAGATAAAGGTGGTCTTGCCTGCAAGATCACTCCCGCTGTTTAGGAAGGGCTCGGTAACGCGAATAGCTATTGCAAAACCTGAGGCCTTAGAGGCAACAGAAAGGAAAGCGGTGGTTGGGGTTGGAGCGCCTTGGTAAACGTCTGGGACCCAGAGATGCATCGGAACCGCGCCAACTTTGAATGCCAGAGAAATGAGGATAAGGGCGAGGCCGAAAAGTAGGTAGGTGGAATTTTGCTCGGTAATGAGCTCGCTAATCAAAGCGAGATCTGTAGTCCCCGTCGCGCCATAGATCCATGCAATACCATAAACCAAAAACCCTGTTGAAAGAGCGCCAAGGATCAGGAATTTCACACCGGCTTCGAGTGAGCCAACGTTTCTTCGCATGTAGCCAACCAAGATATAAGATGTAATTGTCGTCAGCTCGAGTGACACAAAAAGTGAGACAAGATCTTTTGCAGATGCCATCCACATCATTCCGGCACAGGCAAAAAGAAAGAGGCAATAGTATTCGCCAGTCCCGTCTTCAGAGCCTGGGTTAGCGGTGAACTTTGAAAGAACTTTACGGTGATCGAGTGCAAGGAGTAGAGCTAGAATCGTTGCAATAATCGTGAAGAGCTTGAAGAACCTTGCTAATGGATCAAACGCGTAGAATCGTGTCAGTTCGACATTTTCATCACCAAACCCCTTGTCTGCAAAAAACAGAAGGATTAAAGAAAAAAAGAGGATTGAGATCGCGCCAATCGCGATCGACGATTTCCTTTTCGGGGAAGTGAAGGCTTCTAGTAGAAGCAGGACCAATCCGCCGACAAGGACGATTATTTCTAGCAAGTAGGAAGGCATTGGAGGCGGGCTTTGAAAATTTATTTGGAAGCTTGTTCGGTTTCGGAAGTGACAGCTTCGGGTTCATCGAGGAACTGGAGAAGTGAGTTTGGGTAGAGTCCGACGATAAGGAGTGAAATGGCAAGGACCCCTGCCGGTATTTGGCAAAAGGGCCCAAAGTCTTTAACGTGTTCAGAACTGGTATGGTTTACCGGTGTTCCTTGGAAGGTCTGGCGATAAGCTCTCAGCATGTAAACGGCGCTTATAACAACACCCCAAAGAGCTAAAATAGTTGCGGTCTGGACATAGCCAAGACACTCGCCGTCGTAGTTGTTGAATCCCGAGAGGAATACGAGGACTTCGCCGGAAAAGTTTGCCAAGCCCGGAAGTCCGATCGATGCCATTCCGGCAAGACCGAAAAGGAATGCGAGGCGTGGTGCTGCTTTAGCGAGCCCTCCCAGTTCAGCGAGTTCAACCGTCCCAGTCTTCCTGCGGATCGTGTCTGTGAGCATAAAGAGGAGTGCGATGCTGATCCCGTGAGCGAACATCAAAATCACTGCGGCAGGCTTAGCCAGTGGATTGGCCTCAAAGCTTCCGGCTTCGATCAGAGCCGCGAATGCTAAGAAAATATACCCCATGTGCATCACTGAGGAATTTCCAAGGATCATATCAAGACGCTTTTGGTTGATTGTTACGAACCCAACCCAGAGAATATTAAAGAGAAGAAGAACGATGAGCCAAATGAGCCAATCTTGCATCCCAGTTGAAACCATTGGGTAGAGTCTTATCAGGCCGTAAAGGCCAAATTTTTTAAGAACGCCGGCGTGGAGCATCGCGACTGGAGCAGGTGCTGAGGCATATGCGGGAGCTGCCCAAGAATGAAACGGAAAGAGAGAGATTAGAACTCCAAAGCCAACGATGAGAAGGGCCGCGATTCCTGATTGGGTATGTGGTGAGATTGAGGAGGCGAGAAGATCATCGAAAAGCCAAGTGTCTGAACCACTTGCTGAAACAAGCCAAATTAGGCCTGCCAAGAGAATGATAGAGCCCAAAGCGAGATAGATCGTGATCTTCCAAGCCGCATTTTTTCGGTCGCCAGATCCCAGAATTCCTATCATCAAAAATGTTGGGATAAGCGCTAGCTCGTGAAAGGCGTAGAAGAAAAATAGGTCAGTGGATAGAAAAGCGCCCAATCCACCTGCTCCAATGAACAGAATAGATGAGAACCATAGTTTCTCGCGACCCTCAGGGCACTTACCAGACATGACTGCTGTGAAAAGAACCAGCACGCTCAAGATAACCATTACTAGGCTCATTCCATCGTAGAAGCCAAGAGAGAGATGGATGTTTGGTTTCGAGAGAACTTCCCAAGAGAGACCCCAGATTGAGGATCTCCAACAAAAAACGGTTCCGAGCCCTAGCGCCAAGTTTGCAGTGGCAGCGATCGTTGCAATCGACTTCGCTTTACCGATCCCGGCTAGAATAGCGAAGGCGGCGAGGAGTGGGATGAGAATGAGGATGATGCTCATGAAACAAAGACCGTAAGATAAATGACTAAAAGAACGCCAATTCCGAAGAGGACGGCGTAGCCCTGAAGGTTACCGGACTGAAGGCGTCCGAAGATTCGACCAACGCCACCGGCGGCTCGTGAAAATCCATCAACAATGAATCCATTAATGATCAGTTCGTCAAAGAAGTGGATGAAGGCGGCGAGAGTGTCCTGACCGTAGCCAACGAGTTTAGCGTATGCTTCGTCGATATAAAACTTATTGCGGAAGTGTTTAAAAATACCCCTGTTTTCAAGCGGGTCACTTTCAGTGTTTCCGTAGAGCTTCCAAGCGAGGAAGAGTCCGATCACAACTGCCGATATTGAAGCGATGAACGCTGGAGCATCCGGGTGAAACTCGAAAGATTTGTAAAGTGGCGAAATTTTACCCCCAAGAAACTGATAGCCGGAAAAAATAGCCATGAGTGCTAGGATAACCAATGGAGCAGACATGAGGGGGCCGACCTCCTTTGCATGATCAGCATTTTCACTCCGAGGCTTTCCAAGAAAAGCCACGAAGAAGAGGCGAAACATGTAGAAAGTCGTAAGGCATGCTACGAGTGCGGCGATCCCAAAGAGAAACCATTGTCCGCTGTGGGCGGCAGACTCAAGAATGTGCTCTTTAGAGAAGAAGCCAGCAGTTCCTGGGACTCCGCAAAGAGCAATTGTTCCAATGCCGAAAGTGAGAAAAGTAACAGGCATGGTCTTCTTTAAACCACCCATCTTCCAAATGTTTTGCTCATGATGGCAGGCGAAGATGACGGCGCCTGAGCCGAGAAAGAGAAGGGCCTTAAACCAAGCGTGTGTGAAGAGGTGGAACATTCCCGCTTCTGGGTCCAGAAGCCCTACGGCCATAACCATGTAACCGAGCTGGGAGAGAGTAGAATAGGCGAGGATTTTTTTGATGTCATCCTGCTGGGTAGCCATTAGGGCTGCGAGAAGAGAGGTGATCGCACCAATCCAAGCGATAACATCAGGTCCCCAAATGGAGTCGAGAGTTTCCATTCCAACCGCACTAAAGAATCGGACCATCATGAAAACGCCTGCTGCAACCATCGTTGCGGCATGAATAAGAGCAGAAACTGGAGTGGGGCCTTCCATCGCGTCTGGGAGCCACACGTGAAGAGGAGCTTGTGCCGATTTTCCCATGGCCCCCATGAAGATTAAAAGGATGGCAGCTGAGAACATTGTCATGGAGGGCACAACAGTTTGAGGGTGGCCACCTTCAGCGAAGAACTCGCTAATTCCATTGAAGGTGAAGCTCCCGGTAATACCCCAGAGGATAAGGATGCCGATCATGAACCCAAAATCACCAATCCGATTTGTGAGGAAGGCCTTCTTTGATGCATCGGCTGCGGAGTCTTTTTGATACCAATGCCCGATGAGAAGATAGGAACTCAGGCCCACCAATTCCCAAAACATGAACATCATGATGAAGTTGGTGGCAAGGACGATCCCTGTCATCGAGAACATGAAGAGCGAAAGTCCGCAGAAGTAACGGGCGAGTGCTGAATCGTCCTTCATGTAGGCGAGGGAAAACACGTGGACAAGGAAGCCAACCCCGGCGACCACGAGCATCATGCCTCGGGACAGTCGATTTAGTTCATAACCGACTTCAATTCCATCGAAGCCGGGAATGGAAGCCCAAGTGAAGGATCCGGCAAGATCACTTCCTTTCGAAATGATCACTAAGGTGAGCACGAGAGTCACCGCTGCTGAGCAGGTAGAAACGAGAGCTGATAGAGATTGCTTCTTTTTAAGCCCAAGATGAATAGCCGCAGCTGTCAGAAGCGGGAGACCGAGGATAAGCCAGGGAAGTGATTCCATGAGAATTCGAAGTTCGTGGGGTTAGCCGCGCATGGAGGTGAGTTCCTCGACGTTAATGGTTTGGCGAGCGCGGTAGAGAGCGACGATAATCGCAAGCCCAACAGCGACCTCGGCGGCGGCAACAGTAATGATGAAGAAGACGAAAACCTGACCGTTATAATCCGGCAGCCCGTTCAATAAGTGGAATCTTGAAAAAGCCACGAGAGTAAGGCTGGCCGAGGCAAGCATCAGCTCGAGGCACATGAAAATCACAATGATGTTTTTGCGGACGATGACACCAGCGAGGCCGATCGCAAAGAGCAGACCGGAAACAAAGAGATAGTCGTTAAGTGAAGCCATGAAGGAATATCGTTAGGAATCAGCGGGAGCTTGCTTGTTCGACCTTTTTGAAAGGATTACGACGCCAATTGTTGCTACAAGGAGGAGGGCCCCTACCACCTGTAGAGGGTAGTTGTAGCTCTTAAAGATAGTGTGTCCGATAAGGTTGGTGTCTGGAAGTTTAGGGCTCTTTTCATGAGTCAAACTCTTGTAGATTGCTGACTGTTTCTCGCGCGGCAATTGGACCTCATCTTTATCGAGTTGAGCAAACTGCTCGGCCGACTTTCGCATCGAATCATTGGTAATTTCCTCAAATTCAACCTTGTTGCCTTCGGACCCCGTTTGGATTACTCCAAGAATTTGAACCACTAAGAGGAGAGGGATAATAAGACCCGCAACGACCGAGGAAGATTTAAATTTGACGGGCTTCTCGTCGTTTAGGTCGAGCAGCATTATAATGAAGATGAAGAGGACCATGATTGCGCCCGCATAGACTAAGATTTGAACGATCCCAACAAAGTAGGCATTCAGGCCAATGAATAAACCAGCCAGTCCAACAAAGGAAAGCACCATGGCGAGCGCGCTTGAAACCGGATTACGTAGGGCCACTAAGAGCACCCCTCCGGCGACCGCCATAAAAGCAAAAAGATAGAATACGAGGTTTTCCATAGCTTACTTTAAGTCGTTCCACTTGTTGACGAGTCCAACGCGTTTCCCTCCAATTTCGTAGAGTCGCTCTTTGTCGTGGACCATTTCATTACGGTTTGTGCCTGTAATGACATAGTCGGGGCGGAGATAGATTGCTTGCTCAGGACAAACTTCTTCGCACATGCCGCAGTAAATGCAGCGGATCATGTCGATGTCAAACTCTTGGGGGCGCTTCTCAACCTTGGCCCATTCATTATCCGATGGGATCTCACCGGGGGTGATTTTGATCGCTTTGGGTGGGCAGATAAATTCACAAAGCTGGCACGAGACGCAACGTTCCCGGTCCCGTTCGTCGGTGACAAGGGCAGGCGCACCACGGTAATATTCGGGCAGTTGGTCATCCCATTTTTGCTCGGGATATTGCATTGTCACTCCGACACCGGAGGAGTTTAGCTCCTCAGCTCCCGTGGTCTTTCCGAGCAAGGACCGGAAAGCGTGTCCAAGGGTGATAATCATCCCTTTGAAGGCGGCGCCGAAGTAGATTTTCTCTCCGAAGGAAAGCTTGGGGCGTTCAACTTTGATGATTGCCATGGCTAGATTAAAATAGGTTGAAAATGAGTTGAGGTTTTAAACTGCGGTTGCGGAGGGCTTCTCTAAGGAGCCCTTGGCTATCTTGATGAGAAGGATGGTTGCGGTAATTAACAAAGCAAATCCGATTGTAAGACCCATGAGCCCGATACTTGGGTAGGCGATTACGAGTGCTGCTAGGAAGACGTTAATAAGTGCGGCCTCAAAGAAAACGATCCAACCCAGATTCATTAATTGATCATAGCGGAAGCGAGGAACGGTCCAACGGACCAATATGAAAAACAAGATGAAGAAGGTCACTTTGCCCAGAAAGACACCAATGTGTAGGAGGCTGACCCACCAAGCCCCGGCTGGAAGGAGGTTGTCGATACCAAAACCAATTGACCATCCGCCGAGAAAGAGAGTTACGATTAGTGCCGAACCAACCACCATCGCGGCATACTCACCCATAAAGAAAAGAGCGAACTTCATCGAGGAATACTCGGTGTGATAACCGCCGACGAGCTCAGTTTCACATTCAGGAAGATCAAAAGGCATACGATTCGTTTCCGCGAAGATCGAAGTGGTAAAGATAATGAATGAAATGAAGATTGGGATGAGAAGAAGGAGTCGCTGGATTGATGCCTGCGGATCTTCCCAATACCCTGCACCAATGATAAAGCCACCCTCATTCCACAGAGGGAGAAGCAACCATCCGTTAGTGACTTGGTCCTCGACGATATGGCCTAGGTTCAAGCCTCCGAAAAACATAAGAACTGGAACAATTGAGAGTCCAAGGGCGATTTCGTATGAAATCATTTGAGCGCAAGCGCGAACTCCACCGAAGAAAGGATACTTAGAGTTGGAGGCCCACCCAGCCAAGGTGATGCCGTAGACGGAGAGTGAAGCAATCGCAAAAATATAAAGCGGCCCCACATTAAGATCGGCCACAGCCATTGGGATAACGCTTCCAGCAATTTCCATCGGGCTCCCAAAAGGAATGACGGCCATCGTGAGGAGGGCAGGGACGACGACTAAAACGGGAGCTAGCCAAAAGAAAAATTTCCGAACGTAAGAGGGGGTGAAATCTTCCTTGAGAATAAATTTCAATCCGTCAGCCACTGGCTGAGTGAGACCACCAATCGGTAGGGCGAGATCTTTCTTGAATCCAAGAATCGAGAGCGGGATCATTGTCCGGTTGGGGCCGACTCGATCCTGAATGATCGCCGAAAATCGGCGCTCAAAGATCACGCAGATACTGACAAAACTCATCGTGATGCCGATAAAAACGGCAATCTTGATAGCAGCTGCGATGAGGAGAGTGGTGTCCATGAAAGATAGAATCTGGTGTGGTTCTGATTATCCGACGATTTGGCCTGATTCTACCCGAGCTTTTTCTTGCTCGAGAAGGGGGATCGAGACCCCAGTCTCAGTAATCTGAATTCCAAGGTCCCCAATCGACCCGAAGGTCTGCCCCTTGAATTTGTCAACTTCGGAGGAAATCTGATTCAGAACAGCATCCATCGAGGCCGGTGGACTATAGTTTTCATCAAGTTGCGACAGAAGAGCAGCGAGGGTTTCCCAGTCGTCACGGGAATCGCCTGGAGCAATGACTGCTTGGTTGGCCCGCTGCAGTCGTCCGGTGACATTGACGTAGGTTGCTCGTTTCTCCGCGAATCCAGCACCCGAAAAAACGACGTTCGCATGAGAGGCAGTTGGATTGGCGTGGGTGTGGGAAACAACCAAATGGTCAAGCTTTTCAAGGTCTGTTGAGTCAAATCCAGCCTCTTCAAGGAGATCTTCCGAAAGGACGATTAAGGCTTTAATTCTCCCAGAGGAGACGCCCTCGCGAATCGCATCGAGTTTCTCAGATGGCTCTGAAGTATCCCAAATCAATGAAGCTCCGGTAGTGTTGGGGTTACGATCGGCTGAGATGAGCTTACCGTCAGATTCTCCAACACGGGGCACTGTCGCAATAAGTTCCGTTCCAAGAGCTATTGCGATTTTCTTGGTGAGATAGAGTTCCTCATTGCTGAGGCGGCCCGAAGCAATTATCGCAACCTCATCTGACTGCCTCATTCCGAGTCCCTTGGCAGCATTGGCCGTTGCCTCCATCCAGGAAGATTGAAGATGCTTCCCATCTTTCTTGATAAGAGGCCCGCTAAGGCGATCATCCGTCTGGAGATTATTGAATGAAAGTCTGTGGCTGTCTGGCATCCAAGATGAGTTGACGTCGTCGTTTTGGCGAGGAGTCACTCGGAAAACTTCGTTGCCCCGGGTCCAAATCACGGTATTCGCTCCAGTTCCACAATTCACATCGATGCTTTTTGTTTCTTTAAGAAACCAAACGCGCATCTGGAATCGGAAATCATTCGAAGTGAGAGCCCCAACTGGACAAATGTCAGCCGTATTGAGCGAATAGTTATTATCGAGCCGATAACCTGGATGAACAGTGACCGAGGTGTGGGTTCCTCGCTGAGAAAATCCTAAAACGGGTTCCTCTGCGACCTCATCCATAAACCGAATGCAGCGGCTGCACATCACGCAACGTTCGTCGTCGAGGCGAATATTTTTGCCGATATCGACATTTTTGGGCTTCTTGATCTTGGTTTCTTTAAAGCGTGATTCTCCACGACCATGTTCAACCGAAAATTCCTGAAGCTTGCACTCGCCGGCTTGATCGCAGATCGGGCAATCGAGCGGGTGATTGATCAGAAGGAACTCCATGACGCCTTGGCGCGTCTTTTCAACTAAATCACCGCTGGTGCGAATTCCCATATTTTCGGCAACCGTATTGGCGCAAGCAATCACAGGGCGCGGCATCCAACCAATTTCTTGATAACCATCGTCTCCGTAAACAGGGGCCTGTCCCGGTGCTGGACGTGGTGGCATGCCCATTTGCACTAAGCACATGCGGCAGTTGCCTGGAGAAGAAAGCTTCGGGTGATAACAATAGTGGGGAACCTCTTTTCCCACCAACTTGGCAGCTTCGATCATCCGAGTCCCTTTGGGGACCTGAAGCCACTCGCCATCGATCTGGACGTTGACCATGCCTGCCGCAGCAGCCTGGTCCTTGGGAAGCTCTTTTTCAGCCGTTACGGTATTTGCCGGGGCATCTTCGCTCATCGTGTTATCGCGCGTTTACGGGTGTGAAGACGAAGCCATAAGACAGCTCCGCGCTGGGCGACTATGCAAGCGGACTTGCTGTCCGTAAAGCGACTTTGTGAAATTTTTCACAAAGTCTTTCGATCTTTTAAATTATTTGCTTCACCTTAAGCTAAGGTGGCTTGGTTCATGGAGGCTGAGAGCCACGATCTTCTGTCACCGAAAAAGGTAAAAAAATAACCAAACTAAAATATCAACCTAGCTTGGTTTTTTGAGAGTTTTTGTCCGTCTTCAAGGGGAAATTGTTCATCTAGCCTGTGAAAATCTCACTTTCTCCTTGCGTGAATCTCTTCGGCCTAATATTTCCCCGCCGTCGCGATGCTGCAAGGCAGGGTGACCCACGAAAAACTTACTGGGGTAGGTGGCCGAGTGGTTAAAGGCGGCAGACTGTAAATCTGCTCACGTAAGTGTACGCTGGTTCGAATCCAGCCCTGCCCACCATTTTTAAAGCCCAGTAGCTCAATGAGTTACGGGTTTTATTTTTCCAGTATGGCTCTTTGTTCTTTTTCCGGGGCGGGGTTACTGCCCGAATACTGCCCGAATGAGACGGGTTATCGAAACCCATGATGGGGTTTTTTTGGCTTTGGCCCGTTTTGCTCTGTGCTTGAGTAGCGGCCATGAAAATACTCATCCCCCTACTTTTGTTAACTCTCGGTCTGAACGCTAACGAGGTTGTTTATGGCTCAAAGAGTGGAACCCTTGAATCCGATGGTGAAACGACTGTACAACTCGTGGACGTAGCCACGGGATGGCTAGGCCTCGTGGGTGGGGCTCCAAAGCCAGTTCAGCAAAAAGAGTGGTTTCAAATATTAGTTCTCAGTTAACGCGTTAAGTTGTAGAGCTTGCCTGAGATGAAAAATCACTTCTCCAGAGGTTGGGCTATTCCATGATTCTGAATCTCTAAGTGCTTGTTGTGTAAACTGGTGTGCTTGTTTTCCGGCGTGCGCTAGACTTGATCCTGATGAAATGGCAGCAGCAAGAGCAGCGGAGAGTGTGCAGCCAGTGCCATGAGTTTGGGGGAGTTCTAAGTGTTCATGTTCAAAGACGTGTAACTTACCATTCTCTTTAAGAAGGTCCCGATGTGTTCGAGTGTTTTCTAAATGGCCACCCTTTAAATAGGTCGCGACACCAAAGATCGATGTTAATTCTTCCACCGCTGCTTCTTGATCCTCCATTGTTGCGACCGATTTTCGGAGTAGAATTCCAGCCTCTGGAAGGTTAGGGGTGATGATGGTCGCGAGAGGCAGAAGGCTCTCGCGAATGGTATCGAGTGCGTCTTCTTTCATGAGGGGGTCGCCCGTTGAAGCAACCATGACTGGATCAACAATGAGAGGGATATTGGTGCCAGCGAGTAGTTCGCAAACCGCCTTAATATGGGCCTTCGAGTAGAGCATCCCTGTTTTGATTGCACCAATGGGATAGCTCTCTAGTAAAAGACGGACTTGATCTTGCAAGATACTCGGTGGAACGGGGTGAACTTGACTTAGCGTAAGGGGCGTTTCGGAGACGACGCATGTCACTGCGGTTAGGCCAAATACTCCAAAGCTTGAAAAAGTTTTTAAATCAGCCTGCAGGCCCGCGCCGGCCGAGCTATCCGAGCCAGCGATAGTAAGAGCGATTGGAGTTTGCACACCACTAGCTTAGGTGTTCTATCCTACCCTGCAAGTTTGCACGGATGCTCTTGCTCTCAAAGCGACATCTTATAGGCTCCGCTACACAGATGGTATTCCGAGCCTTACCAGGTCTAAGGGTTAAGATAGAAAAGGTGATTTTTGCCCCGCAGTTGGAAGCACCGCCCGAAAAACCATTTCCCTTCGCTTACTTCATCCAAATTATCAATGAGTCTTCAGAAACGGTTACGATTCTTGCTCGTAAATGGATCCTAAGAGACACGAAAGGGGAAGTTGTCGTTGTTGAGGGAGCGGGGGTAGTCGGAGAGATTCCTAAGTTAATACCTGGGAAAGCTTTTTCCTATAATTCTTATCACGTCGTGGCGTGTGATTCTAAAGTTGCGGGAGCATTCTTCGGAGTTGATTCGAAAGGAAAGAGGTTTTGCGCTAAAATCCCTCCTTTCGCTCTCAAGTGCCCATCGAGGCAATGATGATCTGATCCATTGGGCAATCGTGTTTGTCGATTGGAAGTTGATCTACGACTTGGCACTCAAATCCCACTCCGATAATTTTGGTTTTCGGGAATCTCGGGATGGCTCGGTCGTAGAATCCACCGCCTTGGCCAAGGCGGTGTCCCTCGCGGGTGAAAGCTACTCCAGGGCAAATCATAAAATCGAGATGAGTCGCTTTGACTCCGTGATCAGGTTCCAAAATTTTAAAAGCTCCCAGGCTGAGTTCTTCAATTTTTTCAAATCGAAGAAAATTCATTTCCCCTGGCCCGCTGACCTTGGGGAGGTGCCATTTTACATTGGGTTGGGATACAATCACTTCGAGAAGTTGTGGTTCGCACGAAAGACCTGCAAAGATTGCAACTCTTGATCCATCTGGAAACTTGAGTTGTGAAAGAATGTCTAAAGATGCCTCAGTGATTTCAAGCCTGTTTAATTGTTTCAAACGAAGGCGAATCTTTTTTCTGATCGCGGCTTTAGAAAATGTATTCGATGACATTTTGATAGAACAATAAGGGTGTATCGCTAGGTAATATTTTTGTCGATCATCTAGGGTTTGCCAAGCGAGAAGGGTCTCTTGTTTTGTTCTAGCTGAGGTCGCCCTAAAGATCGTAAGAACTACTTTTAGCCTTTGCTCGCAAGTTGTTGGCTTTAGGCCGAAAGTCTTCTGTGAAAATTTGTCGGCAATGTGTTCGATGGCAAAATAATCACTCTTTGAGATACCGGCCAAGTGATTCTCGAAGAGCCGTCCTAGCGCGGAAAAGTTGACTCTTTACGGCTGGAATTGAAATCCCCAACGTTTCAGCGATCTCTTCATAGGGCATTTTTTCATATCGCCTAAGAACAACTGCGAGGCGTTGTTTTTCGGGAAGAGAAGAAATTGCTTCGTCAATTATTTGTCGAAGTTCGGTCTGTTCAATTAATTTATCAGGCCGAGAATCAGAGCGTTTGTCTTCGATACTCTGGCGCCATTTTCCCTCTAGCGCATCGAATGAGTATTCGTTTTTACCGGATTTTTTTCGGGTTGCATTAAAAACAAGATTCTTTGTGATGGTGAAGAGGAAGGTCGTGAATTTTGCGGTTGGCTTATAGCGTTCGGCGGATTTCCATAGCCTTATGAAGACCTGCTGGGCGATGTCTTCGGTGTCAGGGCTTTGGTTGGTCATTTTTGCAACCGTTCCGAGAACAGCGTGCTGATGTTTTTTAACGATTTTAGCGAAAGCGTCTTCGTCACCGCGGGCAACTCTTGCCATCAGTGCCAAATCTTCCTCATTTCCTTCGTCTCCCATCGGTTAGTTTATCTAACCCAGTGAGACGCTGTCAGTCGCGCGAAAATTTCACCCTTCTTCTCCCTCGACGAGATCTTGAAAGGTTTGACGCTTTCTTGCGATCTTAGCTTGATTGCCATCGACAAGAATCTCAGCTGGAAGGGGGTGGGAATTATAAGTAGTTGCCATGACCATTCCATAGGCTCCTGCGCTCATTAGTGCGATTAATTCACTAGGAGCAAAGGTGGAGACTTTCCGGTTTTGGCAGAAGAAATCACCACTTTCACAAATTGGACCTACAACATCTACCGATTCAATTGCGCCTGAGGGCTCCGCAACCGGAATAATTTCGTGGAAGCCCTCATAAAGGGCTGGACGAATTAAGTGGTGCATTCCGGAGTCGACAATTTTAAAGGTCTTGGTGGTGCCCTTTTTTTCGTAGAGACATTTTGTGACGAGAACACCGGCGTTGCCAGCGATGAAGCGACCGGGTTCTAGAAGGATTTTCAGGCCAAGAGGTGCAAGCGAAGGGATGATCGCAGAAGAGTATTTTTCAGGAGTTAGAGGGCGAGTTTCGTCGGGTTGGTTGGTCCACCATGATTCGCTACCAGAAGCTAAAGCGTCCTCATAGACGATCCCGATTCCGCCGCCGATGGAGAAAAATTCGATACCATACTTATTCTTCAAATCAGCAGCAAGGGGTGCGACTTTTTCAACAGCCTCAACGAATGGAGAAACCGAAGTCAACTGGGAGCCAATATGCATTTGGAGCCCCTTGAGTTTGAGGTGAGGGAGGCTCGAAGCTCTTTCGTAGGCATCGAGGATGAATTCGAAATCGATCCCAAATTTGTTTTCCGATTTCCCAGTTGAAATATATTTGTGGGTTTTAGCGTCAACATTTGGATTCACCCGAAAGGCGATCGGAGCGACTAGATTGAGCTCGCTAGCGACTTGGTTGATAAAGAAGGCTTCCTCCTCAGATTCGACATTAATTGAGTAGATTCCTTGCTGAAGCGCATATTCGATCTCCTCCCGAGTTTTTCCAACTCCGGCAAAAGTGCATTTTCCTGGATCACCGCCTGCTTTAATCACACGGAAAAGTTCACCACCCGAAACGATGTCAAACCCGCTCCCCAAACTGGCTAGTAGGCTTAAAACAGAAAGATTGGAGTTCGCTTTTACGGCATAAGCGACTTCGTGATTGATTGACGAAAACGCAGTGTCGAGCCGGGTGTAGCGATCACGAAATGTTTCGGAGGAGTAAACGTAAAGCGGAGTGCCATGTTGGTCTGCGAGATCTGCGATAGAAATGCCTTCGCAGTGAAGACTGCCATTGGAGTAGTGGAACGAGTGCATCGGTAAGGGATCGTATCGTCGGTCGGAACTTCGGGCTGTCAAGACTGCACCAAGAAAGGGAAAGACGTTTTTATGAAGAAAAGATGAGCGTTTTTGGGAGATGGTGGTCTTTATTAGGGATGATCCCAGTAGTGAGACCTAAGAGTGGCCGAGGTGGCTGGGTGATGTTGCAGAAGCCCGGGGTGAACACGGCGACCTTTGGTGTCTTAATTATGGTCTCGGTCCAGCTTGCGCTTGTACTTATTTTGAGATGGAAGGGGGTGGGTGCTCTTAATATTGCTTATCTCGAGGGAGGACTATCGTGGCGGGGGATCGTTAGCGGCAGGGTGTGGCAGCTTTTTACTCACATTTGCCTTCACGGAAATTGGATCCACCTGGCTGTAAATGCCTTACTTTTTTATTATTCGGCAGCTCGTCTGAGTCATGTTTTTTCTAACCAACGGATCTGTTGCCTTTTTCTTGTTTGTGCTGTGGGTAGTGGTCTTTCCCACATTGTGGTTCAGGCCTTCTTTCCAAGTATTCCTCCTTTAGTTGGGGCATCAGGAGGTGTCACAGGTTTGTTGCTTGGGTTTTTCTCTATTTCGCCTGATTCAAAGATGATCATTTTAAATATTTCGGCCCGTAATCTTTCAAAAGGTGTTCTCGCTTCAAGTGCACTCCTTTTCTTGATGACGCCGTGGCTTGGAATTCCGCTTTTTGCGGATCTGGGGCGCTGGCTAGAATCGGCGTTGGGGAATTTTATTTTTCAGACGGCCCACTTAGTTCATTTCGTAGGTGGAATCCTCGGCTGGGTGCTTATCGTGCGCTTTCTACCGAGGCTTTTAAGTTCAGATGATCTTGCTAGAATGCGAACTTAGGTTGACCTTCCCCAATCCACTCCGTAATACCTGATCGTCACTAATCGGTGCACTCTTGGAGTGATCGAAATAAATGTCACTATGAAGAAAGGATCGGTTTTAATTACTGGAGGAGCTGGTTACATTGGGTCTCACACCGTTAGGCTGCTCTGTTCAGAGGGCTACCAAGTTGTGGTTCTTGATAATCTTGTTTATGGGCATGAAGGTGCGATTCTTGATCAGTCGGCCGAGCTGGTGGTGGGGAACGTTGGTGATCGCGATCTTTTGACTCGCTTGTTTACCGCTCATGATTTTATCGGGGTGATTCATTTTGCGGCTTATGCTTACGTAGGGGAATCCGTAAACGATCCTCTGAAGTATTATCGTAATAATACTGCCGAACCTCTCACTTTGCTTGAGGTGATGTTTGAGTTTGACTGTAAATCATTCGTCTTCTCATCAACCTGCGCAACTTATGGTGAGCCGGAAAAGCTTCCTCTCACCGAAGATCATCCGCAGAAGCCGGTGAGCCCCTACGGGAAAAGCAAGCTCATGGTAGAATGGATTCTCGATGACTGTGATATCGCGTGGAACCTAAAAAGTGCGGCTCTCCGATACTTCAATGCAAGTGGATGCTCAACCGATGGCTTGATCGGTGAAGATCATAGCCCAGAGACGCACTTGATTCCTCTCGTCTTGCAAGCTGTTAAAGGCGAAATCTCAGAAATTACGGTGTTTGGGACAGATTACCCGACAGATGATGGGACATGTATTCGCGATTATATTCATGTCGAAGATCTTGCCACAGCCCACCTGGCTGCTCTCAGGCATATGATCGGCGGCGGAGATTCCCTCCGTTGTAACCTCGGGACTGGCGTCGGGATTTCGGTGAAGCAGATTATCAATATCGCAGAACAAGTAACGGGTCAGAAGGTGCCCGTGAAATTCGGTGACCGCCGTCCGGGCGATCCTGCGCACTTGGTTGCTGATCCTGGACATGCCAAGAAGTTACTCGGTTGGGAAGCCTCTCGGAAAGATCCCCGCTCAATGATCGAAACCTCTTGGAAATGGATGTCTCAACCCCATAACGGACGGTTTACTAGTTAATTCACGGAGATATACAGTGTAACTACATTTTTTTTCTTGATCTCAATCTGAAAACAAACGAACACTCTTCTAGAAAATGTTAAATACTCCAACCTCTACAAAAAGTCGAGATCGGCTGCTGCGTAGCTTTCGAAAAGGCTTTACCTTGGTCGAACTTTTGGCGGTCATGGCAATTATTGCGATTCTTCTCTCGCTCGCTTCGGTTGGCATCAGTCGGATTGGAAAAGGACAGGGTGTGACTGCTGGCTTAGCGATCGGGGAAGGACTCCTTGCTCAAGCGCGGATTTTGGCGATGAATCAAAATGCTCCGGCACGGCTCATCATTCACGGTGATTTGAGGGATCAAATCCCTCGTGATCGTGAAAATTATCGACGGATGATGATGGTGGTCTACCAGACGACTGACGAAGAAGGACGAATCATTCCCGAGTGGAAAAGGGCTGGTTCCCCGACGTCTTTGCCAAAAGGGGTCTATTATAGTCCTGAGCTAAGCAGGGCAGATATGAGGGCGGGGGGGGTTCTCCCAGAGGCGAGGCATCAATTGACCAGTGACCAAAATGAGGTTCGGCAGTGCCATGTCTACGAATTCAATGGGCAGGGTATTTGCACCACCCCTGGAGCAGGTTTTGTCGTGGTTGAAGGGGCCCGCCCGAGCGGCGCGAGACAACCTTTGAGAGGCGTTAGCTTGGACCTCGGTGGCTTCGTCGTTCTTAAGAATGGTGGCACGACTATGATTAGGGATATAACGCAGCTAAGTACTGGAGCAACTAGATAACATAAATCTCACAGAATTAAGATGACGACAAATACATCGACAAATTTTAATGCTGCTAAGCCAGGCTTCACGCTTGTGGAGGTTGTTATCGCACTAGGAATTTTAGTTGTGATGATTACTGGATTTATGGCGGTTTTTGGGCCTGCCGCCCGGACGATTAAGAAAACGCTTTCTACGGACGAGGCAAGTCGGTTGCAGGCCACATTGGAGCTAGAGCTTAGGACGGTCCGGGAGGGGCGGGAGCGTCGTCGCTATCAAGGGGATCCTTTCCAAAAGGCAATCGATTGGATTGCTCAATCAGAGGAGCAGGGAGAAACAGTTATTATTTATAAATATCGTGGAATTCCAGGAAGATTTAGAAACGACGGAACTCTGGAGCCTGCTGATCGAACTCTGGCGATCGCCGGGCGTGATTTCTTAGTTCAACCAATGGTTCGTCGTATTAGTGATCCTCTTTTTGAGGAGGATCTTCAAGGTGTCGAAGGTAGGGTCTTTTTTGTGAAGCTCCGGCAGCTTGTTTATGAGGGGCAGGGTCTTCGCGTGAGCGAAGAGCCGGGCGCAATCGTTGATCCAAACGTGCCAGGACAGGATTTTGCGCAATCACCAGAATCGTATCCAGAGGCAGTTATCGCCTTCGAGGCCGAATATTACAGTCTGCCGACGACGACTTTCACTTACCTTTCTGGTGCATTTGATCCCAATAATTTTACCCGGCCCATTTTTTCCCGTAATCTTGTCGTAAGGCGTTAGATGAATTGTTCACAACCTATGAAATACTCTCGCATTCGCAAAAGCTGCGCTAAGGGATTTACTCTTGCCGAACTCATGGTGGCGATGTCCATCACACTTGTCCTCACCCTTCTTACGCTTCTCATTACAGGCACCGCTATCGACACTTGGAAGGCCGCCCGTTCTGAAATTCGCGCAGCAGGTCAGGCTAAAGTCATGCTCAATGCTCTAGGGCGGGATTTAGAGTCAATGGTGAGCCGCTTGGGGAATAATGATAGTCAGTGGCTTCTGGCGACGACTCCGCCCGAGGGGGTTGGACCGGAAGGTCAAAAAAGCCCGAATGCAGCGCGATTGGTCTTTTTTACGTCTGCATCTGATCGCTATAATGGAAATGCTGGGAGTCGCGAGCGGCTCAGCAACGCAAGCGGAGGAAATCGAAACGCCGACCTTGGTGGTGATATTTCTGCTGTTTCTTATGAGTTAGACTTCCTCGATCCTGTTTTTGGGAATCCGAATCCAAGATTTTCAACTTTCGTGCTCTATCGTAACCTTCTCGATCCGAAAGAGACTTATGATCGTTCCATGCTAGGGAGTCAGAATCTTGAGACCGCTTTTGATGCCTCTGCTGGTAAGAATGAGTTAGAGGATTTGATGTGTGAAAACGTTTTTGAGTTCACGGTCACTTTCGTTATTGATTATCGAGATACCGCTGGCCTGGATCGCACCACTAAGATTACGGTTATGTCATCCAACAACGCGGGGGGGCCGCGGACTGTTAAGAATTTTGCTGTAAATGGGACTGGTTTAGCACCTAATTTGAATACGCGTTCTGAATTTGTTGGTGGACGGATCACTTCTGTCGAACTCGCAATCACAGTTCTTTCCGATGAAGGTGTGGCAACTCTGAAAAAGAATCCATTTGGGGGAAATGTGAATGCTAACAATCGCTTTATTGAGCAAAACAGCTATCGTTACACTCGTTCGGTGACGATTCCGCAGGGTTGATTTTTTTTAAAGTAATTCTTGAATAAGGGCAGAGGGGAGACTACTTCCTCCGCCGTCAGAGAGACAGTGCTTAGCGCGGGTGGCGGAATTGGTAGACGCGCCAGACTAAGGATCTGGTGTCCATTGCGGACGTGGGGGTTCGACTCCCCCCTCGCGCACCATCTCTTGGCTCAGGGCTAAGAGGGGCGGAAGCCCATGATGTGCTTTCTAGGTCCTCAAAATTAGGTCGATTAGCTCAGTGGTAGAGCGCTTGCTTCACACGCAAGATGTCACTGGTTCAAATCCAGTATCGACCACCATTTTAACGGTCTTAAAAATTCTCAAAAGGGGTCGCGCGACATCTAGATTGGAGAGATTGATCCAGCCTGCTATGGGCTAGATTCGGGTGTGGAGAATAGTTTTAATCACTTTGTCGATCTCCAGCTAAGAGAAGAACGTGTATTTTTTTTGAGACAAATTGGTTAAGATAGGGCATTCTCTCTCATACAGTTATGTCGGTTAGCGGGATAGATCTTGGCGAAGCATGGCGGGAATGGCTCGGAGAGAGCGCCCCTCGCCTTCTTTCCTATGCGCGGGCGCGATGTAACGATGTCCATGAAGCCGAGGATTTGCTCCAAGATGCTTTGATCAAGCTCTGGGGTTATCAGAAGGAAAGGGAATGCCGCCCGCCCGATTTGCCTCTCGCATTTTCGGTGATGCGGTATCTTGCTCTTGATCGCGGGCGCCGTAAGGGGCGTCGAGAGAAGCGTGACCGGAAGATCATTCAATTTCAAAGCGGCGAAGATCACTGGCTGGATCCAACTCTTGAAGATGCCGAGGAATCTAAACTTCTCCGGAAAGAGGTTGAAGAGTTACCTGACAAGCTCCGTGAGGCGCTAACTCTTAAAATATGGGGGGGGCTTACCTTTGCCGAAATTGGGAGTGTTCTTAAAATCTCCCACAATACAGCAGCTTCCCGTTACCGGTATGCTCTTGAGCAACTGCAGAAGAAATTAAACTATCTTCAAATTATTAAAAATGGATAACGCACTAAAGAATCTGGAATCGAGCCTTGAAACACTGACGCCTCGTGGTCTCAGTGATGTGGGAAGAGAGAATTGTCACCAGCTGATCGATCAGTTAGTGAGTGCAAATGAATTTCCCTCGGATAGTTTGAAACAAGGGGCCGGGAGTTGGAAGGTAACTGCAGCAGCAGCAGCTGTCGCCCTTGGGGTCGGAGTGAGTGGTGGATGGTTTTTGGGGGTTGATCGAACCTCCTCTCTACCTCTCGAAGAGGAAGGATCAGCTGGTGCTGAAAATGTTGTAGCCTTCGAGCATCTTGATCATGAAACCTGGATTTTATCCACAGAATCACCAAACGTTTACGTGACTAAATCAGGAGAAATTAGGGAGATTTCACGAGAGGTTGAGGTGACCGAAGAGGTTGT
This sequence comes from Akkermansiaceae bacterium UBA1518, assembly GCA_002323895.1. Classification (GTDB taxonomy): domain Bacteria; phylum Verrucomicrobiota; class Verrucomicrobiia; order Verrucomicrobiales; family Akkermansiaceae; genus SW10. Next base: position 21,784 of record DCQM01000068.1, read on the forward strand.
CCAGCACCGGGAAAGTGGTCTGGTTGTAACAATTGAGACAACCGATCATCATGTTGTTGATACTCCCAAGAGTGACTTTTAGCTATTTTGAGACGTGAAGCTGCTTTTGGTCTGTTTATTAGCTCTTTTGCCAACCTTGGCGCAAGCGGAGCAGCTTCCGTGGATTGGAGTCTCGTTTGAACCCCTTACAACGGAGGATCGAAAAGGCTCACCACTTGAGTTGGGAGTTGGACTTAGGGTGTCTGGAGTGGTGCCGAAAGGACCGCTCGCAAAAGCTGGTGGGATAAATGGTGATCTTTGGTGGAAATTTGATGATAAAATTCTTCTAAATATGAGGCAAATGGTTGTCCTCCTTCGTGAAAAAGAGGTTGGAGAAACAGTGGAGGTTCAAATTTTCCGTGAGGGGCAGCTCAAGAAGTTCAATCTATTGCTGGGATCTCGTCAGCTCCCACAGGCAAGGCCAGTCAGCTCGCTGATAAAAAATCGAAACCTTGAGAGACCAAGGCAGTTAGCAAAGCGGGAACAAGTGGCTCGGCTTAATACGGAGGAGCAAGTTTTAAGTTTAGAGGCAGAGGGGAAAGGTTGGCGGTTCGAGATTAAGGAGGATGATGTTGTGATTCTTTCAGCGCTCGTGAGCACTGATGATTTGAGCGAAAAGCTCCCAAGAAGGTGGATTGGCGCCTTTTTAATTTTGAGGCAGACTCTCCAACAACGTCAGGATGGGGGGGCTGAAAGCTCTAAAGAAAAGGTTCGCTTCGCTCCTAGGATAATAACGAAAAGTCCTAACGGCTAAAAATGGGGCACCCCGTTAGAGAGTCAGACTTGAACCTTTTTCTCTTCGGTCCTTGCCATTCACGCTTGTCCCTTACAATCTCGCGACATGCATCCTGATGTCGCGAAGTTAGTGGAGGCGGGCCGAATTACCGCTCCCGTTGGTGAAAAACTCTCAAAGATTGCTCCCGGCTCATACCGGATTCATAAAGGTTTTGGAGGAGGTGTGGTGACAGAATGGGATCTTTTCAATGGGAAGGTCACAATCGATTTTGAGAAAGAAAAGGGAAAAGTTATGGGGCTTAAGCTTGCTCTTGAAAAAACGGAGGCAGTAGAGGCGAATGATGTCCGTGCTCAAAAGGTGAGCCAACTCGGGGAACTCAAGGATCTCGCGGAGAAAGATCCGGTCGAATTGGTCGTTCGCACAATTGAAACAAGGGGCGGGAATATGACGATGGATCAACTTGATGCCGAGCTTTGCGGAAGTGTTGTCGAAGAGCCTGGTTATAAAAAATGGTGGGAGAAGACTAAGAAGGCTCTCCGTGAGAGCAAACGTGTTTCCGTTCCAACAAAACGTACTGATCCTCTTGTCCTTCGCGATGAATCTACTGGTCCAGGAGAGGCTCTGGTAGATGACTTGGAGCAGGCTCGCTCACCTAAAGCTCGTGTTAAGGCCCTTGAAGCTATTCAGCGTGAGGCCCCATTGGTTGCAGCGACTGAAGGTTTGCTTGCTCGTGCCTTTGAAATAGTCAACGACGCAGCTTTAAAGTTAATGAAACTCGCTCCAGCGCAATCATTAGAGTTAATCGCGCTTCGTGATGAGATCGCTCAAGAAACGAAGCAGGATGAAGCAATCTCGGTTGATGCTCCCAAGCTCGCAGAAGTCCTTCAGGTAGCCGATGGTAATCTTTCCGAGGATCTTAATCACGTTGCGGCGGCTCGCTTAAAACGTATTCTTGAGGCGTTTCCTCCTGCTTTCGGTGACGACTGGGTCGGCAAGGTGCTGGCTGTTTTTGGTAAGATAAGCTCCCGGGGAGTTTCCGAGATTGCGAAACTCTTGGGAGAAAAGGACGAAACGAAGGCTCTTAATGATCATATCAAGGTTGCGCTATCGCGCCACGCTCTTGGGCCGGATTCGCTTGCTTGGATTTGTCGCGAACGCAAGAAGTTGGCGGAAGATGTTTTTGACGGTTCAGTGGGTTCGGTGATTCTTACCGTTCTTGAGCAAGATTCTCTCGATGATGGGCCCCGCCGAAGCGGGCGCTTAGGAAATCTGCTTCTCGATGACAAGGAACTGATCTCGGATATCCTTGATGGAATGGAATTAAACGATGTTCGTAACTTCGCACGCAAACTCCTTGCAAGCCCAGCT
>DCQM01000116.1 GCA_002323895.1 Akkermansiaceae bacterium UBA1518
AGGAATTCAGCCACGTCTTCCCCGAAATCAAAACCCGCGCTGAAGTCATTAAAGAAACCCTCACCCTTGAAGAAGAGTCTTTCAATAAAACCCTCGACCGGGGAATGGAAAAGTTCGAGAAGGCCGCTAGTGAAAACGTCTTCCCTCCGGAGGATGCCTTCCAACTCTACGACACCTATGGTTTCCCACTCGATCTTACCGCTCTTCTTTGTCGTGAGCGGGGCATCTCTCTCGATGAAAAAGCGGTCGAAGCCCGCATGGAAGAAGCCCGAGAACTCTCCCGAGCTTCACAGAAGAAGACCGTAGTCCGTGCGACTGAGATTTCTACCGATGTTATCACCGAATTCCTCGGATTCGAAAAAAACTCCTGCGAGGCAATCGTTCTCGAAATTTACGGCAATCTCGTCATCACCGACAAAACCGTCTTCTTTACCGAAATGGGCGGACAGGAAGGTGACACCGGAACACTTAATAAGTCCACCATCACCAGCACCCAACAGATTGGCTCCGCGATCGCTCACCAAATCGAAGACCATATTCCTGCAGTTGGTGACACCGTAGATCTGACAATCAATCGTGAGCGCCGTTCCCCTATTGAGGCTCACCACACCGCCACCCACCTCCTCCACTGGGCTATACACAAAGTCATCTCACCCGACGCTTCCCAACAGGGATCCAGCGTTTCGCCAGATCGCTTGACCTTTGATTTTAACTCAAAAGCGGTCACTCCAGAACAGATCGAAGCCATTGAAGAAAAGGTTAATTCCGCGATTAAAGCTGACGATACAGTTTCGTGGGTTGAGGTCCCACACACAGAGGTGAAAGGCCGCGAAGACATCATGCAGTTTTTCGGTGATAAATATGGTGACCTCGTACGCGTTGTCCAGATAGGAGGGGGCGACAAAACTCTCGACGGTTATTCGATGGAACTTTGCGGTGGAACCCATGTTCGCAAAACTTCTGAGATCGGCATCTTTAAAATTAAATCTGAAGGATCTACTGGAGCCGGAATTCGCCGTATCGAAGCCGTCTGCGGCCCCGCTGCCGAAGCCTTTCTCGGCGAACAACAGGAGAAGGAATCCGCAGAAAAAGCCGAAGCACTAGCGAAACTAGCAAAAGCCAATGAGGACCTTGCTAAACTTGATGCTCCCACCCTTTTGGTTCCCGATAATGCCCGAGCCTTCGAAGTGAAAAATCAGGCAATCGAAGCAGAAAAGGCCCTTAAAAAGGCCCAAGCTGCTGGAGCAGCGCGCATGGCCGACTCTCTTATTGCCGAGGAGAATATTACCGGTAATATCGTCATCTCCACTGAAGGATCACCCGCTCTTCTTCAGGAGTTGCTAAACGGGTTGAAGAAAATTCAATTTACCCAGGCCGCCTTTATTGTAATCGACGACGGCAACAAACTCCACCTTGGTGCATTTTGCGGAGAAGAAGGAAAGACAAATGGTCACGAAGCCGGAAATCTCATTCAAAACCTTGGACCCATCGCTGGAGGGAAAGGAGGGGGTAAACCTGACATGGCTCGAGGCGCCGCTTCCGACCGCAGCAAAATCAGTGACCTCGCCGTAGCTGCAAAGACAGAGCTTGGACTTTAGTCTAAATCTGCCCCAAGGCTACGCATCCGAGAATCCCTGCATGGTCACCCAATTGAGGAAGCACGACAAGCTCTCCAGCATCTTGCAACTTCAAGTAGCCATTAACCAAGCGGATCACTTCCTGACGAACCATCGCCAGTAGCTGTTCCTGATGCATCACACCGCCTCCAAGAATAATCTTCTCCACCGGAGTAATCGTCAAGACGTTCACACATGCTTGCGCTAGATAGTAGGCCTCTAGCACCCACGCCGGATGATCAGCTGGTAATTCTTCCGCCTTTTTCCCCCAACGTTTTTCAATCGCGGGACCACTCGCAAGGCCCTCCAAACAATCCCCGTGGAACGAACACACTCCCCCAAAATTATCGTTAGGGTGCTTCGTCACTCGCATATGCCCCATCTCGGGATGCCCAGATCCATGCACTAAGGAACCATCGACTATCAGGCTTCCGCCAATGCCAGTTCCCACCGTAAAGTAAGCCGAATGTTTAAATCCCTTTGCCGCACCCCAGGTTGCCTCTCCAAATAGGGCCGCATTCACATCAGTCTCAAACACAACCGGAATACCACCGAATGCCTCCCGAAGAGGGCCTAGCAAATCCGTTTGCGACCAGTCAGGCTTGGGCGTTGAGGTGATAAAGCCGTAAGTTGCCGAGCCCACTTCAAGATCCGCCGGACCAAAAGTCCCAATGGCTAAAGCCTCCGCTTTCCCGTGGACAGACTGCTCTCTATCGAAAAATTCTACTAAGCGATAAATAGTTTCCTTGGGGGTCGTAGTCGGGATCTTCTCATGCGCGATAATTTCACCGGGCCCACGTGAGAGAGCGGCGACCATCTTTGTCCCGCCCGATTCCACTGCTGCAACCATTTTTCCGCTCATCTGAGCTAACTCCGTATCAAACGAGTCTGACTGCGTAAACCTCTGAGATGACACTTGTCAAAAACATGATTTATCGGTAGGTGCCCCTCGTGGCTGACTTTAGATTTGAAAACCTTGAGGTATGGAAAATGGCAACCGAGATCGGACATCGCGTTGCTGACCTCGCTGATGGCATCGATTCTTTGGGGAAAACCTCTTTTGCCAATCGCCTCCGTGAGGTCAGTTATCGCATCTCCGGCATCCTTGCAGAGGGCAGCAACTGCCCAACCAAGCCTGAATTTGCCGTCTTTGTAAGTCATGCGCGTGGAGCAACGTTGGAAATTGCCAACCTTATCATTTTCTTCTCCGAGCGAGAACTCATCTCTGAAGAGGACGAAAGTAATCTCGTTAACATGCTAAAGCGTGAGTGCAAGATGCTTGAAAACTTCCGGCAAAGCCTAGAGCGTGCCGGAAAGCCCAACCCCGTCGGAGCTTAAAATTTCTTCGACGAATCAGAGATTTTTTTGCGAGCAATCCTGAGTTTACTCAGTAGCCAAACTGTCAAAATAGCTCCAACTCCCTGCCAAAACCAAAAGGCATTCGGGATCGCTCTTGCCACATCTCTAGGCATTCCCTCTTCGGACAGAAAAACCCCCGATCCATAAATCGGCCACGATACCGGACAAATCCCAGCTAACCAGACTGCCAGGGCGACGAAATCGTCGCTGCTCACGGCCAAAATAACACCCAACATTACAGGGAGAATTCCTCCGAGAATAACCACAAGCCCAGTCACCTTACGTCCTACCGATTCCAGAAGCGCAGCCATTCCCAATCCCCCACAAGCCAGAATAGAAAACATTGCCACGGGAGTCACCACTAGCAACGACAGCTCGGGATACCAGTGGGAGCCGATGAGCGCTTTTCCAAAAATGAACCATCCCGCTGCACCCATGACTGACATCGTCAAAACCCAAGGGACCGAAGTTGCGGCGTCCGATAACAAAGGCAACACCGGATTGCCAAGCTTACGCGCCCGCCGCCAGCCACGGACCTGACCATGTAAATCAGCAGAAATAATAAAGGTTAGCCACCAGAGGCTAGCAAGGGTCACCAAGCCATAAATCCCAATCATCACAGTAGCCTCCCAAGTCTTCGGGCTCCAGAACTGGATATCCGGGTTGATCAAACGCCCAAATCGTCGATCAAGTTCACGTGAAGGGAACAAATCCCCGGAATCCATAAGGGGTAACGCATTCCCCAACAACATCATCTGAAGCCAGCCAAAAAGACCGGTCGCAGCCAACTTCCCAAGGAGATGACAATCCGCTTTTCGCCACCTCCGCCAAAGCATCATCACCATCGCAAGGCTTAAAACACCTTGCGAAATTAAGGTGAAAACATACTGCGGAAAATTTAACCCAAAAAACTTAGCCGGAGGGATAATCGTATTGAAAACCTCCGCAGCATCACCTAGCGGTCGTGGAATTAAACTTGGGTAAACCTCATTAAAAACGGGATAAATCGTAACATACTTTAAGTAAACTAACCCAAACTTGGCAGCTTGCGGAATAATCAAATAAAGGACCATCACCAGACCAGTTGAAGTAAGAAAAGCCCACCGCCGATTCTTCATTACTGATCCCGCTAAGAGTCCAGTAAGATGATAAAGAATCGCTGCCATAAAAAAGACCGCGTAAAGCTGCAAAACTCCATCAAGCGGAACCTGCCCCTTCCAAACCGAATATCCAGTGAAAGGTAAAGTCGCCAAGAAAAGAATCCACTCACGAATGGGGAGCCCAAACAAATAGCCCAACACCTTCGTAAATGGAGTCATAGGAGCCAGTCTTTGATAATCAATAACTCCTTCATCAGCCTCGGTGGTAATTCCCGCCGCTGCTTGTCCGGTTCCTAAACCAAACAGAATAAGCCCTTGAAGAATCAATAACGGAATTAAAGGCATACGCCCCACATCAATGGGGTTCTGGATCGATCTCGCTGTAGTTTCCCGTGCAAGAAAAAAGAAAAACCCAGCCACTAGAATTGTCATTAACAATGCCACTCCAAAACTAGCCGGACGCAGCCGACTTCGCGCGTAACGTTTTAAAATCGGATTAGCCCAAATCATCCACGCGGGTAATGGTTTTAATTTTTTTGAGCCATTCATACCTCGCGATTCCCCTCCGCAACTCGCACTAAAATCTCCTCGAAGGACGAGCTTTCCTCTTCAAAAGAGCGAATTTTTAACCCTGCATTCACGAGTTCTATCAGCAATCTTTCCTGCTCTTCTTCTCCTCCCAAAAATTGAAATTCGACCCGTGAATCCTTCACCTCCAATTCACTCACACCTGTCCGGCCTTCCAACCATGCTTCAACTTTTTCCGAGTCACCAGAAGTCACCACGCTTAAATTCCGCTCGGCCCGGCCCAGCGCCCTTCTCACCTCTTCCGCCGTTCCGCTAGCCAGCAGCTTACCTTGATTCATGACGCATAGCGACGAGCACATTTCCGCCAACTCACTAAGGATGTGCGAACTCACAACCACCGTCGCTCCGTCTGCCGCCAAATCCTGCAGCGCGATCCTCATCTCGCGACGCGATAGTGGATCAAGTCCACTAGCCGGCTCATCAAGAATTAGGACCTTGGGCCGATGCAATAGCGTCTTGGCAAGAACCAAACGCTGCGTCTGCCCACGCGAGAGCTCTTTGCACCAAGCACTTCGCTTCTCATACAAATTTACGATCTTCAGGCACTCATCTACTCTCTCGCGGCGGTCGCTAGCTCGGCCCAACCGATGAGTATCCGCATGAAAATCTAAAAACTCCCATAACTTTAAATCAGACGGCACCGGTGCAAGGTCAGGCATATAAGCCATAACTCGGCGCGCTTCCTCGGCCGACTCAAATATATCAAACCCCGCCACGTTCACTTCCCCATAAGTTGGCTCCATCAAAGTCGTGAGAACCTTAAAAGTGCTCGTCTTCCCCGCTCCATTGGGCCCCACTAACCCATACACAACTCCGGACGGAATCGTCAGGCTAATATCATTAACCGCTACGAAATCTCCATAATCAACACGGAGATCTTTAATTACGATTCCTGACTCGCTCATTTAGAAGATATCTCCCTCCAAGAGATCAAAATCTTTAGGAGGAGCCAACTGGTAAAGCTCCCATTGCTCGGCTACTTTTCGTAGCTGATTCTCTCGGTGTTCATCCAGCGCTTCTCTCTGGTCCGGATTCAACACCCCAATGATCGCAGCATCCCTCGCCACACGATCCAAGGGAGTGGTTGCTCCATCATAATCTTGAGGGTTAACCTCCGGCCGATAATCTTCGGAACCCCTTGCCATCACCCGAAAAAGCTCAGCTTGCTGTTCATCACTCAATGTCACGATCTCATCCAGTCGACCAAGTTTTCGGTCCGCCTCCTCCTGCACCGCCTCAACCCTCTTTGCAAGACGCTCTTCTTTAAACTGTTCCAACTCTTCCCCTTTTAAAAAACCCTCCATCAAGTCGTTCGTTTCCTCGAAATCACGCCAATCGTTTTCAGTAGCCTGCACGAATTCCACAAAACCGCTCTGATCACTATTAATCACTTCGGTAATTCTCTCAGCATTTTCCTCACTTCGTTTCTTAAAATGCTCACGTAATTCATTTCTCTGGCCTACCGTCAAAGTGTAATTACGCGCCCACTCAGAAACCCGGGCATCGACCCACTTCGCTTCATTCACCTTCCTAACCCGCTCCATCACTGGAGCAACCTGCCGCATCCAGGGTTTCGCACTTCCCAAAATATCATCAAAGCTAACTTCCTTCCCATCCTTGAGATCACGAGCCAATTGCCGAAATTTAGAAGAGCCTGACCCTTCGGCACGTTCCACATAAGCCTTCAATGCCCTTGCTTCTCTGCTGCTCTTGGCCGCCTCTTGCTCAGCAAGCTCTAACCGGTCTTGGATCGAACCTGGGGCAGGACGCTGACTTTTTGAAAAAAGATAGCCTCCCGTACATCCCACAACGAGGCCAAGCACTAACCCTAATGATTTCTTAAGCTGCACACGAAAATCCTAGCAGATTATTGGGACGATGTCCCTAGAAACTAAGCGCCGAGGCAGATTAAGCTCAAAACTCAATTCGACACTGCGATAAGATGCAGCGTAGCAACGTAAACCAGTTCATCGTCGTCGCCCTCGCCCAAATTGTTAATCTCATTTATGATCTTCCAACCCGATTTTTTGAGAAGGTTTTTCAATGCCGCGTCGGTGAAAAATCGTAACCGCTGAACGGTCTCTTCGCTCTTAACAATATTCCCCGAAGCATCCTTCAAAGTGTAACGATGTTTCCTTACTAAGCTCCCAATCTGCTCTTTGATCTTATGCTGTGTCTCCAATTCACCAATTTCACCAGTTGGCAAAACAACCTTACGATCAAAATACCATTCATTCGGGGGTAGATCTCCGGAGATCTCTGCCCAAGGGAAAAACAAAGTCAGATAAAGAGAATCTGCTTGTTCACTCAACCGCGCGAGCTGTTTTTGCGGATCTAAAAAAAGCTGGAAAGTGAAGGCCGGAATTACGATCGCAGCATACTTGCCCTCATGTTTTTGCCATTCTTCTTCAACTACCTTTGCCTCAGGAAAATTTTCTCGTGAGAACCTCGCCATTTCAGACGAGCATTCAAGTCCCAGCACATCGTATCCCGCCGCGACTAAAGGACCCAGCAAACGCCCCGAACCGGAGCCAATATACAGGCATTTCCCTTTTCTAGCCTCTAGAAATTTCTCCATTAAAGGCAATTCGCTAGGCGCTTTCTCGGCCTCCCAAAACAAGTCGTGCCATGAAGCCTCAAAACCCTCGTAACCCGAATTCATGATTCAGATTTCTCCTCAGACACTTCCTTCTTTTTTAAGGCCTTTGCCTCGGGATTATCTTGTTCAAGTACGAGCGAATGGATCGTGATTGACCCATCAATTTCCTCGTCCTCCGATAAAACCGGACTCAACTTTCCATCTTCGGTCTCGATGAAAAGAATAATAGCTTTATCGCCGTGTGCCGTCTTGAAATCTTCCATCGTGAAAACGTCCGTCAATAAGGTCGATTTCATCTCGGCGCCCTTTTCCACAAAAGAACTCAAGTCGGAAAATCTCGGCCCTCCAAGAAAACAAAACCGCCCACGCATGTGATTAGCGACCGCTTTTTGATGATGAAAATCGACATCCGATGGCGTGATCTGCCAAACGTTAGCCTTGCCAAATCGGTGCTGAAATTCGCGGGCCGCCAGCGAGTTTACCTCATTATTAGGGGTAGCCGCCACCAAGTGCCCAAGCCCCGCAAAATCGATTTCCTCCTCAGCATACTCCGAGAGGATGTTAGCTCGCACTGCCTGTAAACCCTCAAGCCTCGCCGCCGATACCTTCTCGAAGCGCGTGTCTAGCAAAAGACAGTGGTGCCCTTTGTCAACCAAACCCTTCGCGACAACCCGAATCCAAGGCTCAGCTCCAGCAAAAAGCACACCCGTAGGATTGGCTTCGGACAAGCCAAGCCGGCGCGCCAAAGGAGCCGCTAGCAGACCATAAAAAGTGACCGTTCCTAGAATCACAATAAAAACTAGGGGAACCAATTCACCAGCCTCCTCGGCCAAAACGATATAAGTTTCATTCTCGGGGTTTAACTTCGCCGCCCCCGTAATTTGAAGAGCGAAAACTGACGTCACGGCTGCCGCCACGATTCCCCGCGGAGCCAATAGGGCCAAAAAAAGTTGCTCCCGAAACGTCGTGCGCACCGATCCAAGATTCGCTAAAAAGACGGAAGCCGGACGAACCACCAAAATTAAGACGAGGAGGAACATCAGCCCTTTTTGCCAAACCATTTGGATCTCCGACATCCCGATCCGCCCGGAAAGCATTAAGAAAAGAAGCGAAATAATGAGCACTCTTAAGTTCTCTTTAAATTCAAGAATGTGCCGCACTGAAACTTTTTTCTGATTGGCCAAAGCCACTCCTAAAACCGTCACCGTCAGTAAGCCCGCTTCATGTTGAATGGCATTGGAACCTGCAAAGGCCACTCCAACCAAAGCCAGAAAAAACATGCTCTCTAGAAAATCTGGGATCAAGTGTCGCGACATTAAGCCCTCCGTCACCTTTGCCAACCCCCAACCCAGCCCCACCCCGACAATTAACGTCTTCACCAGAGCAATTGCCACAATATCCCAACCCTGGCCAACTCCCCCTTCCTGAATCGTAATGAAAACCAAGACCGCTAAAACTGCTCCGATGGGATCTACCACGATTCCCTCCCACTTGACGATCGAGGCCACCTTACGACGTGGCCTAATCAAGCGGAGTAGCGGAGCCACCACGGTTGGCCCGGTCACCACTAAAATTGCTCCCAGCAGCGCACAAATTTGCCAGTGGTACCCTAGAGTGTAACGTGCTGCCACTGCAGTGAGACCAAATGCTAATACCACCGCGGTAGTACAGAGTTTTAGTACTGGAGTGCCGGCCTCTTTGAGCTCGGAGAATTTTAAAGTTAGTCCACCCTCAAAGAGGATAATCGCCACAAAAAAACCAACTAAACTCAAGAGCGAACCTTCATCCTTAAGATAATTATCAATCCGCATTCCGGTGAAGTGCGAAAGCGCAAACCCCAAAATGAGTAAAAGTAAGATTGATGGTAGCTTCATTCGCCAAGCCAACCACTGGGCCACTACCCCAAGGAGTAGAAGAAAAGCAAGATAGGCAAGAAAGTCCATCTGCGAAGACTGACTTCAATCTCCTTCTCAGCCAAGTCTAGATCTCAATCGAAACCAACACATGATAAAGGCCATTCTCGAATGGCGATTCCAAACCTACTCCCCACTGATTGCCAGAAAGAGAGCCTATTCCCCTAAGGCCCTCGCCATCACGAAGCCTGACTTTGGAGGAACGATTCTCAAAGAAGCTACCAAGGCAGCGGGAAGGCAGCATTGAAAGCGAAGACTTTTTCACGAATCTCAGCAAGTTTTGCATCATCTTCGCGCGCTTCTAAGGCTTCATGGATTAAATCAGCCACCGTCTCGATATCATTTTCTTTCATCCCACGAGTTGTCACCGCAGGAGTTCCAATTCGAATCCCACTTGGCTTCATTGGACCAGCCTCATCAAAGGGAATCGAATTCTTGTTCACGGTGATACCCACCTTGTCGAGGGTATCAGAAACAACCGACCCATCAAGGCCCACCGGACGAAGATCCACCATGAAAACATGATTGTCAGTGCCTCCAGAAACGATGCGATAACCATTCTTTCCTAGAGCCGTAGCCATTGCCTGGGCATTCTTAACAACTTGCTCCTGATACTCTTTAAACCCAGGCTTAAGAGCCTCGCCAAAACATACCGCCTTGGCTGCAATAACATGCATTAGCGGCCCACCTTGGACCCCCGGGAAAACGCGGCCGTCGATTTTCTTGGCATACTCCGATTTACATAAAATAATGCCGCCACGAGGTCCGCGCAAAGATTTGTGAGTGGTCGACGTCACGAAATCAGCATGCGGAACCGGGCTAGGATGAGCTCCTGCCGCCACTAATCCAGCTATGTGCGCCATGTCGACGAACAAATAAGCTCCGACCGCTTTCGCAATTTTGCCCATCCGTTCAAAATCGATCGTTCGCGAGTATGCACTCGCCCCACAAGTGATTAACTTGGGCTTAACCTCCTGCGCTTGAGCTTCAAGAGCGTCATAGTCGATGCACTCATCCTCTGCAGCCACACCATAGTGAGTGACATCGTAGAGCCGACCCGAAAAGTTAGCCGGATGGCCGTGCGTCAAGTGACCACCGTGCGCAAGATCCATGGTCAAAATTTTGTCACCCGGTTGCAATACAGCAAAGTAAACTGCAGTGTTGGCTTGGGATCCGGAATGAGGCTGGACGTTGGCATGCTCGGCTCCAAAAACCTCCTTGAGCCGATTGATCGCAAGTTCCTCGACCACATCAACATTTTCACATCCTCCATACCAACGACGCCCGGGGTAACCCTCAGCATATTTATTGGTCAAAAGCGAACCTTGCGCCTCCATCACTGCAGGACTTGCAAAATTCTCAGAAGCAATCAGCTCAATGTGACTACGCTGGCGTTTTTCCTCGCCAACAATAGCATCAAAAACTTCTGGATCCGTCATCGCAAGACGCGATCCCGACGCCTTACGAAGTCGACGCTCATGACGTCCACCCTCGAAATCTGTCTTAAGAAAAACCTCAACGATCTCCAATGCGGTCTCCTCTTCCACTGCTTTTTGACCAAGGCAGAGCACATTGGCATTATTGTGAGACCGCGCGAACTCCGCCTGCTCTACAGTATGAATGTTAGCGCCCCGAACATCACGGAAACGATTCGCGGCGAGGCACACACCCGCGCCCGAAGTGCAGATCAAAATTCCACGATCGGCACGTTCCTCATTTACCGCACGGGCCACTTCATTAGCAAAGTCGGCATAGTCAACCGAATCGGTCCCATGAGTGCCATAATCGACGAACTCGCGGCCTGCCTTTTTCAAAGCCTCCACGACAGCATTTTTCAACTCAACTCCGCCGTGATCGGCCCCGACTGCAATGCGGTAAGAATCTGCACTCATTAGACCCCCCTTCATTGACCCCTACTTGCCAAAATGGCAAGCGCTCACTTACCAAAAGACCAATCAAGACTCCTCTTCCCGATTTTCCATGAAGCCTAAAATCCCGCCCATCGCTGCATTAAGGACCTTCGAGGTCATTTCATAAGCAGGTCGGCCCATCCCGATAGGATCAGGAACATCCACTCCCACCTTACCGTCCATCTCCACAAAATCGCAGGCAAGATGATATTTCTCCTCATACTCCGGATGCATTATTTCCAACATTTCAAGATGTCCCTCAGTCATGCAAAACACAGCATCTGCTTCCTCTAGCATTGAGGCGTTTACCATGCGGCTCCGAAAGTTCTCCAGCTCGACTCCCTGCTCTTTGAGAACAGTGACCGTTTCATGACTCGCTGAACTCCCGGGCTGGGCCGCCACTCCCGCCGAAGAAACCTCGATATCCGTATTTTCGGCTGCCTTGCGAAACACCCCTTCCGCCATTGGGCTCCGACAAGTATTTCCTGTGCACACAAATAAGACCTTCCGTGACATGGAAAGTACGCTAACGCTTCCTTGGTATCTCTCAATAAGCAATTCACCTCTTATGAAATTCCTCTTCTTCCCCATTAACCTTATCCTAGCTGGCCTCTTTTTTGTTTTTGCTTGGTTCCAACGAAACGATATCGATCCAGAGATCTACTCAAACCCTTCTTTCGGAAACCCCACTTTCGACTCCGCACTCTGGTTCCTCTTTTATGCGGTCATTGGGTTAGTCTTTCTCCTTCTAATCAAAAAACGCGTTCCAGTCTGGTATTTCATCCTCGCAGTAATTGCCTGTCTAACAGAAATGTATCTCTCCGGACCTGGCCTCTGGGAAAACATATTCGGTGAAAAATCTTTCACCATGACTGGTGAATCAATGTCTGGAACCGACCCACGCGTCGAACTAACTCGCGAATTTTTCGGGGCAGTCATCGCTCTTGCCGGGGTAACTTTCCAGTGGTCGCAGAACAAAAAACTCAGCGTCTGAGTAATAAACCTTCTAGGTTACCGCAAAGAAATCTCCAATCAAACATTTGGATAAAACCAAGGATTCCCAAGGGCCTCGCTAAATACCAGCGGGCTTCCAAGCGTCTGAATATTCTCTCTGCCAGTATTTCTTGGGAACATCAGAGCCTTTAATTTGAATACCCTCACGGTAGGAAATATTCCCAAGGTGACAGAGCATCGTGCTCTTTTGGGCATCAGAAATTTCCGCATTGAGAGCTTCTCCCTTTCGAATGGCATTGATGAAATTTTGGAAGTGCAGAACATCATTAAGCTTAGGAACATTCTCATGCACAAGCTTACCCGCGTTGTCATAAATTCGATAACCACCGCTATCGAATGACATGATCCCGCCATCACCATAAACACTCACAAAGGGATGCTTCTCCTGCTTCCGTTGCAGGCAACTACTCCCATGCCAGCTCATCCCAACCTTACCAAAGTCGTAGGTTGCATCAGCAGTATCAGGCGTCTCTTGATCATCATTAAAGTGGTAACGCCCACCAATACAGCTGGTATTATGGGGTGAATCAACTCCCAGTGCCCAGCGAGCAATATCAAGTGCATGAACTCCATTATTAGCTAGTTCACCGCCGCCGTAAGCCCAGTGCCAATGCCAGTTGTAGTGGATCAAATTATCCTTGTAGGGTCGCGCCGGAACTGGTCCCTGCCAAAGCTTGTAATCAAGGTTTTCCGGAACTACCGCAGGCTTTCCCTTTCCAATCGAATCTCGCTTGTTGTCATACCAGCAACGCGCATACCGAAGCTTCCCAATCACCCCAGTCTTGAGCTTTTCAATCCCCTCGCGAAAAGCTGGAGCACTTCGTCTTTGATTGCCCATCTGGACTTTCCGATCGGTCCGTTGAGCTGCTGCCACCATGAGCTCGGCCTCGCGGGGATTATGACTTCCAGGTTTCTCAACGTAGACATGCTTCCCCGCGTCACACGCAAGAATCGTGGCAGGGGCATGCCAGAAATTTGGAGCTGCGACTGATAGAATATCGACCTCTTTATCCTCAAGAATACGACGGAAATCGGTGACTGCTTTGGGAAGATTACCCTTCTGGCGGTCAGCTGTATATTTCGCTCCAGCCGCAAGACGACTCTGATCAACATCGCAAACATAGGCAATCTCAACGCCTTCTAGCTTCGCAAAATTGTTGATATGGGCTTTTCCTCTGCTAAGGCCCATTATCCCCACCCTAAGCTTCTGCCCCGGTCGACTTTCGGCCCGTAAATGACCTGCAAGTGCAGCTGCAGAGGCCGTGCTAATGAATTGGCGACGATTGTTCATCCCAAAGTTCTAGTGATTGATCGAACTCTTGGCGAGCCTTTCGGAGGAAACTCAATCTAAATTAGAGATAAGAAGAAAATTCCACAACTCCATGAAAGAGAACATCGTTTGGACGACTATCTTTAATCTGAATCTTTTATGAACATACGACACCATCTCTCAGCAACTCTCTTCCTAGCGGCCATATTTCCATCCTCAGCGGATGTCAGCGTTTCAAAGGTCTTTGGCGACCATATGGTTTTACAGCAAAAAGCGCCGATCCGTGTCTGGGGAACCGCCGATCCCGGGGAACGTGTTAGTGTGTCTCTCGGCGGCAAAACCTTGGAAACAACCGCAACGAACGAAGGCTCTTGGCGGGTTGATCTCCCATCTCTCACGGCAGACAACAAGCCCCATACCATGACTATTAAAGGTAAGAATATAGTCGAAATTAAAGACGTCCTTCTCGGAGAAGTCTGGATCTGCTCAGGACAATCTAACATGGAGTGGGCGGTTAACCGCTCTCTCAATCCTAAGGAAGAAATTGCAGCAGCAAATCACCCGAAAATCCGCCTCTTTAATGTCCCTGGGCACGTAGCAAAACCGGAGCCTGAAAAAGATCCCCGGGGTCAGTGGCAGATCTGCTCGCCGGCGACCATTCCTGGCTTCAGCGCAGTTGGCTACTACTTTGGGCGCGAACTCCAAAAGGAACTTAACGTTCCTATCGGCCTTGTTGGGACAAACTGGGGCGGCACTCGCATCGAACCATGGACTCCACCAGCCGGTTTCAAATCAGTTCCCAACCTAAAGGACTATGTCGAGAATCTTGATGCCGTTGCCAAGGCTCGCGCAGAGGGTAAGAAAGCAAATCCTAAAGGCGGCGCTGTGCAAATCTACAACGGAATGGTTCATGCACTTACGCCACTCAGCGCACGTGGTGCAATCTGGTATCAGGGTGAATCCAACGCCGGTGATGGACTCCGCTACGACCACCTCAAGGAGGGCCTCGTGAAAGGATGGCGCTCGGCCTTCGATAACGAAGACCTTTCCTTTTACTGGGTTCAACTCGCCAATTTCCAAAACCCCGGAGACAAACCCGAAGGTGGTGGCTGGGGCCCAGTTCGCGAAGGACAACGCCGCGCGCTACGACTTCCTAAAACAGGAATGGCAGTCATCATCGACATCGGAAACGCGAAAGACATTCACCCTAAGAACAAACAGGACGTTGGCAAACGCCTCGCGCTTTGGGCTCTCGCGAAAGACTATAACAAGAACCTTGTTCCCTCCGGACCACTCTACAAATCAATGAAAAAAGAAGGACCTACGATCAGAGTTTCCTTCGACTACGTCGGCTCCGGCCTCACGACCGGGGAGAAGAAAGGCTTAGACCCAATGAAAGAAACCAAGGGCGCAGAATTAGCCCGTTTCTCTATTCAAGATACAGCCGGGAAGTGGCACTGGGCTAAAGCCAAAATCGACGGCGAAGATGTTGTGGTTTGGCACGACGAAGTTAAGAACCCACAGCACGTCCGTTTCGGTTACGAATCTAACCCTGTCGGTATCAATCTTTACAATAAGGAAGGCCTTCCAGCTTCCCCCTTTACAACGGACTAAAATTATCAGGACGCAAGCGCCTTCGAGTAGATTCGGCGGCGCTTGTGGGTCTCGTGCTCGATATCTTTCCAAAGCGAGAGCACTTGTGAATTCGTCTCGAGTTCGCCGTTCGTTTCCACCCATTTGAAACCAGCCGCGGCGGCAGACTGGTGCATCTCCTGCATAACAATCGCGTTCAACCCAGCGTTACGAAGTTTTGGCGTGACCGCGATTAAATAGAGATCAAGCGTATCGCAGCTCCCTTTTAGTTGCCCACCCAACCAAGCTAGAAAAATACGTCTTATCCTACCTTGTAATTTCTGCATTAAACCAGACCACGAAGGCATAGCCACCCCTAGGGCCACGATCTTGTCTTCTGTATCGACTACCAATTTCACAAAGCGCGGGTCGATAAGGTTGAAAAACTTTTTAATTAGAGCATCGATTTCGCCATCTGTCATTGGCGTGAATTCGTAAAGATCCGAATAGGCAGCAT
This sequence comes from Akkermansiaceae bacterium UBA1518, assembly GCA_002323895.1. Classification (GTDB taxonomy): domain Bacteria; phylum Verrucomicrobiota; class Verrucomicrobiia; order Verrucomicrobiales; family Akkermansiaceae; genus SW10. The sequence continues at coordinate 15,459 of DCQM01000116.1, forward strand.
TAATCATCTGAAAAATTTCACGCCCCAGTGGGCGTAATTCACTCACTGATTTCTTTTCAACCAAACGAAGCTTTTTTTTCTTCAAAGCATATTGAGCAACCCGCTGGTATTTCGAGTTCAGCTCAGGAGGCAGCTTAAAACGGTGCTCAACATAATCGACTTCCTTAGCGAAGCCACACGCCTCAATGGCCGGACCATAATAAGGGAAGTTATACGAGGAAACAACAGTTGGAAGCCGATCAAAACCATCAACGAGCACCGCCGAACGCTCAAAAGTAGTTAGCCCAAAAGGCCCTTCAAGAAGGGTCATTTCTTTTTCCACTGCCCAGTTCTCGACAGTTTCCAAAAGAAGTCTCGCCACTGCCAGATCATCTTCAAAATCCAACAGGCAGAATCGCGCCGCCTCCACGTTACGGAGTTCGTTATCCCGACGATTAATCACTCCTGCGATCCGTCCGACACACCTACCATTGCGTATAGCTAACCAAAGTTGGAGTTCACAATTCTCCAATCCAGGATTAACTCTAGCATCAAGAGACTTGAGTTCATCGCGAATCAACGGCGGGACCCACAAAGGGGAATTATGATAAAGATCGAACAAAAATTGCACGAACCGAAGACGATCTCTCCGCGAACCCGAAAGGGGTTCGATTTTAATGAGACTTTCGTTATTGGGCATCTGTTGACAAGGACCTTGGAACATCGAAGCTCTTATCACAAGTGGTTTGCTAACACTTCATTTCCAGAAAACGAAAGCGTGTCATTTGATGTAAATCTCGAGATTTTGCCACTAGTTTAGCCTACTGCAAAACCTATTTTAGATGTCAACTACTATAAGACCGCTGAAACAGTAACAGCCAATCTCAAAGAAATCAAAAAGCGCTATTGAAGAAACATAATGTCCCCCCGTATTAAAGGGCCACAAACCATGCTCTTGAACCGATGCTAAGCCAGCTCCCTTTTTTTAACAAAAGCCTAGTCACTAATCTCGTCGCCATTCTCTTTGCGGTCACCGGTTACTTTCTTCCCGCTCCTTTTCGTGATCCATTTCTTAATATCGGATTATTCGCTTTCTCAGGAGCCCTCACAAACTGGCTAGCCATCCACATGCTATTTGAAAAGGTTCCTGGCTTTTACGGATCAGGTGTTATCCCCGCCCGCTTTGAAGATTTCAAAGAAGGCATACACCGCCTCATCATGAAGCAGTTTTTCACGACAGAGAACGTGGCTCGATTCTTCAAAGGAAATCAGCCCGGCGATAAAGCCGGGGTCGACCTCTCACCCTTGATTGATTCGGTTGATTTAGACCCAACTTTCGAAGCTCTAAAAAAGGCAGTGATGAATTCAAAATTCGGGGGCGCCCTCGCCATGTTTGGAGGGGCCGCTGCGCTTGACCCCATCAAGCCCGACTTTGTTGAAAAAATGAGAAGCTCAGTAAAAGAGATCGTTTCATCCCATGACTTTCAGGAAAAACTTCAAGCCCTTGCAAACGGAGGAGCGAGCGATCACTCTGGGCTCCTTGACCGCGTCAGCGCCATCGTTGAAAAACGACTTGAAGAGCTCACGCCAACCATGGTCAAAGAAATCATCCAGCAAATGATCCGTATTCACTTGGGTTGGCTCGTTGTCTGGGGTGGAGTCTGTGGAGGTCTCATTGGCCTCATTGCTAGCCTCTTTCGCTACGCCTAGTAACCCCCGGTCAAAACCCAGGAGCTCCAGCCGATACAACAATGGCCATTTAAAAACTCCCCGCTACAACTGAACGTAACCTTCTCTCTTCTTGGTGAAAATAGCCCGCGCTTTCAAAATAAATCTTTCGTGGAATTCTGTAGTCAGCAGGACCGTAAATCAAGTGGTGCCATTACTCTCTCGAACCCTCCTAACCTTGATTTTCTCTGCGAGCTCAGGAACTGCGCAGAACATCAGTTTTAATCGCGACGTCCTCCCCATTCTCTCGGACGCTTGCTTCACTTGTCATGGACCCGACTCCGAAACACGCGAGGCCAACCTAAGATTAGACGTAGAGAAGGAAGCTAAGGCTAATCGTGATGGCTTTCCTGCGATTGCTTCGGGTAATCCTGATGAAAGCGAATTGGTCTTCCGTATCTTAAACGAGGATCCGGACGAGATCATGCCTCCCCCAGATGCGCACCGGCAACTCACTGACAGCGAAAGACAAACTCTCCAAAAGTGGATCAAGGAAGGAGCTAGGTGGGAAAATCACTGGGCCTTTGTAAAGCCACTTTCACCTCCGCTGCCGAAACCCTCTAACTCAGAGTGGCCGGAAAATCCTATCGATCACTTTATTCTTCACACTCTCGATCAAGAAAACCTTTCACCATCCTCCGAAGCCTCCCGAAAAAAAATCATCCGCCGCGTCACCCTCGATCTTACTGGCCTCCCTCCCACTCTTGAAGAAATCCGATCTTTTCTCTCAGATAAAGAAAGCGGTGCTTACGAACGCGCCGTCGATCGGCTCCTCACCTCTCCCCGCTATGGAGAAACAATGGCTCTCCCTTGGCTCGAAGCAGCCCGATTCGCAGACACCGATGGATACCAATTCGACGGCCCACGTTTCATGTGGCGTTGGCGCGACTGGGTGATCGAAGCTTACAACAAGAACAAACCATTCGATGAATTTACCATCGAACAAATTGCAGGCGATCTTCTCCCCAACGCCACTCTCGATCAAAAAATTGCAACCGGCTTTAACCGAAACCATCGCTACAATTCAGAGGCCGGCCTCGTTCCCGAGGAGTTCCTGCTCGAAAATGCGGTCGACCGAGTTGATACCACAAGCACCGTATTCCTCGGACTTACGATGGGCTGCGCCCGCTGCCACGATCATAAATACGACCCAATCTCGCAGAAAAACTACTACGAGATGCTCGCCTTCTTTAACAACATCCCCGAATTCGGACGTGCCATTAAAGCAGGGAACTCGGAACCCTACATCCCAGCTCCCACTAAACCTCAACAGGCTCAACTTGCGCTTCTCGAAGCAAAGGTGTTGGCCGCTCAAAAAGAAATCGACGCCATTGCAAAAACACTACCGAATCAGCAAGCGGATTTCGATAAAGCCGAAAGTCTAGTTAACCGCGGGCTCAATTACCAACATCCTCCCGAAGTCCTTTCCTTCGATGGTACTCAATCCATCGATATTAAGAGCGTGCCACTTACAAAGAAAAAAAATGCTCCCACCCGCTTCCAAGTCTTCACTCCACTCGGTCGCTACTCTGTTTCCCTCTGGGTTAAACCCTCTGAGGTGAAATCAGGGACCATTATCTCTCATCAAACCGATAAGAATGCACGCGGCACCGGGATGAACTTGCAATTCAAAGATGGTCATCTCCGCTTCAGTGTGATCACCCGATGGATCGCCGGAGTTGCTCAGGTCGAAACTATTGAAAAAATTCCAGCAAATGAGTGGACTCACCTTACCCTGACATTCCACGGACAACTTCGTGCTACCAACCAGCACATCTTCGTTAACGGAAGAGAAGCCCGACTAAAAGTCCTGCACAACACCAACAGCAATACAGGATCAGCTAAGAAGACTTCTCCTTTGCGGCTTGGCGGATATCCCGACGATTACCTGAAAGGTGACCTCCGTGACCTCCGTGTCTACGACCGACCATTAAAGCCCCGAGAAATTCTCACTCTAGCCGGAAACCCGGAAGCCAAAGCCCAAACTATTTTCCTCGAGCAAGGCCCTGCCATAGAAGCTCATCGAAAACTGATCGCTGCTGAAACCAAACGGGATCAGTTTATTCGAGCGTTTCCAACCACGATGGTTATGAAGGAAAATCTCACGATCAAGGAAACACACATCCGTAAACGCGGCGTCTATCATGCCCTTGGTGAAAAAGTGCACCGAGACGTTCCTGATATCCTGCCTCCACTCTCCAAAAACCTTCCTCGTAATCGCCTTGGCCTCGCGCGCTGGATCGCCTCGCCCGAAAACCCGCTGACTGCCCGAGTCACCGTCAACCGTTACTGGCAAAAATACTTCGGGACCGGCCTTGTCAAAACGTCCGAAGACTTCGGAGTTCAGGGCGAAAAACCCTCCCACCCCAAACTCCTCGACTGGCTCGCCACCGAATTCATTCGTTCGGGCTGGGACATAAAGCATCTTCAAAAGCTCATTGTGACGAGTGCCACCTACCGGCAGCAATCCAACCTCACCCCCAAACTCCTTGAGGTTGACCCTCACAATCGACTGCTCGCTCGCGGTCCCCGACAACGACTCCCTTCCCACGTCATCCGTGACCAAGCTCTCGCCCTCAGCGGACTCCTCGTCGAAAAAGTTGGAGGCCCCTCAGTTAGCCCCTATCAACCCAAAAACCTTTGGATCGAAATGTCGATGGGCCAAAAATACAAGCAATCGACCGGTGAAGACCTTTTCCGCCGAAGCCTCTACACCATCTGGAAAAGAACCGTGAATCCACCATCCATGGCAGTGCTCGACGCCGCCGACCGCGAGGCCTGCTGGGTCGGAACCAAAAGAACCAATACCCCACTTCAAGCTCTCACCCTCCTAAATGAAACCGCCTTTGTTGAATCCGCGCGCAAACTCGCCGAGCGCATCCTCCGCGAAAAACCCAAAAAACCCATCAGCCATGCCTTTCAACTTGTAACCCAGCGAACCCCTCGGCCCGACGAAAAAGAAATCCTAACGCAGGGTCTTCGTACGTATCTTGCTCACTTCAAAGCCAATCCAGATGCCGCCACATCTCTGATAAAGATCGGCACTTCCTCAGTTCCCAAAGACCTCAACCCTATCGAGCTCGCTGCTCATACTACTCTCGCCAATGTCCTTCTCAACCTCGACGAAGTGATCACCAAGGAATAGCCATGAATGAAATGACACGACGCCATTTTCTTGAAAAGAGTTCACACGGATTAGGTTCAGTGGCACTCGCCTCCTTGCTCAATCAATCGCTCATTGCCGAAAGATCAAGAACCCTACCAGGGAAAGCCAAGCGCATCATCTACTTGTTTCAAAGCGGAGGACCTCCGCAGATGGACCTCTTCGACCCCAAGCCACAGCTCGAGAAATTTCACGGTAAAGAAGTCCCTAAATCGGTCTTTAATGGCCAACGTCTCACCGGCATGACAGCCGGACAAACCTCTTTCCCAGTCGCCAAATCAACATTTAATTTTAAGCAAGCTGGGCAAAGCGGCCAGTGGCTCAACTCCGACCTTCTGCCACACCTCTCCAAAGTTGCTGACAACATCAGCGTCATCCGCTCCATGCACACCGAGGCCATTAACCACGACCCGGCTATCACCTTTTTTCAGACTGGATTCCAACTTGCCGGACGCCCCTCCATCGGCTCCTGGCTTTCCTACGGACTTGGCAGCGAAAACGCCAACCTTCCCGCCTTTGTGGCCATGACCTCCAACCGATCCGGCCAAGCTCTCTACGACCGGCTCTGGGGAGCAGGTTTCCTTCCTTCAAAACATCAGGGCGTCCGCTTCCGCTCTGGAAAAGATCCAGTCCTCTACCTCAATAACCCCGAAGGTATTTCTACTGATCTTCGCCGTAAAACCCTCGATCAGATCGGCGCGCTTAATCGTATTCACCATCAGGAATTCTACGACCCTGAAATCGAAACTCGGATTGCCCAATATGAGATGGCCTATCGCATGCAGATGTCAGTACCCGAACTTACCGACGTCTCCAGCGAACCCGACAGCACTTTCAAGCTTTACGGCGAAGATGCTCGTAAGCCTGGCACCTACGCTCACAACGCCCTAATGGCACGCCGGCTCAGTGAACGCGGGGTTCGCTTCGTGCAACTTTTCCACCGTGGCTGGGATACTCACAGCGGGCTCGCCAAGCAATTAGCGCAACGTTGTAAGGAAACCGATCAAGCATCGGCAGCCCTTCTCACCGATCTCAAACAACGCGGACTCCTTGACGACACCCTCATCGTCTGGGGAGGAGAATTTGGCCGAACCGTATACAGTCAAGGAAATCTCACTCCGAACGGGTTCGGGCGCGACCACCATCCACGTTGCTTCTCAATGTGGCTCGCTGGGGGAGGGATCAACCCAGGCCAGTCGATCGGAGAGACTGACGAATATTCTTACAACATCACTAAAGATCCAGTCAGCGTTCACGACCTACACGCCAGCATCCTCCACCTCTTAGGGGTTGATCATAAACAACTCACCTTTAAGTTTCAAGGCCGCCACTATCGACTAACCGATGTCCATGGTGAACTCATCAAACCTCTCATTGCCTAAACACAAAGATCTGACCTCTAGAGGAATCTTCAACTACTTTGAGATGCAATACACCGCATTGTTTGAGCGCAAGTAAATCGCGTCGCTTGCCAAAGCCGGAGTGCCATTGAAATCCGAATCATCATCTAAGGAATTTACTCTGATTAATTTCATTTCTCTACCGGCTTCGAAGATAAAGGTGCCATTTCTCCGACTCACGGCAACGAGGCTATCACCCACTCGTAGAGTCGAAGCATAGAAGCTAAACTTCTTTCGTTGCTTGATCGCAGCAACACTCCGTTTGGTTACAGTTTCGCCTTTTAGAAGGTCCATCGCAATGACACTTGCCTCGTCGTTCACCCAAAAGAGGAGACCATCTTTACAAACCGAACTCGGAACGTACGAGAAAGTCTTACTCTTCCAGAGAATCTTATCAGTCATATCGCCGGAACCACCACCTTTGATCGCGATTGACCCATTCCGCGGATACCCACCCGTCGTAAAAAGAATCTCCCCCTCACTGATAACACAGGGCGAAATATTCCCCGGGATTTCGGACTTTGCCCACCACAGCTTCTTGCCAGTTTTGGGATCAAGCGCGAATATCTCATTTGGTGCTGCGATCACCAACTCGATCTTCCCGGACTTTGGAGTGTGGACGGTTGGCGTGTTATAAGTTAGTTCTAATTGTTTCGCTTCATAGCGCCATTTCTCAGCTCCAGTTGCCTTATCAAAAGCGATGATCGCTCGGGCCTCATCAGCGGCATTCACAATAAGCAGATCGCCTACTAAAATCGGACTCGCGGCAGAACCCCATCGGCGATTACTAGAAGAATTCCCCACCTGCTCACTCCAAACTTTATCACCAGCAACCGTGAAGGCGTGGACGCCTGACTTACCAAAGAAGGCATAAACATGCTTGCCGTCAGTCACCGGGGTGGCACTCGCGTATCCATGTTCGGTCAAATATCCACGATAGTCATCCTCTGGATTTACTAGAGACACCTCCTCTTTCCAAAGAATCTTCCCAATGTTGCGATCAAGACACAAAAGAGTGCGGCTCAGCTTATCAGCATTACCAACCTCTTTCTCATCAATACCATATCCAGTATAGCAAGTTACAAAGAGCTTGTTGCCCCAGAAGATCGGACTAGAGCTCCCTGGACCTGGTAACTCAGTCTTCCATCTGACATTTTCATCAGCACTCCACTTCAAAGGTAAAGTCGCACTATCAATCGCCGCAACCCCCTGACTCCCTCGGAACTGGGGCCACTTTTCTTCGCTTAACGCAAAGCTAGAAGACAGCAAAATAATGAATAAGGTCCCTAGGAATTTTTTCACTCCGTGAGAGTAACTCACTCTAATTTTCGGGCAATTTTTATCGACTTACCCGTAGCCTAGCAAAAATTTTGGGAAGCAATGCCAAATCAGCTTCCATCGTGATAAACTGATAAGAATGATCTCTTGGATCAGGAACCCGCTTCCCAACTTCTTCGAATAGATCACGATTCCAAAGACCGAAAAAAAGATCATCGGTCGCTTCAAAAGTGAAAGCTAATGCAGGATCATCAGACCTTACCCGAAAGACAATTTGAATCTTTTGCCCCACCACCACCGGCATCATCCCAGTTTCCCTTAAAACAGAGTTAGGATCAGTTCCTTGGGCATACTCAAGAAGGTTGTTAGCTCCATCGCTATCTGGATCGGCACTAGCTCCCCACACCAAAAGTTCCTTCCTCGGATCAGTGAGATCATCACTCAGAAACTGTTCTCTTTGCCAAGCCTCATAAGGGTTAGCCAGGGGAATGGGCCTGGCTAAATCAATAGCCCAAGGACCATCTAACCCCACTGACACGATAGAAATAGTCGAACCACTTCCATCCATAGAGCTAGAACCAATCAATTGAGTCTCGGTATCTGTCCAATACATCGTCCCGGATTCCGGGTCGATTACTAGCCCATGAGGACGGTCCAGAATTCCACCCGAAAACAATAGCGTTCCACTGCCGGCCCCATTTACCTTACGACTTCGTAGCTCACTGGAATTTCGATCACACCAATAGATCACCCCATCAAAGACTTCAATATCCCGCACCCGTTGTTGCCCCGAAATTACAACTACCCGATCCGCTCCACTCTCGGCTGAGGCCCGCTCAACCACCCCACTATTAAAGTAACTCCAATAAACGAATCCATCGGCTAGAGCGAGATAATAGGGTCGAATCAGCCCGCTGAGAACAACCGTAACTTCCCGACCATCATCAAGGTTGGCCTTTCGAATCTGCCCTGATCCTTCTGAAATCCAATAGATCAAACCATTCTCGCTATCAAGTTCGAGATCTGCCGGCTCATCCAATGAACCAATAAAAACTTCAGCGTTCGTTCCATCGCAATCGGCCCACCAAATCGCCCCATTTACTTCATGAACTGCCCAAAAAATCTTCTCCTGATCTGTATCAACGGCAATCCCGCGCGGATCAGAGAGGCCGCTCATAATAGTCTCTCTATTCCCACCATTAGGATCGGACGCTTGGATCAATCCCAAGTCCTTATCCGTCCAATAGAGCCGCGGTGCACTGAACTCAGCCAATAACTGACCCAAAGAAAAAAGAGCAAGGGCTAGAAACCTCATACATTTAAGGCTTACGAATCAAAAAACTGATGGCAAGAGACATTCAAGGATTTCCGTCCAAAACTCTCGTCTCAATCCAAGTTCTAGTTTACCCAGTTAAAGAATGGGTCTATCATGCAAGGGTGCGGAGGAACAATTTCGGCTTGGTAAGGAAACGAACCATAATATTTCTTCTTAGCTCTTTGGGATTTTCATCCTTTGCACGGGCGAAAAGCGTTGCTCGGCAGTGGAACGAGGAAGCCCTCGCGGCTATTCGTATCGACTTTCCGGCGCCAACCATCCACTCACGAAATCTCTTTCATCTTTCCGTGGCGATGTGGGACGCCTGGGCTGCTTACGAAGATAAAGCGATAGGTTATCTTCACAACGACCGCGCCATAATTCCCGACGGATACACGGTAGAAATGGCACGCCATGAAGCGATCAGCTACGCAGCCTACCGAGTTCTCAAATACCGCTACACCTTCTCAACAAATTCCTCCATCACTCTAGCTGCCCTAGATCTCCGCTTGAGCGCCCTTGGATATGATAAAGCAGAGACTTCAACGACTGGACCTTCTCCTTCAGCCATCGGAAACAAGATTGCAGCCGCGATCATCAGTCATGGAAAGGAAGACGGGGCCAATGAAAGTACACTTGCCGGCTACCGCGATGACACGAACTATATCCCAGTAAATTCCCCGCTCATTTTGGAGACAAATGACACTGCTTCCTTCTTTCCCAACGGTTGGTCTGATCTGAATCGATGGCAGCCTCTAGCCTTCAGCGTTGCCTTCACCCAGAATGGTCAAATTGCTTCAAAAATTCAACGATTTGTCAGCCCACACTGGGGAAGTGTGAGGGCCTTTGGTTTATTTTCCTCCGACCGAAATTCCGACGGTCTTTACTTCGATCCAGGCGCTCCACCAAAATTGGGAGGAAGCGGCGACCTTGATTACAAAAATAATGCAGTTGAAGTTCTGGAATACTCGGCCCTCCTTGATCCCTCCAATTCCGCTACCATCAACCTCTCACCATCAGCACGAGGAAATAATCCTCTTGGGACAAACGATGGCACCGGACATCCAGTCAACCCCGAAACGGGTCTTCCTTATCCTAGCAATGAAGTCCTTCACGCTGATTTCGGACGCTGTGCCGCAGAATTTTGGGCCGATGGACCAGAGTCGGAGACCCCTCCGGGGCACTGGAATGTCCTAGCCAACGAAGTCACGGATATGATAATCGCGAATCCTTCTCTGGATTTAAAAATCGCCCGTAAAGGCCCAGTATTAGAAACTCTCGAATGGGAGCTCAAACTCTACTTTGCTCTGAATTCTGCTCTCCATAATACCGCAGTCGCCATCTGGGGAGTGAAGGAGCACTACGATTACGTCCGCCCCATTTCGGCTATCCGCTA
>DCQM01000049.1 GCA_002323895.1 Akkermansiaceae bacterium UBA1518
AGCTGATCACGATTCATTTTACCATCATTGAGCTCATCCTTGTCGATTACTTGATAAGGTTCGGCGAGGGAAATTTTGCGCTCGCCAGCCTGCTCGATAATCTCCTCCACGTAAGCCTCATGAGTTGGGCGTGTCAGGACGAAAGTCAATTCCGACACTTCCATCAAAACGCGGTTTGCCTTAAACACTCCATCTTCCTTTTTCCGGTCCTCATCAACCTCGACCATGAGCCCCTCGTCGTTCAGCTCGGCATAATGCAAGTGGCCCTCTACGATAGCGTTATCTTGTACTGGCCCCCCTCCTTGAAGACGAACCGCCTGGTGACCGAACTTGGCGTTGTATTCAATCCCCTTGAGCACCATGAAAAGGCCGGCACACACAAGTGTGATTGCCATGTAGATCTGAAACTTCCGCCATTCCCGCATCTTTAAGGCAGCCCATGCAAATACAACAGTGACCGAGGACCCAATCAGAACGAAAGTATTGATTAAACCAGGGAGAACAGGAAGCGCCCGCTCCGGCCATGGATAATCAGCATAAAGCCGTAAGAACAAATAACCCGAAAACAAACCACCGAACAGAGTGACTTCGGAAGCTAGAAATAGCCAGATACCTACCTTCGAGTTGAAGAGACCGGTGTCTTTACGGGCGTTGACAATAAATGGAATTTCCATGGATCAAGAAGAAGTTATTCAGTGGAAGTTTGTTCGGCACTAGACCACGGTCGCTTCCTTTTCAGGTTCCGCCTCGGCCTCTTCAGCTGGGGCATCGCGTTTCGGCTCTTCCCACTGCGGGAAGAAATCAGAATCGTGGTCGGGGCGACTATATTCGTATGGCCCACGATAAATCGCAGGATCAAAAGTAAAGTTACCATGTCCCGGAGGAGTTGGAGTGGCCCACTCAAGAGTGGTTGCATCCCATGGATTGTCACTTGTTACCTTTTTACCCCAGAAGTAACTGATGAACATATTTACAAGGAAAGGCAGCTGAAAAACAGCGAGAGCGATTGCAGAACCAGTCATTATTTCGTTAAGCGAAATTTTCTCAGCAACAGTGAGGCCAAAGACGTTGACTCCTTCAGCTCCTTTTTCAATATACCCTTCTCCTCCGTTATACCAACGACGGTGGAACCCGGCCATTCCTTGCGTCAGCATCGGGAAAAAGAGAAGATTCATGCAGACTAAAGAAGGCCAGAAGTGGAGGTGTCCGAGGAAATTATCCAAGAAACGACCAGTCATCTTAGGATACCAGTGATAGATACCCGCGAACAGACCAAAGAGGATTCCAGGAGCCACCACGTAGTGGAAGTGCCCAATCACATAATACGTATCGTGTAGGTGAAGGTCGGCGAGGTTAAAGGCTAACGGTAGACCGGTGAGGCCACCGATGCCGAACATTGGGAGGAAAGCCGCAGCCCAAATCATGGGCATCGTAAAGCGGATTGAACCACCCCAGAGCGAAATGATCATCGAAGTGAGCAAGATAACCGAAGGCACCGAAATCAAAACTGTCGTGGTTTGGAAGAAAGTTGAAATCACGGGACCCATTCCAGTGAGATACATATGGTGCGCCCAAACGATAAAGGAAAGGAAACCGAGGACAATGAGCGCCCACACCATTGGCTTGTATCCCCAAAGTGGCTTCCGCGTGTTGCACGGAATGATTTCGGCTACGCAAGCAATCGCGGGAAGTAGGAGGACGTAAACCTCGGGGTGCCCTAGGAACCAGAAGAGGTGCTGGAAGAGAAGGGGGCTACCCGATCCCGAGAGATCCATGGCTGCTCCACTCGAAGCAGAATAAAGACCCGAAGGCATAAAGAAGCTCGAACCAACAACACGGTCCATCAGCTGCATGATTCCAGCGGCCTCAAGCGGCGGGAAGGCGAGCAAGAGGAGAAAACCAGTCACAAGCATCGCCCAGACAAAAAATGGAAGCCGCATCCAAGTTAGGCCCTTTGCCCTTAATTGAATGATCGTCGTGACAAAGTTCACCGAGCCAAGAAGCGATGATGTGATTAACAAGACCAAACCGATGAGCCATTGCGTTTGACCTGCTAAGAACTGGTTCACGATCTGTTTGTCGGCATAGCCAGCTAGAGGCGAGTAGTTTGTCCAACCTGACTTAGCAGCACCAGATTCCATAAAGAAACTCATGCACATTACGAGTCCACCAGCAAGATACGCCCAAAAACTCGCCATGTTAAGCTTCGGAAACGCCATGTCTGGAGCACCGATTTGTAGAGGCGTAACGTAATTTCCAAAGGCCGCAAATCCCAGAGGCACGACCCCAAGGAAGACCATAATTGTACCGTGCATGGCGCCGAACATATTATAAGTCTCTCCGGTTACTTTTCCGTCATCCAGCCAGCGGGCTTTCCATCCATCGGTAAACATCCAACTTAGGTAACCTGGAAGAGGCTCATGAGGGTAAGCGATGCTCCACCGCATCACAATCATCAGGAAAAAGCCAAAGAGCAAAAAGGCTCCAGCTGCTAGGCCATACTGAATCCCGATTGTCTTGTGGTCTGTTGAAAAGAAATACTTCTTCCACCAGGGAAGAACATGATGGTGATCGTCGTGATGTTCGTGGGCTTCCGCACTCATAGTGATTTCGATGGTCGGTGTTAAGATTATTCCTCGGTTGAAATTGGTTCCCAAGTTTCGGGGTCCAACATGGTGTCTGGTGCCAAGATGTCACCGGGAAGCATCTTGTCATGTTCTTTTTTAAGCTCCTCAGCACTTGTTTGAGCGCCGCCACGCTTTTTTGAAATTTCTAAAGCATTAGCGGCCATAGATGGAGAAACAAGACTCGCATCGTTACCCCAAGAAGTACGGATATAAGTCATTAAAGCAGCGAGCTCCTTAGCGTTCAGATTCGCACCGAAGGCACTCATATTTCCGTTATACTGAGTTCCTGCAACCTCGATGTTACCGGCAACCCCATTATGAATAATCATGGAAAGCGCCTCAGTGCTTCCCAGAACCCACTCGGAGCCGGCGAGAGGCGGAAACTGGCCGGTTTGGCCAAGCCCGCTATCTTGGTGACAAGCCACACAGGTGCCGTAAACCTTCTTGCCTTCCTTTTGAAACAAGGCCAAAGCTGCGATTGGCACCTTAGGCGCGTCCTGCGGAACCGGAGATGGCGTCCTCATATAACCTTCCTTAACCAACTCGCTATATCCAAAAAACGAACCACCCTGGCCCATCACTGCTCCAGCAGCTAAAACCACAATCGCAGAGATTAAGACAAGCCAAAGAGAAACAGCCTCCATTCCATTCTCACGTACTGACTTTTCCCGGCCGGCGGCCGGGTCGCCCTTGAGAGCGCTGTGAGCATCCTGAACGTTGATCGATTCGTCCAAATCTGGACGGAGGTCACTTGATGATGATGAATCAGACATGACTATTCTTCGGATTTAGGGGCCTTTGGATTAAAATTAAGAGCATCAGGAAGCGGGTTCCCAAGAGTGTCCTTTTTGAGAGAAAGCAAATAACTGACAAGAGCCCGGGCACGATCGGAGGGCTTGATGCCCATCCCCGCCTCGATATCGACTGGCAAGTTACCATATCCTGCGCCATTTACTTGGACCTTAGCAAACAAACCCGACTTTGGCGGGCAGGCTGATTTCCAAGCGGTGATGATCTGCGCCCCAGTCTCCGGAACCTCGTAGCGAGGGACCGCTTTCGGATTGTAGAGGTGCATCAAGGCCCATTGTTCCGGAGTCCGACTACTCTTGTTAAGCTTGAGGTAGTGTTCAAGACGACGTCCAAAGTTAGAAAGATCAGGCCCAACTCTTGTTTGACCGATGTGAGCAACATCCTCCTGCTGGAAATCTTGAGCGATGGTCTCGCGGCGAGTGTCCTCGTCTACACTACTGCTCTTCCGAAGCCCGGCCCACTCACCTCGGTGAACATCATTCCCAGCGTAGGTTGGGCGGATGACTTGAGTGTGACAGAGAGCACAACCCTCCTGACCAAAAATTCGAGAACCCTCTTTAATACGCCCATCGCGCTTAGGCACGAAAGCCCCCGTAAACTCAGAATCCTTACCATATTCCACAGGGCCAAGACTTCGCATCGTTGAATATGGAACGACCACCAAGAGCAGCCAAGGAATCCCGAAGGTTGCTAAGAGACCTATAATGAATGCTTTAAAAGTCATAATTGATGGGAAACTTGGTATTTAAGCAGAAGCGGAACTATAATTATCAACCTCACCCTCTGGTCCATGCGGACTCGTCGGATGATGCGCATCAAGGAGCGTTGGATGTGACGATCGACGACCAAGACGGGCCCACATCAGGAACAAGTGCAGGCAGAAGAAGAAATTGGCAAAAAGTATAAAAGCCCAAGCAAGCGTGACTCCCCAACTGAACTGACTCGCACGTTCGGCCATTGTTCCAAAGGGTTGGCTGAGATCCTCGATTCCTTGCCCCTGAGACAAACCACCAGCAATCGCACAAATAACAACAGAAGAGATACCATAAATAGAACAAAAGAAGTGCCATTTAATGAAGCGGCGGGAAAGCCATTCACGACGGGTAATTCGAGGAACAATGAAATAAATCGCCCCAAAAGCACAGAGTGAGAATACTCCGTAGAGCCCCAGAATATCAAATCCATAACCAGTGTAGGTGAACTGGGTCAACTTCAAGGCTGGAACGGTGTGGAGCAGGACCGAAAGGCCACCAAAAGCGAGAAAAAGAACAACGCCAGCTGCCGTAAACCGAAGGGAAGGACTTTCCGCAATAACTTCGCTATTACCGATCACAGTTTTGATTATATTGTAACCAACCGCGATAGCGGGAATCAGAATCAAGATCATCGAGGCCGCCCCTGCGTATGGAAGAAATTGGGGTACCGGAGCGCCGAAGAGCTTCTCCATCCCTGCCCATGGCCCGAATACTGCGAGGGACCAGAAGCCAAAGAGAGCGATATTGTAACTGTAGACTGGACGACCCGTTACCTTCGGAGCCAGATAGTAAGCGCTGCCGAGAGCAACCGGCAGGAAGAAGAGGGAGAAAAGGGTTCCCTTAAACCACCCCGCTACCCCTGCAACCATTAGGGGATGGCCATCCATGAGAAAAACAAAAACCCAAGCGGTCACCGCAATCCAGGGAAACCAAAGTAGGCCCGCGAGGAGATACCACTGACTCACGTAGACATGACCGGCATCGCGAACCTGAAACTGAACCAAGGACCAAATTGTAATGGTGGTGTAACAAACTAACAGCAGAGGCCAAACTTCACTTGGAAATTCCATGTAAGTGACACCCGAACCTTCACCCATCATAATCCGAATTATTCCATATGAGACTACGGCATTCCAGACATGAGCTGCCCAGAGAATAATCCCTGAAGCAGTGCACTCTTTACGGGATAGCCGAGCCATGAGCCAGATGATGATTCCAAAAGCAGCCTGCAAGCCCCATCCATAAATCATTGCGCTCATATGAGCCGCGTCCACCTTTCCTGCGTCCAACCATGAAAAGCAGGTTAGGAACTCGGGGTTGTGCTTCTTAGCGGAAGCCACCAGCCCAAGAACGATGGAGAGCACAAGCCAAAGAGCGCCACTCGCGAATAAAAACATCACGGGATGACGAAGAGAGCGATCAATCGACGAGCGTAAAACGACGTCCTTGGAATCTGCGGTAGAATTGTTCTCAGCCATGAAAGTGTGCGGGTTAGAGCCTTAGAAAAGTATTATTCAGCGGGTTTTTCGGAAGGAGTAGGTGCAGCACCCGGAACTGGCATGCTACCCTTGCTTTCCGTATTCTTGTCAAAGGACTTCGCCTGTGCCTGAAGAGCTTCAGCAAGAGCAGCTTCGTTGAGGGCATCATCCTGAGCACGATCAATCCCATCTTTAATCTCGAGCCGGCCTTCACTCACCATTTCATAGGCCTTATCGGTCTTGTCCGGTGCAAAGGGCTGGGTGATAATGAGAGCAATACCGAAAGAGGTCGCCAACAAAATGGCGATCCAGAAGGCACTGAAGCGTTTGAGAGGATTGTCGCGGGTATGATCCATGACCTTTAGTTGTGAAGATTTGCGGACTCGAGAATACGAGGGTCGCGATGAGGGTAGAGAGCTGCAGACGTAAGATTCCGAAGGTAAATAAACAGAAAAGCACTAACGACGAAAACCAAAGCAAGTATGTCGCCCAACCATGAACCAGAAATCCAGAGATGAGGATGATGATCGATCACAAGACCTACGGAAGGACCACGCTCAGGAATGACCATGTGATAAACATCCAAGACATGCATAAAAAGGATGTAGAAACAGAAAATCGTCATGAACTTCGAGCTCTTTTTTACGTCTGAACGTAGAAGCGCCAAGAAAGGAAGTCCGAAGTGCATGAACACAAGAGCCAAACTCAGCAGGTTCCAATTTTCAGTATTTCGCAGAAGGAAATAGCGGGTCTCCTCTGTGATATTGGCATACCAAATCAAGAAAAATTGAGA
>DCQM01000093.1 GCA_002323895.1 Akkermansiaceae bacterium UBA1518
TTCTACGCTTTTTTATCTCAAAAGGTGACAAAAAAAATCGGGGAGGTGGGTTTTGGTCTGTTTCAGCGGTGCCTAGGCGCAAAAGAGAAGATCTTATGTGTTCTTTTTATGAATAAGTCGCGTATCGTTCATCACGAGAGATGGTCATTTTTCCTTCTGAAATTGTTGGCTTTTTGAACAGGGTGGCCTTATCCCGCTGTGTTTTCGGGGCTGTTGTGGTCTCTTTCTTGTCTGCGAAAGCATCTGGAGCCGAAGATCTCTTGGAAAATTATTGCTACTCCTGCCACGACGAGTGGGAACAAAAAGGGGGCTTACAACTCGATGAACTCGGTCAGATGCCCCAAGAATCTCGCTTGGATGTTCTCAATAGAGTACAAGAGCAACTCTATCTTGGACAAATGCCGCCCAAGAATAAGAAGAAGCAACCCACTGAAGCGGAGCGATCAAAGATGTTATCGTGGGTTGCGGCAGAGCTCAAAAAGCATAATGCGTCTACCCTTGAGGGGAAATTGCGCTATCCCAATTACGGGAATCATGTCAGTCACGAAAAGCTCTTTAATGGGGAAATTGTCGCAAAGCCGTATACTCAGGCCCGCCGATGGTTGGTAAGTCCTCAAATCTTCATCGAGCGAATCAATGCGGTTTTTGGTCTCGAAGGAGGGGCCCGCCAGCGTTCTTTTTATGGGGTCACGATTCCGGTCATTCTTCCCGACCATTCCGGCGTGCGTTATTATGACACAACCACTCTTGATGGTGGGCATCTTCTAATGATGCTCACTAATGCTGATTGGATATCAGAGAAGCAGCTTCGTGAGGCGCGGGTCAAGAATGGGGAGGTTAAGTCAAATGAGTTTCCAAACCCAAAGGACAGGTGGAGCCCTCGTAAAACTCCGGAAGCTTTTGAGTTTATTGTGACCAAAAAATCTCCTCCAACCGAAGCGGAAATGAGGGCCGCGATTCACACCCAATATCAGTGTGTTTTACAGCGTGATGCAAACAAGTCGGAGTTGGAGAGGCACCTTAAGCTTCTCAAAGAAAGCATTTTTCTCGCGGGTAACACCGAAGGGCTACGCCAGATGCTAGTGAGTGTTCTCCTAAAGTCCGAATTCATGTACCGTTATGAGTTTGGGGCGGGCGAAGTGGATGAAGCAGGACGGATGAAGTTGTCTCCTCGTGAGGCTAGCTATGCGATTGCTTATGCCCTCAGTGACCGAAATCCTGATGCGGATTTACTCAAAGCGGCGAAGGAAGGCCGGCTCAATACTAAAGAAGATTATCGCCGTGAGGTTAGTCGGATGCTCAACGATGAAAGTTCCTTTGCGGGGCCGGGTGCTCCAGAAGTCAGCGGGAAAGGTCTGAATTCTCATAAAGTTTCACACCCCAAGATCAACCGTTTCTTCCGCGAGTTTTTTGGCTATCCGAACATGACTAAGGTCTTCAAGGACACCAAGCGAAGTGGCGGCTTCTATTCAAATGCCGGGCGTGGCACGGCGGGAACCTCCGGCCATGTCATCGATGAGGCCGACAAGATCGTTGATCATATTTTAAGAAAGGATCAAAACGTCTTTGAGCAACTCCTCACCACGGATGAGTATTTTGTCTACCACACTCGCCCGAACGAGCAAACTGCGGCGATTATTGATCGATGGCGCGAAGCTTATGGTGTCCTTAAAAGCGAGCCTTGGCAGGAAGAACCTGAGCAGGTGAGCTTGAAACACGAACTGCTCCTCAAGAAAAATCTAGGGTTGAAAGTTCCCCAACAGAAAAAAGGCAAGGGACGCCATGATAACACGCTCGTTCGCCTTATGGGATATTTCGAGTCCACCTTTGGACGAGGTAGCACACCTTACACGAATCCACCTTGGGCCCATGGATTTCGTCACCAGTATTCCGAGATCTATAATCTTGCCCCCATCCCAGGATCGAGGGGGGGAGATACCGGCCAAAAAGGTTGGGACTTTCAAGTTAAACAACCATTCAAAATTCAAAATCGTAAGGGGATCCTCACTCATCCAGCCTGGCTTCTGGCTCATTCACAAAATACTGAAACTGATCCGGTCCGGAGAGGAAAGTGGATCCGTGAGAAGCTCCTTGCCGGTTACGTTCCCGACGTCCCTATCACGGTGGATGCACAAATTCCCGAGGATCATCACAGGACTCTTCGCGAGCGTCTTGACGAGGTCACCTCACCGCAGGAATGTTGGAAGTGTCATGTCCACATGAATCCCCTTGGCTTAACCTTTGAAATGTTTGATGATTTTGGTCGTTTTCGGACTGCCGAGGCTCTGGAGCATCCTGAAAATTTGATGAAAGCGGGAAACGGAAAAACCTCAGCTAGTGTTTACAAGACCAAGCCTCTGAACATCTCCGGGGTCCTCAAAGGGACGGGGGACTCTAAGCTCGATGGTGAAGTAAAAGATGCTTATGACTTAATCGATCGTCTCGCCAAATCACGGCGGGTCCGCCAATCGATCATCCGGCATGCTTTCCGCTACTTCATGGGCAGAAATGAACTGCTTTCCGACTCACAAACTTTGATTGATGCCGAGATCGCTTATGCCAACAATGGTGGCAGCTTTAAGAATGTTATTATCTCGCTGTTGACTTCCGATTCGTTCATTTACCGAAAAGAAACCCAATCATCCCAATGAAAAGCCGAAGAAAGTTTCTAAAACAATCCATATTGGGCGCTGGCTCGATGGCAATGACTCCAGGCCTATTTGCGGCCAACCCTAAAGGCAAGGCGCCCAGAAGATTCATCTTCATTCATAAAGGGAATGGGTTGTTGCCCAACACCCTCGTTCCTTCAACGCTTGAAGGGGTAGAGCTTGAGAAGGAGAAACGTAAGGAAGCTTTCGAGGTTTCGTTGGATGATCACGAGCTTCCGGAGTGGATGGGCGCGCTGAGCGAGCACAAGGGGGAGATGACGATTCTCCAAGGACTCTCGGGTAAGATGTGCACCACTGGTCACCACACTTGGCAGTCTTCGCTCGGAGTTTACAAGGCGAACGAAAGACTCAGCTCTATCAAGTGGGCCACTGTTGATTTTGAACTCGCCAAGCTTTTTCCATCTTCGCTTGAGCATATTGAGTTGGCCTGTTTTCCGAGTGGTGGCGGAAATTCACGCGGCAATATTAATGGAATTGAGAAAGGCTTTTCGGCACGTGGGCCACAGCAGCCCAACTACGCTTTCGGATCACCTAAAGTTGCCATCGAGGAGCTCTTCAAATCTGTTTCGGGTGATAAAGAATCGAAGATTCAGTATCAACTTGAACGACGCCTGTTGGAGTTTGCGGCGATGGGCGAGGGGGCGATGGCCGAGGAGCTTCGTGGTCTTGAGAAAGCGAAAGTAAAGAACTACTCAGACTCGATCGAGAACATCCGGGAGCGTAACCGTAAAATGGACGCGATGTCCGATGTCATTCGTAAGCATGCACCACGCCTCGATGATAAATATTTTGCCGACGACCTTAACACAGTGGACCGCCAAATCGGCCATGCTGAGATTGCTCTTTCAACCTTGATCTCAGGTATGACCAATGTCGTTACCCTGACCGCGGACGAGTTGGGAACGATTTACACTGGGATCACCGACATCGAGAAAGAAAGCGTGAACCTACACGACGTAGGCCATGGAAAGCCGGTTGGGAAATTTGAGGCGCTCGAGGTGCGCGAGAAGGTTCGCCGCCACCATATGAGCCTAATTGACCGTTTAGTCAGTCGCCTCAAATCGGTCCCCGAAGACGGGGGCACAATGTTCGACAATACGATGCTTCTTTACTTCCCTGACAATGGTGAGACACACCACAGTAAGGGAACAGAGTGGCCGTTCATCGTAATGTCTGGTAAGAATTCCCAGCTTGATATCACCGGAAAATACATTCGTTTGCCGCACTATGGCAAGAAAGGTCACAAGACTCTGGGGAATTGGTACACTTCCATCTTGAATGCCTACGGAAGTTCAATCGAGCACTATGGTGCGATTGATACCGGCTTGGCACACATGAATCAAAAGGGCGTGATCGAGTCCTTTCTTGGCTAGGGTGATACGCTGGAATAGGTTCGTTTTCTTGCGATTGCTAGGATCGTTGTTCCAGTGAAAGCTAAGCTTATTTGAATGGGGGGATAATTGTTTTCCAGCCACGATGACCATGTTGTCGCCAATTTTGAATCCAAGAGGACCGAAGCATTCATAAATTAAACTCTATCGAAAGTGCTTTTCGATAAGAGAGCCCCTACAGGAGCGTAGAACATCTAATCATGAAACTGAAGAAGACAAAACAATTGATCTCATTTTGTGCCACTTTCTCTCTGATCGGAGCAGTTGCCAATGCAAAGAAGCCCGAAGAACAGGCGGGTTACGACAAGTCGAAAGACCTTGGGGTGAATGCTCCCGAAGGTGCCGACACGCCTTTTGATGGCACAATGGAATCGATTAAAAAGAACTGGGAAATGTGGCCTAAGAGCGACATGGACATTACTTGGAAAATCGTGAAGAGCCCCACTGATGACAGCAAGGTGCTCATGACCGATGGTGGCAAGAGGTGGGGAACCCATGACTTGGTGACCAAGAAAAAGTATCACGATTTCGAGGGTCACGTGGAGTTCGTCATGATGGGCGCACGTGGTGATGGCAAGGCCGGGGGCTATGCCAATAGCGGAGTTTACATGCAGAATCGTCACGAGCTGCAGATCGAATCACCAAAGGGCAAAAATATCGCGGATCCATATGGCTGGAAGATCGGACCTCACGGAATCGGCGCGGTTTGCATGGAGCATGTCCCCAAGGGCAATGCCTGGCGTCCGAATGGTGAATGGCATTCCTACCATTTTCTTTTCAAGGCCGGCGAATGGGAAGGCGAAAAGATGAAGGAGCCCGCTCGTCTCACCCTCTGGTGGAACGGCATTAAGGTTCATGATAATGTGCCCGTGAAACATGCCAATGGTGGCGTGAAAAATGGCTCAAGTGATGAATCCCTCAAGTTACAGGAGCACGGACAAGATGTGCGTTTCCGAAATATTTGGATCAAGGAAATTAAATAGACTGATTTCAATTTTAGACTTTTCCGCAATGGTCTTGTGCCATTGCGGTTTTTATTTCACCGCAGCTGGCCCCCAGATTTTTTTCATGACGGCGAAGGCTTTTGGGTCATGCTCTTTAAGTTCTGCTGCAACGAATGGGTAGAAGTCGTTGCGGTAGAGGTAGGCTTCGGTGGCCTCCGCGAAATATTCCTTGTGGTTGGTTGCGCCGTAGTGCCTGACGGTGCGACCGGTGAAAAGTTTGACTCTCTCAAGAATGCCTTTTTTCATGGCAGCATCATATGACGCGATGATTGTTTGCTCGCCGAATCCGAGAACCTGATCGTGGTAGGCATGAGCTAGCTCGTGCAGGATAACGGCGGGGTGTTTGAGCATTTGATCGCGGGAGAAAAGTGCGGAGGCATTAGTGATATGAACTTTTTTGGCGAGACGAGGGTCATAGCCGCGATCTTTGAGCCAGCCAGCACCGGGGTGATATTGCATTGCGGTGAGCTCAGGATGTTTGTTTTCCAGCCAGATTTCCATTTGCTGCATTTTGGCGAGTTGCTCTTCGGGGAGGAGAATACAGATGCGTTGAAGGTGGTTGGCGAGCATCTTGAGGGCTTTACGCCCTTTTTCAGCATGCGCTCCATTCTCAAGGAGGGCGGGATCAACGTGCACGTTCCAGCCTTCAATCTCCTTTTGCACAGGCTCAATCCAGCCGACTTTTTCGGGACGAGCGTTTTGCTTTTTATCACCAAAGGCGAACCAGGCGGACGAGATGAGGATGAAAAGAGGAGCAAAGAGCTTGAGGAATCGCAGGGAGCGAGAAGGAGGGATTATAGATTTCAGAGACATGGGATGATAGTTGGGCTTGTGTCGTTACGTTGTCATGCTTCTAGGTATTGCACCAGCTCCAGGAAACCTTTTGACTGAATTTATGAAACACTTTGCGCTCTCCCTCCTCTTGTTGTTCCCTTTGCTGGCCCGCGCCGATAAGAAGCCGAACATTCTCATGTTATTTGCGGATGATCTCGGTCGTTATGCCTCAGCTTATGCGTCCAAGAACCAGCCTTCGGCGAACGATATCATTTCGACGCCCACTTTCGACCGGATTGCTAGGGAAGGAGTTCTAGCCACTAACGCTTTTGTCTCGGCCCCTTCTTGCTCGCCGTGCCGGGCGTCTTTAATTTCAGGCCGTCATTTTTTCACTAATGGTTCCTGTTCGCAGCTCCATTATCGTTGGCACGGGCCAGAGGCTTCGGATCCCTGGGCTGAGATTTCGGGTTACGCAAAAATCCTTGAAAAGAGCGGGTATCATATCGGGGTAACTCATAAGGATCATGTGAGGGGGAAAAAATTTGGGCCGCAGTTCAACAAGGCGGGGCGCAAGGTGAATGGATTTTCGCAATATGTCAGCAAGGGCGGCGAGATTCCAAAACGAAAGGAAGATCTTTATGAAGAGTGCCGAGCTAATTTTCGGAGCTTCCTCGAGAAGCGAGATAAGAAGCAGCCTTTCAT
This sequence comes from Akkermansiaceae bacterium UBA1518, assembly GCA_002323895.1. GTDB lineage: Bacteria > Verrucomicrobiota > Verrucomicrobiia > Verrucomicrobiales > Akkermansiaceae > SW10. The sequence continues at coordinate 6,541 of DCQM01000093.1, forward strand.
GTATCACTTTCATCCGACAAATCCACATCGGTCTTGGACGAGGGGCTCGGGTAAGAATCTTTGGGATCTCAATCCTGAGAAACTGAAGGGCAAAATGCCTCCATTCCTTCCTGATGTTCCCGTGGTGCGTGAGGATCTAGCTGACTACCTTGGTGAGGCGATGGCATTTGATGAATGCTGCCGGATTCTCCTTGAGGAACTCAAAGCGACCGGGGAATACGATAATACCTTGATTGTGATTTCGGGCGATCATGGCGCGCCTGGTTTTCCGCGCGGCAAAACGAATTGTTATGACTTTGGAGCACGGGTTCTTTTTGCGGCGCGTTGGCCTGGGCACATCCAATCCACCCAGATTTTGAAGAAGCCGATTTCGTTGATTGATCTCGCTCCCACCTTCTTAGCGGCCGCTGGGCTAAAGAAGGCGGACACGATGCACGGCGAAAATCTTCTCCCAGCGTTGCGTTCCGGAGATCATTCCGGTCTCCGTTCTTGGGCCTTAATTGGGCGAGAGGTTCATGTTGAAACTGCGCGTGACCGTCAGCTCCCTTATTCGATACGCTCAATCCGGACGGCCGACCATCTCTACATTATCAACTTTACTCCTGATCGTGCTCCGATGGGTGATTTGCTGGCGCTCGAAAAGGGCCCGATGACTTTCAGCGAGCTTGCGGGAAAAACCCGCCTGACTTATGCCGACGTGGATGCTGGCCCGACTAAAGCTTGGATGATTTTGAACCGGGATAAGCCCGAGTTCAAATATCATTGGAATCTTGGCTTCGGCGCCCGCCCGGCGGAGGAGCTTTATGAGCTGAAAAGCGATCTTCATCAGGTCAATAACCTGGCAGGTGATACGAAATACAAAGCGGTGAAAGCCAAGTTACGTGCTCAGCTCATGGCCGAGCTAAGAGAGCACAATGACCCGCGTTTGAATGGCGACCAATTCGACTACCCTCCTTATTGCGAAGAGGGGTTGAACAAGTGATCAAGGTTTCTTGGAAGCATCCGATTAGGCAGTCTCGGGCATGAACGTCGGCATCGTTACTCCACTTGGGGCTTTCGCTTCACCGAGGACTTGGCTGAGGTGGATTTCGCAATTTCGGGCTCCAAGTTTGTAGAGATTTTGAATCAATTCGGTTTCACTTGCTGGAACAAGGAAAAGTGGGGTTTCGTGGCCAAACGTAGAAAGCTGGGCGATGATGAGCGCAAAAGCGGCTTTTTGATCTAGCATAACGCCTGGCCCAAGCATTCGGCTGCCAGGGTGATCTATCGAGAATAAGAAGCCCGTGAGCTCCCCATCAGTTTCAAAAACAAATCCCCGCCAGGTCGAAGTATTGTCACTGAGAAAATACCGCCAGTCCTTTTCCCGGGAGATCTCGCTAACCTGGGCCTCGAGCGCAAGGATGGCGGGAAGATCCGCAAGCTTTGCGGCCCGGACGTTTGAGGGGACAGGTGGCAGGACGGTCTCAGCCGGAATGATCATGTCTTGATAGATTACGAGAGGCCGGAATTTCGCCCGTGTGTAGAGCGAGTAAGAATCGAGATTTAAAGCGCTCGAAACGAGGCGGACTGGCTTTTTACCAGCCCGTTTTATGATCTCTTGCAAGAGGGTCCGCGCAACGCCTTGTCCGGTAAAAGTCGGATCGGCATTCATGATTCCAACCGAGAAATGAGTTTTCCGTGGGTGGTAAAAGCAAGATCCCGCAATCACCCCATCGATTTCTGCGATTAGACAGCACCCAGGATCTAGAGTTTCGTAGACTTCGGGGAAGATCCGGCAGATTAAGGGATCGCTACCGCCAAAACACTTCCGGTTAAGATTTTTTTGATACCAGTTGTTTGTGGAATTAAAAATGAGATGAGCCAATTGATCCCACTCGGTGGTTTGGAGGGTTCGAATCTTCACAGCTCTTCAATAGCGGATTTTAATCTTCAACAGCAGATAAATTGAAGAAAATCCGGCCGATCACCATCGCTTGTCATTGGGAAAAAACTTTTTTGCTTTGCGATGAAGCATGACAATCCATCAAGAACAGTTAGATTAAACGGATTCCGATACTAATGAGTGACGCTATTAAAAGACTTATTGTTCTCAGCCTCGTTTTTGTGGCCGCGTTTGTTTCGGTTCACGTATTCCGCGCTTGGCGTGATGGGCAGCCCATTTTTGGGTTTGGTGGCAAGGAGTCCGACCAGCAGTTTGCTCCTGAATATGCGACCTTACAGTCTAAGTCCGCCATTGATCCTAGCCTTGTGCCGGGGCTGATCACGGCCGATGAAGAGATGGTTGAACTTGTCGACCGAGTGACACCTGCGGTGGTGAGTATTGATACTGAAATTCTGAAGCGTGAGCGTGTCATTGATCGCTATCGTGGGCGGATTTACGAACGTGACCGCGTCACGCCGGGTCTCGGGTCTGGTGTAATTGTATCGGAAGAGGGGCATGTGATTACGAATCACCACGTTATTGAGGGCCACCGAAAAATCAGGGTGACCTTGCACGACGGGAGGTCACTCCCAGCCACCTTGATCAATTCGGACAAGCTCTTAGATATTGCGGTGCTACGAATCAAGAGTGGCGACCCTGATGAAAAATTCTATCCTTTGAAATTTGGTAATTCCGATGCCGTACGCGTTGGCCAGCTTGCCATTGCGGTTGGAAACCCCTTCGGGTTGGGAGAATCCGTAACAGTGGGGCGTATCTCGGCGAGGGATCGGTCCCTATCGGATAATCAGCGCGATCTTTTCCAAACAGATGCCGCAATCAATCCTGGTAATTCCGGGGGGCCGCTGCTCAATCATCTCGGTGAAATTATCGCGATCAATGTTTCGATTTACACCGAGGATCAGGAAAATCCTGGCTTTCAGGGGATCGGGTTTTCCATCCCTGCTAATGATGTTATGCGGACTCTGGAGTATATTCTCGATAAAGGTCGCCCCATTCACGGCTATCTTGGTTTGGCGACTCGCGATTTAAAACAACACGTTGCGAGCGATCTAAACTACTCTGGACAAGGGGTTTTCGTGTCCGGCGTAACCCCAAATTCTCCAGCTTCAAAAGCTGGTTTGGAGCCTTATGACATCATTTTAGCTTTTCAAGGAGAGGGGGTGACCAACGCTCGTGGATTACTCAATCGAATCCGACGGTCGAAAGTGGGCGCCGACAGTGAGATCAGTGTTTGGCGAAAGGATGAGGTGATCAATTTAAAGGCAATCGTCGGGGAGGCTAATCCATTCGAGCAAGGGCAACAGATAGCCGAGAACGCTCGTCTGGCGTCGGATCGGGCAATTTTAAATGCCATTGGAATTGCGGTCAGGGACCTTCCTTCGGCCTATCAACATCAGGGGGGTGTTTTGGTCCAACAGGTTGCTTCTGGCAGCCTTGCAGATCAAAAGGGGGTTCGAGCCAACGACTATATCCTCGAATTTAATGGTCAGCGGATTAGTGATAGTCAGCAGTTTTATTTCAATCTGGTGTCGGGAGCTGCTGTGACCGATACTACCCTAAGGATTCGTCGTAATAACCAGCCATGGCGTAACGTTACCTTTCCTAGGATTCCAAGAATTAAAGAGCCGACTGATTAAACACCCAATTTTGCAATGAGCACCTACGACTCCTCTGAACCTCGTTCAAATTTTGGTTTGTTTGTCTTTTTGGCTTTTTTGGCTGCCGCTCTCATAGGAATTGGATCTTATCTTTTCCAGTCGAGTAGTTCGGAGGAGCCGGCTGCCATCAAACCTGCTTCGCCTGAAAGTCCGGAGATGAAAACGGTTGTCAAGGAAGTGGAGCCGAAACCATTTGACCCCTTCGATACAGAACCCGAGCCCGAGCCCGAGCCTGTTGATACGGTGGCCCCACCGACGCCCGAGCAAATTCTGGTTGATGCCGGAATGGGTGCGGCCGAGCTTAAACCCGAGGTTCTTCTTGAGAAAATCGGAAAATCTCTCGAGGAATCTGATTTGGAAAAAGCTAGCATGCTCATTGGCCGCAAGGCTCTTGATGAATCCCAGCTTGAGGGACTGCGTAAATTAGCGGCAATCGGAGATTTTCGTCTCAGTTCGATGGATCCGGTCATGGAAATTGGAGAACTAGAAGCAAATCGGAAGTCTCGCTGGGCGTTAAATTTTGAGGGTGAAAAAGGGGCTCGGATTTACTTTGACTTGCTCCGGGGAAACACGGGAGGTTGGGGAGTCGAAAAAATGAAGCTGTTTGACCAAGAAGCTCCCGGGAGAGCTATCTTTGGCGACTCGCTCGGGATTACAGATGCTTTTCTTCGTGCGGTGTTAGAGCAGAATTTTGATGATGCCAAATCGCTTGTAGACCCTGAATCTGTTTCAGATGCTAAGATTGCAGGGCTTTGTATAATCTTTGAAGAGGCCAAATATCGACTCCGGACTCAGAAGCCGCTGCGGGCTATGTTTAATCGCGAGCTGACTGCTGGTTTCATTGCGCATGTTGAAGATGAGGCTGGTGAAAAAGCCGCTGATTTTGGTCTCAATGTGCAGCGGAAGGCGATCGATCAACCATGGCAGGTGACCGAGGTAAATCTCGATTCACTCCTCGCTGATTACGCGGATCGTGTGGCTGGGGGTGATGTGCATTACACTCCGCTTATCAAGAATCCAACCGGTGGTGATACTTTGATTCTCTATTTCGGGTTTGATGAAGATGTGCTTACGCCAAGAACCGAGCGTCAGCTTGATATCGTAGCTGGGCTTTTGAAAACTGATCCTGACAAAGAGCTTACCCTCTCTGGTCACACCGATTCATTAGGAACAGATCAATATAACAATAAACTCTCGGAGCGCCGTGCGGGGGCAGTCGAAAAATATCTTCTTAACCTTGGAGTTCCCCGAAAGCAGATTGTGGCTCTAGCGGAGGGTGAGGCGAAACCTCGTCGACCGAATTCCACGGCCGATGGTGAGGATAATCCCTCTGGTCGCCGCGCAAATAGGCGAACTGAGATCTACTTGGACTTTTAGGACTTTGGGAGCCGCCGTAAGGTGAATTGAGTGAAGGCGAGATTTTGGTTTTGGCTACTTGGGGAGTCTTTCCGCAAGTTCGGTCGCTAAGTCTGGGTTTTCTTTAGCGATGTTTTTAGTCTCTCCGGCCGGTGACGTGTTGTCGTAGAGTTCAATGTGTCCTTTGCTGTGTTTAATCAGTCGGTGGGTTGCGGTGCGGATCGTATTGGCTTTGCCATTGTAGGAGATGGCAGTGTTATCGGAGGCAGCTTTTGGATTCTTGAGGAGAGGGAGGAGACTGGAACCGTCTAGGAAGTCGGGTTTTTTAAGATCGACGAGGTCGCAGAGGGTCGGGAAGAGATCGATAGTTTCTACGATAGAATTTGTGATCTCACCGGGTTTTTGAATGACGGGGTCTACGATGATCAGGGGTGAGCGCAGGGATTCCTCAAAGAGGGAGTGCTTCCCCCAAATGGCGTGCTCGCCGAGGTGCCAGCCATGATCACCCCAGACAATAATAAGGGTATTTTTGCGGAGGCCGAGTTCGTTGAGGCGGTTGATAATTTTACCAACCTGGGCATCTGCGTAGCTTACACAGGCAGCATAGTGTTTACGGACTGCGAGAGCAAAGGCGGGATCCGTGTTAGGATTTTTCCCCCAGCGGTTGTATTTCATGAATTCGCCAGAGCCGTGCCAGGTTGTTTGGCCTTCGGGCTTCTTGGGGTGGGGGATAGGAGGGAGCTTGGCATCTTTGTAGTGCTCCATATATTTGGCGGGTGCGCCAAAGGGGAGGTGGGGGCGGAGGATACCGGTGGCAAGGAAGAATGGTTTATCGGCTTTTGAAAGTAGGTCGAGTTGGTTGAGGGTCTCATGGATGGCAGGGCCATCGGGGTAGATTTCATCAGGGCCTACGACGGACTGGAAGAGGTCCATATCTTTGGCGTTTTTACGGATCTCGCCGTTAGCGAGGCCGTGCATCCAGCCGCGCGGGTGTTGCCATTTACCGGAGGGGAGAAGGTGGCGATCCCAAGATTTGGGCATTTCGGGTTTGGAGTCGTCGTCCCAGTCTTTGCCGCCGCGTCCGCCTGGGTGGTGGCTGACTTTGCCAACTGAAACGGTGGTGTAACCGTTCTCACGAAAATAGGCCGGAAGAGATGGATTTTTGATTTTGTTGGCGCGAGCGAAGAGAGCTCCGTTTCCTCCGGGGCCATAGGTGCCGGTAAGAAGAGCGTAGCGCGAGGCTCCGCAAGTTGGGGCTTGCACGTAGTGGCGAGTAAAGGCTCGGCCGCG
>DCQM01000107.1 GCA_002323895.1 Akkermansiaceae bacterium UBA1518
ATCCGACACGACTGAGCCCGCAATCACAGGGGGCTATATGTTTAAGAAAGATCGGCTGGATCCTGGAGATCGAGGTCTCAGGGTTCAGGGTATGGGGTCCCTAGGATGGATTTATCCAAAAGAAGAGAATGTTACCGATGCCCAAGCGGAATATCTTGGAAACTATCTCAATGAATTCAATGGAGCTATCCGTAATTTCCCTGACTACACGAACACCGCAACTGGAAAACATTATTCTGAGTATATCGATGTGGGAAGTTGGTTGGATGAGCACTTGTTACGAATTCTTTCAAAAGATCCCGATGCTCTGCGCTTAAGCACTTATTTATTTAAACCTCGCGGAGGAAAGGTTCATTATGGTCCTGTTTGGGACTTTGATCGTTGCCTCGGCTGTGATTCGGATAGCCGTTCGGGGATTCCGGACTCTTTTTCTAATAATGATTTTTGGGCTTATCCTTGGTGGAATAATCTGATTTGGAAACCTGGCGTGAATGGAGCCCCTCCGCTTGCGAGCGATAGAGGCGATCCCGATTTCAACCAAGCCTATATTGACCGCTATTTTAGTCTTCGGAAGACGCATTTTTCAGAAGAAAGTTTCAATAGTATCATCGATGGGATGGCTTCTCAGATCAGGGAAGCTCAGTCGCGAAACTTCCTCCGCTGGTCGACTAGGCCTCCGAATGGGGGGCGTTACTCCAACGGCGATAGAGGTTGGGAAGGTGAAGTTGAGCACCTCAAGGGATGGTTAAGAGAGCGCGTTAAATTTATGGACCGGCAATGGCTTCCTGAGGCGACCATGAATCGGGAAGGTGGAATTGTGGAGGAAGGTTTTGAACTCGCGATGTCATCACCTAAGGGGTCGGTCTTTTACACATTAGATGGAACGGATCCGCGCGACTCTAATGGCGTTGTAGCTGGCGAGCTTTTTCCTGGTGGTCAATTCACCAATAATTACGTTGCCTCTTTTGTTCCGAGTAAACACTTTGTGCCTTTGGATGACTCTCTTGGTAGTGGTTGGAATACATTTGATTTTGATGATTCTTCTTGGGCTTCTAGCACAACCGCGATGGGGTTTGAAACCAACGGGCCAGCCCTTGATTTAATCAACACAAATATACAGAGCGAGATGCGTTATGTGAACTCGAGTGTTTATGCTAGGATCGAATTCAACTTCAACAACAAGGCGTCAAACGTCAATGCGGTGACGCTTAAAATGAAGTATGATGATGGATTCGTAGCTTATCTCAATGGGTTTGAGATTGCTCGTGCTAATGCTCCGGAAACGCTGGTATGGAATTCTCGGGCAACGAGATCTCATAAGGATAGTGAAGCGATTATTTTCGAGGATTTCAGTGTAGCTAATGGATCGGAAATTGTGCGTGAAGGTCGTAATGTGCTCGCAATTCAAGGGATGAATACTTCCTCGGGTGGCTCTGACTTTTTCATTCTTCCAGAGCTAGATATAAATGAGACGCTTGCTCCTAATCCGCTTCCGATAAACAAGTCGACCCTTGTCACTTCTCGAACAGCCGAAGAAGCGAATGGTCGTATCTACTGGAGCCCTCCCAAGAGCGTTTATTTTGTCGTTGGCGAAGATCGCGGAGCAGAGGCTAACCTTGTGGTTTCGGAGATAATGTATCATCCGGCAGCACCAAGCGAATTAGAGAAAGCTGCTGGGTTCACTAATCAAGATGATTTTGAATGGGTTGAGCTCCAAAATATTTCAGACAAACAGGTCAATCTTTTTGAGTCATCTTTTCTTGCAGGAATTGGGTTCAATTTCCGCGGAGCAGATAGAGTGACTCTCGGACCAGAAGAAGTTATTCTATTAGTTAGTAATAAGGAGGCCTTTGAATTCCGCTATGGTGGTGGACTTCCTGTGGCGGGATCATATAGCGGGCGGCTTGATAATAATGGCGAGCATCTTCTTTTGAGCGATTTTTCTCAAAGTGTTATAAAAGATTTTCGCTATCAAGATGCCTCTCCATGGCCAGAGGAAGCGGATGGACAAGGCTTCAGCCTCGAACTTGTTAGCCCTTTTAGTAATTCTGATCACAACGAAGCTACGAGTTGGACCGCTAGTTTAGGAGTTGGAGGCACTCCCGGAGTTGGGATCGGAGGCGCCCCTCCTGCTGTTGGGAATGATAGCGATGGAGATAGTGTTCCCGACGATGTCGAAATTGCGATGGGAACCGATCCTGCCGATTCAAGTTCGTTTGCTATTCCTGAGGTAGGAGTTGCGAGTTTTCTTGTTGAAGAAAAAGAGGATAACTTTCTCTACTTTGCATTTCAGAAAATAACGACTGGGGTGCTTGATAATTACGTCATCGAGCAGTCGAGGAATCTCGAGAACTGGGAACCGGCTGATGGAGATCTGGTCTTTATTTCTGAAGAGTCGGCAGAAAATGGCCTTTCAGTGGCTCTATATCGAAGCGTCTTACCTTTCGATAATGAGGAGAAGAAAATATCCTTTATGCGACTGCGCGTTTTGACGGACTAGTGATTTCCTTGCGGACCGGAAATGGAAGGAAAGCCAGGTTTGCATTGGGGAGAAAGGGGCTGATTGGAACTACTCCGTTGGAACTTTGATTTTTTCTTGTGGGTGTTTGAGCGGATCTCGTCCAGAAGACAAAATCTGAAAATTGTTTTTTTGCATTCGCAGAAGAGGCTTTCACCTGCGAAGAAGTGTCGTCGGTCATACGTTCTTATGAGATCCTTGGGCTTTGTTTTATTTATTCTAGTGTCACTCTCGAGTGTATTCACTGGTTCCGCCTTTGGTCAGTCAGTTCTCATTCCATTTGGGGCGATGTGGAAGTATCTCGATGACGGGAGCGAACAAGGTTCCGAATGGAGGCATGAAGATTTTGACGATAGTTCTTGGAAAAGCGGATTGGCTGAGCTGGGCTACGGTGAGGATGAGACGACTCAGGTTGGGTTTGGTGACAATCCGAGAAGTAAGTTTATCACAACGTATTTTCGGCGTAAGTTCATGGTTGATGACCCGTCGGCTCTGCCGGGAATCAGACTCGAACTGTTGCGTGACGATGGGGCCGTCATCTACGTGAATGGAGTGGAAGTAGGGCGGTCAAATATGCCAGAAGACGAATTGATTACAAAAGATACGGTGGCCAGCGTTTCGGAGGGAGGTGTGGTTGAAACTGTAATTCACGAATTTATCGTATCTCCTCTTTTACTTAAGCCGGGAGAAAATACCCTCGCCGTTGAGGTGCATCAGGACAAACCGGGAAGCTCCGATTTGAGCTTTGATTTGCGGGCGACTGATGTCGTCGGGCCGACTGCCCCTGTGATTCAGCGCAGTTGGCTTGCTGCTTCGACTGGTGAGCCGATCATTCTGATTACTCCGGAGCAATTGCGGGCATCTGATTTCACCAGTGAAGACGCGCAGCTCGATTTTAGGATCAGCGGTCTTGAGTCTGGGCGTTTTGAATTAGTTGAAAGTCCTGGGATTGCGATCACCAAATTTTCTCAGGCTCAGATTACTGGTGGCGAGATTCAATTCGTTTACGAGCCTGGCCGGTTTGGAGCAGGACATGTTACGGGAAATCTCCTTGAGCCTACACGTCTGAGTGAAATCTCGGGATTGGTGGCGTCGATTCAGAATCCAGGTATTTTGTGGGCGCATCAAGATAGTGGAAGGCCGACTAATTTGATCGCGCTCGGAACCAACGGTAGTAATCGGGGCGAGTGGAATCTCGCCGGAGCGACTAACAATGATTGGGAAGATATCGGCGCCGCCATGGTGGACGGCGAGCCATTGCTCTATATCGGTGATTTTGGTGACAATAGTGCGCGACGGACAGATCTGAACATCCTCCGAATTAGAGAGCCACTTCTAGTCGCTAATGGAGGTGGGATCGTTCCGGAAACGGATATCGAGAGGATTCAATTTCAATATCCTGCAATCCCAGGAGGGGAAGGCGGTCCTGGAGTGCCTGGAGTCCCAGCTCGCCGCGATGCGGAATCTATGATTGTCGATCCGCATAGCGGGGACATTTATATTCTGTCTAAGCGTGAGACAGTTGGACGTTTGTTCCTGCTCGCTCATCAACAAAACTATATTGGCGTGCAGACGTTGGAATATCTCGGCGAAATGCCAGCTATCATTCACGATCGCCTTTACGGTTTTTCGGTGAGCACGACCGCTGCAGATATTTCTCGAGACGGGCTTGAGATTATCGTGCGAAACTACGAGCACGTATTGTATTTTCGGCGTCCAGATTTGAGCGTCTCTATTGCCGATCTGCTTACCGGTAGCGCAATTGAAGAGTTGCCATTTTTTGGAGCACGCATTCCAGGAGGCGAACCGAAGGGAGAGGCGATTTGTTTTTCGGTGAGTGCTGACGCCTATTTTACGATCGGCGAGAGAGTCTCTGGGGCTACGGAGATTTCGATGTTTAGGTATCAGAGACTGGGTCTGAATTCTCCCCCGAAATTCGCGGTAACGGTAAGCGACGGGATATTGGAAGATGGACCGCGGCGTGCTAAGATTCTTTTCAATGCAGAGCCGATGGAAATTTGGCGGCATCACCATTTCAGTATCGAAGAACTCGCTGATCCTAATCTGGGAGCCTCCCTATGGGGTGATTTTGCGGATGCTGATGGTGATGGTAAGAAGAATTTGATCGAATATGCATTGGGCACCAATCCGAGATTAACAGTTATTGAGGATGACGGGCTTACAATCGGGTATGAAGAGGAATCGATGGTTTTGACTTACCGAAAGATTCTCGGACGGACGGATATCATCTACCAGGTTCAAGCGAGTTCGGATCTGAAAACCTGGATTGATACGCCTGATGAGTTACTCGAGGCTCGCGCCGAAGTTGAAATACGGAGAGTGTCGATTCCACTGGCAACCGGGGAAGAGAATTTCCTGCGTTTGAAAGTTTCTCGATAGGGTTAGGCGGAACCAAGATCGCGCGGTTTGTAACCCGTTCCGAGCACGAAGCAATAGATCAATTGAAAATCAGGAGAAGGGAAACCATCGTAATCTACTGAAAAATCAAATTAACATGAAGAAGGGATACACCCCATTACTGATGCTATAAACGCTCTACTATTCACCGTCTGCGCTGATCAGGACACGAAAAAAAGAAGTTGGATTAGTTGGCATTTCGAGCTCAATTCGCAAGAGGTTGCCAGTGATTTGTTCAGTATCCTCAATCAGTGCCGGCACCCATGAATTGGGCTCAAGACTCGTAGTCATTTCGACGATGTGAGCTAGCGATGAATCTGGGGTCTCTACCATCAAGTTTAGTAGGGGGCCATTGCGCTCGATACTGAGGACACGCAAGTCGATCGGAAAGATGCTCGATGGGAGGAATGCTGGGATCGAATCTTCATTCGGCGCATTGATTAAGTGGCGTCGACCATCAGGGGTAACTTCTAACCACTCAAGGCTACCAGAGCCTCCCGTGTTTGGGTAGATGACTCTTAAAGGGTAAAGGCCGCGCTCTTCTATCACAATGCCGGTAAACCATGGGCCGTCCTCCCCTCCGCAGTTCGTGCACTCAGCATAGGTTCGCGGCAGTTTTATCTTGTTACTACCAAAACCGATGAAGCACTCAAAGTCTCCCGGCACAGTGAAATTGAACAAGTGGAATCCTGGATCGAGGAGGAGTAATGTATCAATCTCAAGGCCAAATGGAACCCCCGGTTCAAAGCTGCTTTGAATTCCTGGGAAGGTGGTTTCACCAGCCTTGTTGCCACGGGGCTCGAGATCGGTTTGGTAGTTGATGGTGCCAGTTTCAATGAAATAACCGAGACTATTCGCATCCTTGAGATCTGCGAGGTTCACGAAGGTTTCATTCCATATTGCTTCTACGTCCTCAGGGGTTTCGAGGAACACATCGTCATCCAAGCTGGGAGCAGCAACACGCATGGCGATACCCCGTTGTCGAGCACCGTCGATGGGCATTGCCCAGGATGCCGGGATCGTGGCGTATAGATTCTGGTCGATATAATTCGTCACCTTGAATGACCACTCATGGACATAGTCTGTAGCTGGTTCAGAGTTATCGCTGAATTCAAGCGCTACGTTCGTTGTTGAGTTGGCGGTCAGCATCGTTGAGGGAATAAAACGAATGACCGTTTCGTCTTCACTGACGATCACTTCCGGCACTACATTGACTTCATTTAAGGAAAGTAAGATCGTTGCTGGATCGACCACCGCGGAACGATGCTCTAGGACAATTTCGACAGGCGCGTTGGGATGCACGTTTTCCAAATCTGGGGCTGGAGCTAGTCGGAAAATACCGACTGAATCAACTGGAACAACAGATAAGCCTGACTGCTCGGCTAACATGAAAACACCACCGCCATAGCCTTTGTAGGCGTGGGCGCCGGGCAGGCCCCCATTGGCTTCGCCGACACCATGGCTAGTACGAATGGTAATCTTGCCATCCTCGCTTGGCTGAATATCCGTCCAGCGCGCCACATATCCAGCTCCATTCTCCCCTGTGCTGAATTCAACCGAGGTATCACTGACTTTGTGAGCCCCGGTTGAACAGGCATAGACAGATGCCCTTGCATCACGAATGGTCCAGTTGGTAACACGGTCGGCATAGGATGCTCCTCCCGCCCGGTTTACAGTGCCCGCAAAAGAGTAAGTTTTCTCCGGATCGAGATCAGTGATAATGAGATCCAGGTACCACCCCGGCGCGTCATTGTAACTTAAGTTTCCAGAGGCTTCGACGTGGGCTCCGAAAATCATGGCGGCATCAGTTTCAGGATTAAATTCAGCAAAATCACGTGCAGTGTTGATCGTGTTACCCGCAGAGAATTTTTCGACAAAGTCAACGGTCACTCCTGTCGTATCTCCCGAATCGATCTTGAGTAATTCACCTGTCTCACCAGTTCCATCGAACCCTCGCCCAAGTCCAAAGTTCGTAGCGTTTTCCGACACGAGACTGATGTCGGCGATAACGCTGTCGTTAAATGCGCGCCAGACAAATCCGCTTGCTGCAGGTTCTTCGCGAACAATAAATGCTCCGCCAGCGTAGCCTTTGTAAGCATGAGCACCCGGCATTCCGCCAGCTGCTTCTCCAACGCCATGCGTTGTTCGGATCACAATCTTTCCGTCTTGCCCCGGTTGGATTCCCGTCCAGCGTGCCACGTATCCCGCAGTGTTTTCTCCCGTGCTAAACTCGACCGAAACATTACTGACCTTATGGGCAGCCAGTGTGCTCGCATAAACTGCGCCATCGGCTTCCAAGATGGTCCAGTTGGTGACCCGGTCCGCATAAGATGCCCCCCCGCCACGATTAGCGGTTCCTTCAAAGGTATAAGTGCGTTTAGGGTCGAGTCCTGTAATGATTAAATCGACATACCAACCCGGGGCATCGTTGTAGCTCATATTCCCAGTAAGATCGACATTTTCGCTGAAAGTGAGGGCGGCATCAGAAGTCTCGTCGACTGTAGAGAGATCTCCTGCCCAGTTGACCGTATTACCCGTGGAAAATATTTCCACGAATTCAACTTCCACATCGGTTGGATCTCCCGTCTCGAAGTCCAACAACTCACCTGCTCCGCCATCACCCTGATATCCTCGCCCAAGTCCAAACGATGTAATGTTTTCAGCTGTCAAATCAGGATCAATATCTGCGCAATCGTTGTAGGCGATCCATTGTCCTGCAGCCTTTTCGTTGGCAACAGTAAGCATGACGGCGACAGCAAAAATAAGGGGTGAGCTAGGGGGTTTCATAGTGAAGTAAGTGGGGTTGATTCCTACTGGCTGCTAGGAATGTTTTTGGCGGGAGAGCCATTGAATTGTATTTGGACCGGAGAGGGCCGGTAGGGATCAGATTAATTATACGGTGGTCGGACGTTGAACGTTTCAACGATAGCTGCTAGGATTTTGTTTCTGGTAGCAGAACCATGGAGCCGTGTTTGGATCGGAGCTGGTGGGGAAAAAGAGGAAGCTATTTTAATTCCGGTGCTTCTGATTCGCCACCGGTTATGAGGGCAATTTGATCTCTTGACGGAGTGGAGATTGGGGTGATTCTTCAAGCATGTTTAACTTTAATTTGAGCTCACTCTGTTCTTTGTTGTTGATTTCATCTTTTGCTGGTGCTTCTCCCCTGGACGTTAAGGTGAAAACCATTGATGGCACGAAGACGACCTTAGGCGCGACCAAACCTAGGGTCGTTCTGGTCGTCAACACTGCTTCAAAGTGTGGTTTCACGCGTCAGTATGAGGAACTTCAAGCCCTCCATGAGAAATATGGGGAAAAGGGGCTCTTGATCGCTGGCTTTCCTTGTAATCAATTTGGAGGGCAAGAGCCTGGCACGGAGGCGGATATCAAGGCCTTTTGTAAGACAAAATATGATGTTACTTTTCCGATGTTTTCGAAGATTGAGGTGAATGGTAAAAAACGACACCCTTTGTATGAAGTTTTAGCAGGGAAAAAATCTTCACATGCCGGTGACATTGGCTGGAACTTTGAGAAGTTTCTCATCAATGCTGACGGGAAAATCATCGCTCGTTTCAATTCAGGAGTTGGGCCAACCTCAGCTGAGGTCACTGAGAAAATTGAGAAGCTTGTGAAGTAGCTTAGGGAGAGCTTTTACAAAACTTGAGGTATTCCGGGTGATTGTGTCTGCTACGAAAATAAGTTTTAGATTGAGTTCCTTAGGGCGGAGTTGAAAGGGTCGGAAAGAGAATTGACCGCATCTGGCAAGACCGTAGTTTTCTGGAGATGTTTTACCTCAGCCGCGCGATACTTGGTATCACCACATTTTTCGCTCTCTCAATCGCCAGTCTCGCTACGCAAGACAAGCCTTACCAAGAGGGGGACGTCGATGCATTCCTCACGACCGCGCGTAGCAATGGACGCCCGTCCATCGTGCTGTTCAACTTCGACGAGAAATCGGGGTGATGAGGTATTAAGAACGCGGGAGCCGTGCTGCTTCCGTCCCTGCAAATGCGCAAGCTTTCCAAGCGCTTTGACATCTGCTTGTCGGGCAATAAGGCTCCTGAGAACTGTGACATTCGCTACCGCCAGTTT
The DNA here is from genome assembly GCA_002323895.1 of Akkermansiaceae bacterium UBA1518. Taxonomy (GTDB): domain Bacteria; phylum Verrucomicrobiota; class Verrucomicrobiia; order Verrucomicrobiales; family Akkermansiaceae; genus SW10. The sequence goes on from DCQM01000107.1 coordinate 9,026, forward strand.
TATTGGTTGATGGTCTTCGATGAGGCCGGCGAACTGCGCGGTGCGTGCAAACTTGGCGAGCAACTTAGCGTGGTCATCAAGCAAGGCTTCGATGTTCCCAATGGGTTCGTCGAGCTGGTTGAGCAGAGCATGCGATCAAAGTCTAGTGTGCAAGAACTTCAGCGGAATTACATCAAATCAGGTGGTTCGCTCGCGAGTTACGAAACTCTTTGTGCCAAGGTTCAGGAAGTGCATGGGGTCGGTCAGATGGCTGTCTCTACTTTCCTTGAGGAAAGTAGAAGTAAAGTCGAGGATCCGGTTTTGACGGGCGCACGGTCATTATGGATGGAGGCGGATGCGTGTTCTCATCAGGTGATCAACCATGCTGCGTTCTCTCGCGTGCGTAATCGGCTAGTCGAGTTCATAGGCGAGCATCCTAAGCACCCCTTTACGCGCCGGCTGCTAGAGCCGTTGGTAGACTCTCTTAAATACTCGTTTGATGTCGAAGCCAAGTGCCGTGCGTATGTGGACGCTTGGGCGGATCGAAGTGATTCTGGTATTCACGACGAGTTGATCGCGGCACTGAGCAAGCGATCTTCAGCATGGTGTGAGATAGCCTTAAAGGAACTTGGAGAACTCGAGGGGCACTCTTATCAACGCCTGCGATTACTGGCGCAAATCGGTGATGCGGATGGCGTGCTTAAGGCTCTAGAAGCGACGAAGTCTTTTGGCGTGATGCGTCCGTTCCACGAAGAGTGGCGAAGGGAGGCTAAGGCTAAAGCTACTGGCAACAAGTAGTTGCGATGGTTACTACTGGGAATTTACTCGAGGCGCAAAGTAGGCGGACTCGGTTATTGTCTCGAGCGGAAGCAAGGAAGCTCTGGCTGACGTTATTGCTATGTATCATTTGCTATCAGGAGCGGATTGATTCAGGGCTCGGGAAAATGACAATCTGGATGTAGATGCTCTCTTGTGATAGAGAGAATTTCATGGGGGTCAAGGTCCGCTCCGATAAAGATCCCGGAGCAGGGAACTTTCTCGGAGACGCGAACGGGGATCGGGCTGGGAGATACAATTTCACCAACGCGCTCATAGAGGAATCGAGACCCTTCTTCGCTCGGGTGCGCTACTAAAGCCTTGGCGCGGATCACAGATGCAGGAAGCTTTTTAAGCCATACTGGGACACGGGTTTCTTCGACTGGCTTGGGGAAAATAATATTACAGCCGGTAAATTGGTGTGCGAGTTCGTGACGGTCGTGAAGATTTTTTTTCGGGGGGGGGATGGGCGCGAAGCGAAGCGAAGAATGATGGTTTTGGTCCAGTTGTTTTTTCGCAAAGGTGTGGTGGCGGTTGTTACGGATCGCTCGACTTAGAGCATCTGCTAACAGGGGCGCCGTAGTGCGCGTTGCCTGAGAATTGATGGTCATAACTTTTTTTTCTAATGCACGCTCTTCCTGCTCGTTAAGCTCGGAACTCCAAGAAATGGTGAAGTGACTCGCTGTCTCTAGTTGGAGCTTTTCGAGTTCGTCGAAGTTGCCTCGCTTCCCAAAGTGACGGGCATCGATAACGCAAACCTGCCAGCGGGGGCGTAGACAAAATTTCGATTCGAGTAGCGTAAAAGATTCCAAAAGCGGAATGGGGTCTGCTGTTCCATTTAATTCAATCAGAAGAAGGTCGTGTTGGCTTTTTGAAGCCTTAAGAATCATCTCTACCAGTTCGTCATAACCTTCGCAGCAGACACAGGATCCAGTGAGTGCTAACACATTTGCAGCACGGTCCTCCAGTGTCTCACGATCAATAGAGGCATTTTCTCGATCATTTAGAAGTACATCAGCAAGATGTTCTCGCTCAGTTAACTCATCTAAAATGGAGCGAAGTAAGGTCGTTTTTCCTGTTCCAAGAAAACCGGTGAGCATGAGCAAAGGTCTAACCGCCACAACAGGCGGTAAGGCAATTTCATTATGTGAAGTCGTGGTTGACACTTAACGCAAGTTGATTGCGTTAAGTCTGGTGGGCAAGTCTTATCTGGTTGCTGCTCCTAAGGAATTGCTTTTGGCGGGATGGCCTTGATGTCGCCTTTGGACCGGAACGAAGGGGGGAGAAAGCGGATGATACCTTTTTGCTAAGGCCCCGGCACGGGGCCAGTCATCGCTGCTGATGCACAATCACGCATCATGAGCGTCGAGAGTATCGACGATGCCCTAAAAACCTTGTTTGGGATCCTGTATGGAACCAAGACATGCTCGTTGAGGTGGGCAAGATGAAGCTCGGGATAGTATGGACGAGTAATTCGGGCTCGCGATAGAAGAACTTAGCTAGTCTCCACTATCATTTTTTCTTATCGGCCTCGGAGGGGTTCTCTGAAGCCTTTAATATTCCCTCGATTTCCCTAGCTTCCGCCGCATCGTCTGGGTCGTTAGGATCGAAATCCCCTACCGTTCCTGAAAAGCCAACTTGCCCGCCACTAGAAATATTCTTCATGCGAATCTCACGCTGCGGGAATGGGATTTCGATGTTGTTTTCCTTAAACTCCCTCCACACCTGCAACAGCACAGCGGAACGCACATTGGCCACGCCCTCGTTAGCATCATTGATCCAGAAGCGAATCTGTAAATCGATCGAAGAATCTCCAAAGCCCACCAGCAGGCACTTGGGAGAAGGGTTCCCTACAACGCGTGGGATACTTTCCGCAGCCGTGATGCAGCACTCGATCGCTTGATCAACATCCGCGTCATAAGAGATCCCTACATTTGCCTTAATTCGCACAAAAGTATCCGAGAAAGACCAGTTTACTACCTTGTTGGTGACAAAGTCTTCATTGGGAATCAGGATCTCTTTACGATCGCGTGTGAGGACAGATACATATCTAGTTCGGAGCGTATTGATCCAACCATAGGTGCCGTCGATCTCGATGACGTCGCCAGGCTTGATCGATTTATCCAGCAGAATAATCACACCTGAAACCAAATTAGAAATGACCTTCTGCAAACCAAAACCTAATCCCAAACCAAGGGCTCCTGAAAAAAAGGCGAGAGCACTGAGGTCGACGCCAGATGTCTTCAAAGAAATCAAAATCGCCACTACATAGAGAAAGAGGCGAGACGCCTTCATGACAAGGACTCGCATCGTGGGAGGCAGCGACCTATTGCGCCGAGCCCCAACCTCTATAAGATTACTAACCACTCCGGCGAGCCAAAGAAGCACTAATAGAATCACAATCCCCGAGAGAATCCGCCAGAGATCAAGACGAATATCACCGATCGGAATCGCAGCGTTCGACATCGCTTGCTTGAGTGGTTCGAGCCAACCTACTAGGGAGAGGGCCAGTGTAATATAGATCAGTAAGCCAAGTACTTTGGGGACAAAATGTCCCCTTGAGAATACGTTTACTAGATTGTAGACGCAGTAGGCTGACACCAAATAAGAAATGACCTTGATGTATCGCGATTCCAGGTCAAAGAGAGGAACAGTATTCAATGCTACCACCAGGCAAAACACAAGAATACAGGGGTAGGTGCGAAGGCCGTCGTAGTTATCGATTGCGGATTTATAGTGCCTTTTAAACTTGGTATCAGTCTTGTTAAAATAGTGCGTTATTGCTTTCTTGATCACGAAGGTAAATCCAAGACAGCCAGCGACTATGGCCCATTGGATCCAATCCGATTGATCATCGAATAAGTCTACCAGAGAATTGAAAAAATCTGTGAACATTAGTGTGCTATGTCGCCTACAACAAATCTCGCTTTATTCCAATGGTATTCCCCCCGAGAACTGGAACGGAGGAGGGGAGAAAAGAGGGTTATGGGCTCCATGGTCTCGATCTCGAAGTTGCGCTTGGTGGTGTGGTGGCGTTTGAGGATGGTCCACTAGATGACTTCTCCCGAGAAGGTGATGGTGAAGGTCTGGCCTTTTTCATAGTCGCCTCGGATCGGAATTGTCTCGCCGCGATTCCCTTTCATGGGAGCGACGCCTTTGTTAAACTTGATGAGAATGAAATTATCGCCGATGACGGGGTTGAGTTCCTCTCCGGTAAGAAGTTTCATGTTGGTGATGCGTTTCGCTAGAAGGTGGATGATGGGCCGATTGTCCCAGTCGCCGCGTTCGTTGGCGGTAACGGTAAAGGTATAGATGCCGCCTTTTTTGCTGAGGGTCTGGGTCCACGGCAATTGACGTTTTGGCATACGCGCCTCCCAAGCGGGGTCGCCGTAGAGCACAACCACGTCGCGATCGCCGCTGAGACCGTGGATGCGTTTACCGGCTTTTGCTAATGTCTCAATATTGTAGTTGAGGGCGATTTGGTTGGCGTGATGCGCTTCCGATAGGCTAAAGCGCCCCGCCTGTAATTCCGAAAAGTAGTCCTTTACGCCCCAACCGCCGTAGCCGTAACCGGTGGGGATGGTGTAGCCCACCATTTGATTCACGCCGGCGGAATGCATTAGCGCCAGCGCCATGCATTCGCGATTGGAAACGTGCGCGATTAGACAGTTGCCCACGGGCAGGTGAACCTTTGGATTGGGCGATTTGATGTCATGGCGTCCGCCCGACGAATCCTGACCAAAGAGCTGCCCATTTTTGCATTTGAAGTAGCCGTTGCGATAGGTGAAGCCCAGTTGCCAATCACGCTCCGTAGCGTGACCGCTGGTGATGAAGACGTCCGGTTTGTAGTCGTTTAGCGAATCGACAATGAGCTTGGTGGTGTCTTGCGGGCAGGACTTGCGGGCAACGGTTTGACCGGAGACTTTTTCCCACATCGCATTGGCTTTTAGTTCGTTGAACATGACGCCTTCGTCATAGGCGTCCAAAGGTGAACCGACCGTCCCGGAAAGGGCGCGTTTTACCGTTAGCGGTTCGGCATGCTTGGCTATGCGCAAGGCATCAGCCGGTTCATACCCTGTGACAATGGCCCAGATGGTGTCGGGGTAGGGATCCGCGTCGAGTTGACGGGTGAGTTGATGGGCGTCGGCTACGAAGGCACGTCCCGCATCTTCCGGCTTGGCGACGATACAGGTATATTTCGGAAACGCTGCTTGTAACGCTGGGAGGCTTTCCGAAAGATTTTTCTCGTACTCGATTACAATACCGCTGTGCTTGCTGCGCAGCGCCTCGACGACTGGCGCCCAATCGGCGTGCGCATGAGTGTCCTTGCTTACTACTATGGCGTAGCCGTCGTCGGCTTGTAGCTTAGCGGGCGATGTTAAAAAAATAGCGATGCCGACAAGCCTCAGAGCATGTTTAAATTCCATGATCGTAAAGCTGCTAGAAAATTACTGTTACTGCTAGGAAATTTCTCTTGGCAAAACAGCCATAAAGCCACATTTGGACTTTAGCGGAAGGGGGGGAAGAGGGTTGGTGGAATCAAAGGTGATTTCGAAGTTGTCGGAACCAGCAGCCGCTTTGTCAGCCCGGGTTAAGGTAGGCGCCTCCCCCGCAAGAGATGGAGATGAAACGGCGGTGCTGAATACGAAGGTCGGGCCCGGTCGCAAAATCCTGAAAGGTCAAGAAAGCGCCCACCGGGGTTGCGTGTGAGGCATGAATCAGAAAAGCGTTGAGGAGAAAATTCCTCGAGAGAGTTTATCGTCCCGGTTTCATGGGATTTCGGGTCGATTTTGGAAAAGGGCCCTCAGTCGGACGCTGCCTTGAGTCGCAGGAAATTGCGGCCGGCCGGAGTGACCGCGACATGGGAACGTCTCAATTCTTTGCCTGCCACAGAGGAATGGGTGTTGGTCTCGACACCGGTGGTTGTAAACGAACCAGGCAGAAGGGTGGAAGAACGCTCCCCCACCATGGTAACATCGCTGCGTGAAGGGACGGACTGATAATCCAAAGCCAAATAGTCGACCCCATCTTCCTCGAAGATGGAAGAGATGACGCCGTCTAAATCCGGGACTAACGGATGCCGCCCCATTTTATACTCCAAGAGGTTTACGATTCCATCAAAGTCGGGATCAGCGTCAGTATCAAGATCGGCCAGAGGATCAATACCAGGAGTCGCATGAGCACTACGCCATGTCTCGTAACCCACGGGGTAAAGCGTAGGTGCGACGACCGCCGGCGTGTCCCAGCCATTACCGCCGGCAAGCATGAATGAGAGTTCGGCAATCAGGTCAGCGTAGGTAGGGTCGATTGGAATATCCGCCAGATTCTGTTCTTCCCGGGGATCATTGAGATGATCGTAGAGCTCAACAAACTCCGGACTTTCGAAGAGCTTTTGGTCACGGTCCGTGAAGCCACCACCCGCTTGATTGCTGGTCTGGGTGCGCCACCACTCGGTGTAGCGGTAGCGGTCGGTCCTTAACGTGTAGCCCATGCCGTTGCCGGAGGGATTCCCTGTCCCCCGAATGAAGCGCTGATACTGGGAAAATGCCGCCTTCTTCCACGGTTGTCTCGGATCTTCAAGAAGAGGTCGGAGACTGACACCTTGGGCCTCCAAGCCAACCGGCTGGGACGGTTCCGCGATGCCAGCTAGATCGACGAGGGTAGGAAAGAGATCCACGAGCTCGACTGGAGTGCTGCACACTTCTCCAGCCGTCGCCAAGCCGTCCATGCCTGGAGCCCGAATGATGAGTGGACTGCGGGTGGCATTTTCAAAACAGGTGTGCTTGGTCCAGTAGCCATTGTGGTCACCAAGGTGAAATCCGTGGTCTCCCCAGACGACAATGATTGTATTGTCGGCCACACCGGATTTCTGGAGAGCCGCAAGAATCCGTCCGAACTGATAATCGGCGAAACTTGTGGTTGCGAGATAACCGTGGATCAGACGCCGGGCGTCAGCCTCCGCAACGGTGGTATTCAGATCCTCGTAACTGCCGATCTCATAGGTCGCATTGGTAAATGCGAGGCCTCCCGTCGGGGGTGTGCGGCTTCCATCGTAACCTGCCAGGTTAATCTCCGCAGGATCGTAGAGATCCCAGAAGCTCTTCGGACTCGTGAAGGGGAGATGTGGCTTCTGTAGGCCGACCGCTAGGAAGAAACGTTTGCCGTTGTTCAGGTAGTTGGTCGCGAACTGATTGAGCTTTGAGATGCCAGCTCCGGCGATCCGGCCGTCGGAGTAATCGACGTCGGGATCCACCGGGCGGTTTGGAGTTGCCCAGAAGTTCGTGTCACCCGCATCCGTGGAAAAGAGCCTGCGCCGGGTGCTGGAACCTCCAGGCTCTGCCTGCTCTGCCTGCCATTGTCCATCCTGATAGAAGTGGTGGGATTCTCCCGAGTTCGTATTGGACACACTAGGGCTGCTGAAACCCTGGGGCCAGGACAAGGCCGCATCTTGTTGGGGCGGTGTGCTGCGAAAATCGTAGATCTTGCCGTATCCGGCGACGTTGTAGCCCCGGGCCGCAAAGTGCTGGGGAAGCGAAATCACTCCCGGCATGGTGTCCCGGAAGTTTGGCCCATCATCCCAGATTTTTGTTGTGTCAGGGCGGCAGCCGGTCATCACCGAAATCCGCGAGGCCCAGCACACCGCTTGCTGGCAATAGGCTCGGGTGAAGCTCATGCCCATCGAGGCGAGGGAGTCGAGATTGGGCGTGAGCGGACGCGGCATCGCCTGGGCAAGCTCAGGCGTCGCGAAGGGTCCGAAGTTCGCCTTGAGGTCATCGAAAGCAAAGAACAGGACGTTGTAGTCACCCTTGGGCAGGTAGCGCGTACGCCCGGGGCCTGGAGGAGCGCCCGAGGTCCCTATGATCTGGAGATCATCCACCCGCAACTGTTTCGAAGCCCCCTGGTCAAAATCTGGCAGCGACCATCTCAACGTCACCATTCCGGAATTCTCAATCGCAGAGAGGGCCGACAGGTCAGCAGTCCACTCGTTGTTGTAATTCTGATCGTTGGTCAATGTCAGATCGATTCCCGGCACTGGCTGGAAACTCGCCCCTAGACTGTAATCGAAGGCCGAGAAGGCCACGATAGGCACTCCACCCGACTGCGTCCCGTTGTTCCGATACTTAAACCGGAGCTGAAAATCCTCCGCACCGGTAGAGTCGAAGGTGATCTGAAAACTGTTTCCTTTCGATCCACCTCCCGGGCTGGCATTCCACGTGGCGCAGCGCCCGGGATCCCAGGTTGTATCGTCGAAGGCGACGAAGTCAGCGAAGAAATTGGCAAAGTTCGTGAAGGCACTACCCGTTCTGGAGAAGACTGGTGCCACGCCACTCAAGGACGAAAAGGATACCCCCTCATCATAAGTGGCACTTATGCTGGTGTTCTGCTCCAGTTGGAAGGTCCAGTAGGCGCCGACGGTTTGAGCCGATGCCACCGACGACATCGATACAAGGCCAGCAAGCACCGGAAGGTAACAAAGGGTCTTCATGGGTTTCTGTAGAATGGTTGCTAGGAATTCACTTCTGGCGGTAGGGCCTTGATCTCGCCTTTTTGGAATGCAGCGGAGGCGGGGAGAAAGAGAGGTGCATCTTCTCTAGTTTTTGGGGTCGGCATTTGTTGATGGCAACCACTTGGCAAGTTTCGTTTTTTGTGGCGAGTATTTGGTTATGGAGGCGAGGTTTGTCCATTCATTCGGATCGCGTTCGTGATCATAGAGTTCCTGACCTCCGTCGCGATACCGGATGAAGCGCCAGCGTTCGGTTTGGATGGCATGATTGTTCAATCCGTAGGTGATTACTACCGGACGATCCCATTTCCTTTCTGGATTCTTTAAAAGAGACTTTAGACTTTGACCGTCTAGGCCTCTCCGCTTTGGCAGACCGCAAAGGTCGATGAGCGTAGGGTAAATATCGATCAAACTGACCGGACGCTGGCAGATTTTATCTTTCGCCACGCCTCGTGGCGCTGAAAAGATAAGGGGCGTCCGCGTGGAGACGTCCCACAAGGCATGCTTACGCCAATGCTCCTTCTCGCCCAAATGCCAACCGTGATCTCCCCATAAAATGACAACGGTATTGTCGGCATGTCCGCTGCGATCCAGTGCGTCGAGCACCCGGCCTATCTGGGCATCGGCAAAGCTGATCGTAGCAAGGTAGGCCTGGACCGCTTTGTGCCATTGGTTGTGCACAGTCACGTTTGCATGATCCCCATCCGGCTTGACGGAAAAGTTTGTTTCACCAGAGGGATCGTAAACTTCCCGTGCCAGTTTCCTACCAAAAGCTGGAAGGTCATCCAAATCGCTTTCCTTTACCGGAGGCAGTTCAATGCCTGCCAACGGGTGTAGATCGAAATACTTCTGAGGGACCTCCCAGGTCAGATGCGGCTTGGTCAGACCATAAGCGAGAAAGAAGGGCTTCTCCTGAGGCTTCTGCAATTCGGAAATGATCCAATTGGCCGTCTTACCATCAAACATATCCTCGTCATCGCAATCAAGAGGGCCCCATGGCGCCCAAGTGGAGTTCGTCAAACCATTCACGCGTTTGGCAGAAGGTCGCTTGGAAGGAGGTGGCTTGAAATAAGCATCCCAGGAATCTTGGTCATAGGCGGAAGTTCCATGGAAAATCTTCCCGGCACCCTTTACCATGTAGCCGGATTCCTTGAAATACTGCATCAAGGTGACTGCCTGGGGCAGTTTACTCCGAAGCTTCTCTCCATTTCCATATACCCCGGAATGGTAAGGAGCGATCCCTGTTAGCAGGCTTATGCGGGAAGGATTGCAAAGCGGTGCCGAGCAGTGGGCGTGGCTAAAAGAAACCCCACCCTTGGCCAGCCGGTCGATATGGGGAGTCTTTGCATTCGGATGGCCATCCAAGTGCCCAACCCAGTCACGCAAGTCGTCAACCGCGATGAACAACACGTTGGGCTTGCCGAACGACGGCCAAGAAGCCGTCA
>DCQM01000133.1 GCA_002323895.1 Akkermansiaceae bacterium UBA1518
CTTTCGATTACGAATCAACAGCCGAAATTAACGCGAACGGATTTTTCGGCGACGGTAATCAAGACGGTGGTTTCGGGGTCGGAATCTGGGGCCAGATTTCCCAAGGGACTGTTGGAACTGCCGCTGCGCCACCTACCAATGAAGGTGATGTTGCCGACGAAGGAGTTACGTTTTCCGACGCCGAGGGTAATGAGCTCCCAGTTGCGGGGAAGGCATACGAACGCAGGGGAAGAGTGGGCCAAGTCGCTTGCTTTTCTCCAATCGATCCCGCATCTACCACCGGATTGACTGCTGATAATTCGACGATGTGGATGACCTTTCTCTTCGAAGATTTTGGGTTTAGCGGACCTGACTTCGGTATCGGGCTCCACTCTGAGAAGATGATTGGAGACGACAACCAAGGGCTTGAAGCACCTGGCTTTGGTGTTGGATTTGGAATCGTTTCCAGTGGGGGTCAAGCCCGCAACATTGGAACCGCGGTCTACAATAATGACGTCAATTTCACTCGTCAATTTGAAGAAACTCCAACCTTTAATGGCCCAGCCGCAAGCGAAACCTTCTTCCTTGCAATGAAGGTGAACTGGAAGCCAGAAGGCACCCCAGATGAGATCTTCGTCTTTATCATCGACAATCTAACAACCGAACCAGACGAGGCCGACGCTGTTGCAAGCGACACTTTCGACTGGGATCTCGCCACCCAACAATCTCTAGATGTCTTCAACTTCAGTGACACTCAGGTGGGATACGTCGATGAAATTCGGGTTGGCAATTCCTTTGGCGACGTAGTTGGCGGCACAATCGCGTCATCATCTCCTCTGCAAATCACGGAAATTACCTACACCCCCGGCGATCCTTCGGTATCGCTGACTTGGAACTCTAAAGAGGGCACCTCATATGCCGTGAGGTATTCACGGGATATGGTTAATTGGGACTTTGACCTAGATGATGCCGTTCTTGGGACGGCCGATTCGACCACTCAAACCTTCAATCTCTCTGAGTTTGGAATAGAGGACGAAACAAAATTGTATTTCCGGGTCGAAAAGCAATAACACCTCGGGGTGACGAGTCCCGAATGATTTTCCAGCTCCGCAACAAATAAAATTTTCTCAAAGGGAGTTGTCGTGCTTGCACTTCAACTCCCTTTTTCCATGTTACCAGAAACCAGAGGTTATTTTTGAATGCCAGATCTTAAAGCGTAATTGCAAGACTCTCGACACCCACTAAGCTACCGCCACCACTCCATGAAGCACTTCTTTTTACTTCTCTGTTTGGTTGCCTCCTCCCTCGCTGGAGAATGGACCATTCCACTTGCAGGCAATGCCTACCGCAACGCACCAGAGCCCGGCAGCGGCATCAATCGTAGCGGAAAACTTGTCTGGTCTAATCCGGAGGACGTTCACTCGATCTATGTTCATCTCAATCACCCCGCCACTTTTGAAGTGGCCCTCCGAGGTGCCACGCTCGCACCCGCACGCTGGCAACTGACGGCAAATGGCCAAAGCTTCAAAATCAATGTCAATGGAGCCAAACCAAAAAACTTTCTAGTAGGGAAAATCACCGCTGCAAAAGCAGGATATCTAAGAATCGATCTTTCTGGCCTCAAAAAAACAGGAACGAACTACGGCGAAATCAGCGATCTGATCCTGCGGTCGAAAAAGGACGACCTACAATTGAATTACGTTAAATCGAACAAAGATAATATGTTCTACTGGGGTCGCCGGGGGCCTTCCGTGCATCTTGGCTACCAGGTTCCAAAAGGGAAAAAAATCGAATGGGCTTACAGTGAAATCACTGTTCCGATAGGAGAAGATCCGATCGGTTCCTACTTCATGGCAAACGGTTTTGGACAAGGTTACTTTGGTTTCCAGGTCAAAAGCCCTACTGAACGCTGGGTGCTCTTCTCAGTCTGGAGTCCCTTTAACACCAACAACCCAAATGCCGTCCCGGAAAAAGATCGTGTCAGCACGCTAGCCAAAGGAAAAAAAGTCCGCGCCCAAAAATTTGGGGGCGAGGGATCCGGAGGACAGAGTTTTTTGAAATACCCATGGCAGGCCGGAAAAACCTATCGCTTCCTTACCCGCGTCCAACCCAGCGATGACAACACCACCATTTACACCTCCTGGTTTGGCGACAAGGAGGCTAATGAATGGCAAATCATTGCCAGCTTCCGACGCCCCAGGACAAACGTCCACCTTACTGGTTTCCACTCTTTCCTTGAGAATTTTTCGGTAAACTACGGATCCGTCAGGCGCCTCGGACTCTATGGCAATCAATGGGTTTGCGATACCGGAGGAACGTGGCACGAAATCACCCGAGCCCGCTTCACGGCAGATGCCACCGCCCGCGGCGATCACCGCCTCGACTATGCCGGTGGCACTACAGGCGGCACCTTTTTCATGAAAAATGGAGGCTTCTTTGACGACCGGATTAAGTTCGATCAATGGTTCGAAAAACCATCCAATCCGAAGACAAAACCGGCCATCAAGTTCAAGGATTTACCCAAGGGTGAATCAATCGGGAAATAGGGCTTTTAAATGCCCAAACTCAGGACCGACTCTTGGACTTTGCAACCAAAGCTCAACCCGGATATGCGCACCACTGACTTCCACTACGAACTTCCGCCGGAACTCATTGCCTCACGTCCTCTTGTCGATCGCGAGTCGTCACGTATGATGCTCGTCAATCGCGCCACAAGCGAGATCTCCCACCATCGCTTTAGCGATTTTGCTGACCTCCTTCCACCTGACCATCTCCTCGTCCTCAACGACACGAAAGTCATTCCGGCACGGCTTTTCTCAAATGATGGAAAAATCGAGCTTGTTCGAACCAATGCCCCCGATCCCAATCACTGGTGGTGCCTAGTTCGCCCAGGAAAAAAGATGAGAGACGGCCGCTCCGTAGAAGTCGGCAAAAGCACTGGAACCGTCGTTCAAACCAATGATAAGGGTGAACGCCTTATCAAATGGAACACGCCTCCCGATCTCGAAGTGCACGGTCACCTTGCTCTCCCTCACTACATGGAGCGCGAGCCAGACAAATCTGACCGCGATCGCTATCAGACCGTTTACGCCAAAGAAGAAGGGGCGATCGCCGCCCCTACCGCTGGACTTCACTTCACCCCCGACCTCCTTTCAAAACTTGATCATACCTTTCTCACCCTACACGTCGGTGTGGGCACCTTCCGCCCTGTCAAAGCTGACGACCCTCGTGAACATGATATGCACTCCGAGAGCTACATCCTCAGCCAAGAAGCTGCGAGTAAAATACAGACCGCTAAAAAAATCGCTGCAGTCGGAACCACTGTGACGCGTGTCCTTGAACATCTTGCCCGCGACCGGAAACTAGAGGTTTGCCACGGCGAAACTGATATCTTCATCTACCCCCCCTTCAAATTTAGAGCAATAAGCGCTCTGCAGACAAACTTTCACCTTCCTTGCAGCACCCTAATGATGCTCGTTTCCGCCTTCGCCACCCGCGAACTCATCATGGAAGCTTATGCCAAAGCAATTGAACAAAAATACCGTTTTTATTCTTATGGCGACTGTATGCTGATTGT
>DCQM01000213.1:0-298 GCA_002323895.1 Akkermansiaceae bacterium UBA1518
AAGGTGTGCCGACCGGATATCAGCGTGAAGAATATAACGAGAGCCATCAATTAATTGAAGAATTCATGCTCGTGGCAAATGAAGCGGTAGCGCGCATGGTTAAGAATTCAAATCGTCCGACGATTTACCGAGTTCATGAAGATCCCGATCCAGAAAAGTTGAAGGAGTTTGCAGAGCTTGCCCGTTCCCACGGATATGAACCAGGTGACCTCACCAATCGGCGGCATATTCAAAACCTAATTAATTCGGCGAAAGGTTCGCTTGAGGAGCCAGCCATAAAGGTAGGGCTTCTAAAAAG
>DCQM01000213.1:611-1200 GCA_002323895.1 Akkermansiaceae bacterium UBA1518
CATAAAGGTAGGGCTTCTAAAAAGTCTTAAAAGAGCGTGTTATATGGCTACTCCCGATGGTCATTATGGCCTCGCCAAGACTGATTATTGTCACTTCACGAGTCCCATCCGTCGTTACGCTGACCTTGTAATGCACCGGTCTTTGCAATCTTTGCTTAAAAATAGGCCAAAGAAAATCGACCAAACGCTGGATTCGAAGTGCTGCATTGAGATTGCCGAGCACATTTCAGACACTGAACGAACGAGTTCGGATGCGGAAACCGAGAGCCGCCGCATGAAAATGTTGGAGTGGCTTGAGTTATCATCGCGCAAGGAAAAACCACCAGTGTTTGATGCAATCATCACGGAAGTTCGGGCAATAGGACTTTTTATGGAATGCACTGATATTCTTCAACGTGGGCTTGTTAAGAGAGGTGGTTTTCCAGAGGGCCGCTGGCTTTTTGAAAATAATGCTGACCGCTTTGCAAATAGTCGTGGGCAAATCCTTCAATCTGGAACTCGTATGAAAGTGGTAGTAGACGAGATCGACCGGATTGGAATGAAGGTGGATTTTAAAATCGTAGAGGTGATTGGGGGGGGGGGCAAAAAA
>DCQM01000213.1:1501-66705 GCA_002323895.1 Akkermansiaceae bacterium UBA1518
GTAGAGGTGATTGGGGGGGGGGTCAAAAAAAAGGGCGTTCGTAATTTCGTGAAAAAGAAGCCGGGAGGAAGAAAAGGGCAATCAACGAAGGGGAGCCAAAAGGGCTCAGAGCGGGGAAAGACTGCCCGTAAGTCTACACGTAAAAATGCTCGTCGCCGGAAAAAGTAGGGAGCCTCCTCAAGATTTTTCATTGAGGGGATCTTGGGAGCTGAATAACTATTTTCTAAAAAGATCGTCAAGGGGGATTGTCTGGGGTTTGGCGCGTTCCTGACTTGGCTTTTCAGTTTGCTCTCCGTTTTTTCTCGACCTGTCTTCGGGGTCGGCTGAGTAGAGCGAGCGGTCAAGATCGGAACGAAGTTGTCCGAGAATTTCTCCCCACCATTTATTATCAGCCTCGACATCCTCTTGGTAAATCTCTTGCTGGGTAAGATCGAAAATCAAATAAAGTTCAGACGAGAGGTTGTTGGTGCGGGGAGGTTGTGCTTCGAATCCATTCACAATAAGTCCGTCTGTATAATCGGCATGGTAACTGACTAAGAGCGGAAATGCTTCTCGCCGCTGGTTTGCGGTGAGTTGATAACGGTCGGTGAGTTTACGGAGTTGTTCCTGAGATTCTCGTTCAATACGCCGTCCAACTTCTTCCAATTTGATGTTGGAGACCGTCACCTCGTAGTTTGTCGAATCCATTTCCTCGGCCTTCCGACTATCGAGGGGGAGTGGCGCCGAAATGTCGCTACGCTTCGAAGATTTTTGGTTTTGGAACGTCGTCACGGCAGGAGAGTTTTGAGAAGCTTTATCCCGCTTCGCTGGCTCATGAGAAGAAGCAAAATAGGCTGCTAAACCCGAGCTACCGAGGAGAGCGATGAAAAGAATGAATCGGGGCTTATTCATCAAGCTCTATTTAAATTTTGAACTCATCATCCATTCATACCAGTCCTTTTCAAAGCTAGCGTCGTCTCCGTAACCCATGGTTTTTAAAAGAAGATCTTTAGTCGGCTTTACACCCCCGCGAATTGAAGTGATGAATTCCTGATATTTTTTCGTGCGTTCATCGGTGCTGACCATGAAATAGTTAAGAGCAAAGATGTATCCGGATTCATTAGGCGAAAGGGTGATGATCTGGGCGCCGAGTGTCTTCTCAAGACTTACCCTTTTATCGTCTTTGCAAAGTTTACGTAGCATTCTCGGCCATGATTCTTGGGGCCCTAGAGTTCCACCCTTGCGGGCATCTACTTTTGCGTCAGGGTTTTCCCGGTAGTAGGCTTCGAAATCGAGATAATAAATCGAACAACGGTCAAAGACCATGTGCTCAGCGTAGTAGCCCATCCCTGCTGTCATCCAAAAGGGGAGGTCCAGCTGGTGGGCGCAACCTTTCATTAACGCTGCTCCAAGGTTGTGCACTAGGATCTCCTTACGATCTTTCTCACGCCCGCCGCCTGATTGCTCAGGATCGCTTTTGCAGATGACAAGATAACGATTCATTGGGTCGAGGTAATTTCCAACCTGCTTCGTGATCTGAATATTGCCGTTGCGCCAATTGTGGCGGTTGGCATCAATCATGATGCAACTATGAAAATCATGACCAGTTTCGACTAAATAGGTAGTGAATCGGAACCTATCTTCTTTACCCGCTTCCTGCCCGCCGGGTGTTCGGAATTCGTTCTTCTCGAAATCTCCCTCAAGTCCAGGGAGAATCTCAAGCATTACCTCATAGGTTTTTTCTGAATATCTCCGGGCTGGATCGGTTCCGGTGCTCTTGGTTCGGATCGTGAAATGATCAAGATCCTTTTCCTTCCACTTTAGATTCGGAAAATGTGGAGTTTGACCAGAGGCGAAGCCAACTAAAAAGAGGGATAAAGCGAGCATCCGTTTCATTGGTCGCGTATATCGTAGTAGTTTCCCGCTGACAATGAGGGAAAGTTGACTCTGAATATTTGACCTTATTAACCTAAGGCTTCATCAGCCTCTAAAAACGTAAGAGGATCGAAAGAGGCTATTGGTGAGGGATTTGTAAAAACCTTATCGCCTTTAATCATCTGATTTCCGGTTTCGAGGCAAAGAAGCCCGATCATCATTGATCGGGCTTCTTTTAGGTTTGGTTTTTTTTGGCTAAACTCTATTTAGCGGCTGGTTTTTTACCCTTCTTAGGGGCGCCCTTGCCCTTTTTGCGACCATCTTCTCCCTTGCCGGCTCCACGTGCGCCACCGCGGCGAGCACCCATTGACTTACGAGCTGCGGCTTTTTCTTCTTCGCTAAGTTTTCCATCACCGTCTTTGTCATGCTTCTTGAGAAAATCTGCCTTGCGAGCTGCCATGGCGGCTTTGCGCTCAGCTTCGCTAAGTTTCCCATCACCGTCCTTATCGAATTTCTTCATCATTTCAGCACGACGAGCTGCCATGGCGGCCTTGCGGTCTTCCTGGCTAAGTTTGCCATCGCCTTGAGGAACGGGGCGTTTACCGGGACCGCGTGCTCCCTTTTTACCTTCACCCTTTGGAGGTTCTGCAGTTGCGACGGCACAGGTGACGAACGCTACGATTACTGATGTTAGTTTTGTTTTCATAATGGTTTTTCTAATTTCTCGGGACTTAAAAATATTCCCAGATTCAGGTGATATAACCGTTCGTTGGGGAAGAGTTGCGAATGAGTTGTAAAATTTTTAGTGAATTGTCATTGCCGGTTGGAGTGCATATCCCAAAGATCCTTAAATGCAGGAGGGGGATAATAAACCAAGTAAAGCCGAGGTCTTCCGGGCCCGTCTTACAAGCACTGTCATATTATGGGCTCTTGTGACGGGTGTTTTTGTTTCTCAAAATGCGTGGGCTTTTTTTGGACTCGTATCCTTTTTAACAATAGCTGGTGCTTGGGAATTTCGGAATTTGTTTTCTAGGTTCCCCGGCGATGGTTGTCGGACCGTAGGTTTATTAGTCGGTCTAGTAGTGGCTCTTTCTACCGGTGCTTTTCTTGTGGTGGGGAATCAAGTCCACAATAATTACTTTAGCGAATTGGCAGGGCTAACTGCTGTCACGGTTTTTTGTTTCTTTGTCAGATTTAAACACAGCATCAAAGGGCGCCAAAGTGTGGATGCGGTGGGAGATGGCTTACTTGCTTTTGTTTATGTGCCTATTCTTTTCGGATGTTTCGTTTATCGCCTTATTTTCCTACCCGAGGGTGGAGGTGAAGGTGAGGTTCCCGGAGCTTGGTTACTCTTGTTTATGATTGCTGCGGCCAAGTTTACCGATATGGGAGCTTACATTACGGGTTCCTTGATTGGAAAAAATAAAATGGCTCCGCACCTAAGTCCCGCAAAAACATGGGAAGGTTTTTTTGGTGCTCTTGGTTTTGCCCAACTGGCGGCATGGGGAGTATGGGTATTTTCTGGTGATATCTTGTGCTGGATCCCACCTCTTCATGTAGGTGTTCTAGCTCTGCTCATTGGTTTGGTGGCTGTTGCGGGTGATCTTGCTGAATCTATTTTGAAGCGAAGCCTTGAGGCTAAAGATTCTGGGAGTTTAATGCCCGGGATTGGAGGGGTTCTCGATTTAATTGACAGCCTTTGTTTTGCTGCTCCTGTTACGTATTTTTATCTCCTTAAAACAGGTCTCATTTGATGAAAAAGCGTGTTTTAATTTTAGGTTCCACCGGGTCAATTGGAACAAGCGCGCTTATTGTAGCACGGCAAATTCCCGATCGCATGGAGATTGTCGGGCTTGCCGCTGGGACACGTGTTGACGATCTTGAGGATCAGGCGAAGGAATTTGGAGTAAATCATCTCTGTTTGGCAGATGAGTCACGCTACAAGGAACTCCAGAAACTTGGACGTAACATTTATTCCGGAGCAAATGGACTCGTAGAAATAGTAGAAGCAACTAAGCCCGATTTGGTGTTAGTTGCAATTGTGGGCGTTGAGGGATTGGCCCCCACCTTAGCGGCCATCGAATTGGGTTGTGATGTCGCGGTTGCGAGCAAAGAAATTTTGGTGATGGCCGGGGAGGTTGTTATGAATTCCGCCCGGAAAAAAGGGGTCAATATTCTCCCTGTCGATAGTGAACACAACGCGATTTTTCAATGTCTCGAGGGTCATAAAGGGGGCTCAGATGAGGTCCGGCGCCTTATTGTTACTGCCTCAGGAGGACCATTTCGAACATTGCCAGCTGAAGATCTTTCTGAGGTAAAGCTGGAGGACGCACTCAAGCATCCCACTTGGGAGATGGGGCAAAAAATCACTATTGATTCAGCGACCCTTTTCAACAAAGGACTTGAGATGATTGAAGCCCGCTGGCTTTTTGATATCCCAATGTCAAAGGTTGAGGTGGTGGTGCATCCTCAGAGTATCGTTCACTCAATGGTCGAGTTTATTGACGGGAGTGTGTTAGCCCAACTCAGTACTACGGATATGTGTTTTCCGATTCAGTATGCCGTGGTCTGGCCTGAGCGTCTGAGAAACAAATTGAAACCCCTGGATTTTCCGACTCTCGCCAAGCTTGAGTTTGAAGCGCCTCGTGAAAACGACTTCCCGGCCCTCAATTTGGCACGTGAAGCCGGAGAACGGGGTGGAACTCTACCTGCGGTCTTGAATGCCGCCAATGAGGTTGCTAATGAAGCATTTCGGCTGAGCAGCCTCACTTTCCCTGGAATTTGGCAGGTCGTGGAAGAAACAATGAATAAAGTCGAGCACATTGATTCGCAGGAATTAGGTGTCGTGGTCAATGCCGACCTTGAGGCTCGGAAAATAGCCCGTGAAATTACCAAGCGCGTATGATGTCGTGGATCAAAGCAGGACCTTTATAAACGAATCCGGTGTAGATTTGCACAAGTGACGCTCCAGCTGCTTTTTTGGCGAGGGCGTCGTCGGCTGAGAAGATTCCGCCGGCCCCTATGATTGGAATATCTTTGCCTAGTCCTGCACTAAAACGGGCGATTACCTCAGTTGAATGACTGGTCAATGGAGCCCCGGAAAGTCCGCCAGCTTCCTTGGCGTTTGGGTGATTTTCGACAATCGCGCGATCTAGGGTGGTGTTAGTAGCGATGAGAAAATCGAGCCCGCCATTACGGAAGAGTTTTGCGAGTCCATCGATCTGGTTTTCATCGAGATCCGGTGCGACTTTAAGCGCGAAGGGGACGTAACGCCCGGTTTTTTTATGAAGGCTTTGCTGTCGCTTTTTGAGTGTTTCGAGAAGCTTTCCCGCTGCCTCCTCTGATTGAAGGTCACGCAGACCTGGTGTGTTGGGAGAAGAAAAGTTAGCTGTTATATAGTCTGCCCAAGGATAGGCCTTTTCGAAGGCGATCGCATAATCCTCGTTAGCCCGTTCGTTAGGAGTGACTTTGTTTTTTCCAATATTGATGCCGACGATCCCGTTGAAAGAGGAAGAGGATCGCGCATTGGCAAGGCCTTGGTCAATACCGGGATTATTAAAACCCATGCGATTAATGAGCGCCTTATGTTGAGGTAGTCGGAATAGACGTGGAGCTTCGTTTCCTTCTTGAGGCCTCGGGGTGAGAGTGCCAACTTCAATATGCCCGAAGCCAAGAAGACCGAGGGCATCAATGGTGTTCGCTTCTTTATCGAGGCCAGCTGCGAGACCAACTGGATTCGGGAACGTTAAGCCAGCAAAAGAAATCGGTTTTGATTCTGGCTTATCAGTTAAGGCCTGCAAAATTCCGAGATTTTTGCTCGCACGAAGCCCCGCCATCGAAAAGTGATGGGCGCGCTCAGCATCAAGACGGAAGAGGATGGCACGTGCAGCAGGATAAAGAAGATTGAGCACAGGGAATTTGTGCCGGAGATCGGTGAGTTAGGCAAGTTTTGGAATTCTTTGAATCGAGAGGAGTCATCAAAATTGACATTTAATGAACCCGTTTCCGTAACCGGATCGGGCCTTTGAAGGTTGACGGGTCGACAACTTTTCCCTTTTGAAGAATTTCAATTTTACCACTTTCAAGGAGCCGCCGAGCAGCTTGGCGCGTCCGCTCCATATGTTTTTGCCATCCTTCTTCTTTGAAGATCAATCGTGTGGCTTCGCTTGGGCAAATTGTGGCATTGATTGACTTGTGATTGAGGATTTCGAGGATTGCTGTTTCGAGCTTACGGTCGAGATCTTTAGGCTTAGACTTGCGGCACTGAATGGAGCAGTAACGGATCTCATGCCAACAGTTTTTCCACTTCTTGCGCCATTGGATCGTTCGTCCGCAGGTTTGGCAAATTTTATTAGTTATCATCGCGACTTGCGTTTTGGCGGAAGAGGTTGATTAATTTGCAATGGATGACGAGCTCAAGAATAGAGTGATCCGAATGGCATGGGAGGACCGGACGACATTTGATGAAATTCATAAAAAAACTGGTTTGGTTGAGGCTGCGGTAATCAAAGTGATGCGAACAAGCCTCAAGCCGAGCAGCTTTAGGATGTGGCGTAAGCGGGTCAATGGTCGGATCACAAAACACGCGGGGAAATTTCGTGAAAGCCGTCTTCAGATGAAAAGAGTCTCAGGGCGAGATCTTCTCAATCAGCAGGAAAGTGAATGAGGTCAAATTCTCCTGTTAATCTTTTGATCTCCGCAGCGACGAGTGAGCCGACAACTGCACCTCGGTGGCAACTGTCACCGCCAACTTTCGCATTAGCAATGACAGCTTCGGCAAAATTTGCGTGGTATTTCCAAGCAAGATAGAGTGATGCGGGGAAGGATTGATCAATATAGCAGGCTGGACTTAACCGTTGCCCTATTATGACGCGATCGTCTTGGTTCGCCCATTTTGTAGCCTTGCGAGTGGAGAACCAATCACCGGCCTGTGTCATAATAGCCTCCCGTAGCGGGGTGCCATCGGCAACAAATTGGAGGACGCGAACGAGGCAATCAGCGGCCCGCAGGACGTTGGAGTGACGATGTGTGAGAGAAACGTGGGCTTTGGTGGTCTTGCGATGGTCGCCCGCGGGTAACGCTGCCAAAAGCGATGGAACAGTGGCAAGGCCACCAATGTGCTCGTCAGAAATTCCACATTTTAGGATGCTTTTACCCTGGGCATAACGGGTGAAGAAAGCCCTATGGTATTCCTCGAGATAGGTGTCGTTATGCCAGTTAGGAGTGCGCATAAGATCGATGTATTTTTCAATCCAGTCGACAGGATCATAATTGCCTCTGAGTGAAACTTGATCATGAAGAGCTTGAGCAAGCTTAAAATTAACCGTATTTTCTCCTGCACGCAGATTTTGGTGGTAGTGAATGCCACGCTGTCCCCAGAAGCGCGCCTGATCATGCAGGATTTCTCCTTTCTCGTTAAGTGGCGTGTATTCGGATCGCCACAAAATACTGTCGGGATGATGAGAGCTTGGTGAGAGGTAGCGATCGAGCTCTGGGTAATCTTGGTCCATAGCACTCCGGTCGTAATACCAGTGGACCGGCATTGCGAACGCGTCGGCGATCAGGGAACCATGGTGAGCTGCTTGGTGGATAGTCACGGCGAACTATCGTTGATTACTGAGATTTGTCGCTTGGTTTTTGATTACCTTGAGAGCTTCCGTTTGTTCGTGTCATTTAAATTGAGCTGAGCGATTAACTAATGATCTCAGTCATTTCATTGGTGCTATCGACAAATTTTGATTCGGACATACCAAGACGATTCGCCATGGTGACAAAGAGATTTGAGAGCGGGACTTCTGGCCCAAAGCGATGATAGGCCCCATGTTTGAGCCCAAGTTTATCCCCACCGGCTAGGACGAGAGGGTAGTTGGTATTGTTGTGAGTAGTGCTATTGCTGCTTCCATAAAGAACTATGGTTTGATCCAGAAGAGTGCCTTCATTTTCTGAGGTATTCCGCAGGCGATTGAGGAAATAAGTCAGCTGTTCAGCACGAAAACGGTCCCATTTTCCAAGAGCTTCGGCTCCGCTGCGCTTGTTCCATCCATGGGCAAGGCTATGTTGATTATTTCCAAAACCGAGGAGGGATGGAAACTTTGTCGCGATTGAAGTAGCTCCGTTCATATTCCCCATCTGATAAGTGAGAAAGCGGGTCGAATCGGTTTGGATGGCAAGGAACATTAGGTCGAGCATCGTTTTAATCAATTCGCCGGGAGTCTTATCATCGGCGTCAAGATGTAATCCGGAGAGGTTGACCTGCGGTTTCGGGATATTCAGCCACTTTTCTGATCGTTCGACCCTTTGTTCGATCTGGCGAATGGATTGAAGATACTCGTCAAATTTTTCCTGATCGTGTTTCCCGAGTTTCCGCCGGACGGACTTTGAATGCTCGAGAACAAGATCGAGCATATGGTCGGAGTTTTCGATTTCCTGACGTTTAGAGTCGATACTCTTTTCTTCCTTACCGAATAGTCGGTTGTAGACGAGGCGGGGATGGTGAAGAGCTGGGACAGGTGATCCGTTACGGTTGAATGAAAGAGTGCTGGAGCGTGTAGCTTCGCCAATTCCGCCATCGACCGAAAGGCTCAGCGAGCGGAAGCGGGTCTCATCGCCAAGTTTTGCGGCAAGTAGTTGATCGAGAGAAACAGAATTTTTGAGCTGTCCACCTTTGAGTTTGGCCGCAGTTAGGAAGATGTCGGCGGTGTCGTGTCCACCGATTTTACGGCCATTCGGATGAGAGAGGCCACCGAGAATTGAGAGGTGTTTCCGGAGAGGCTCAAGGCATCTAAGGCTTTCATTAAATTGATAATCACGACCTTCAGTATCGGGGAACCATCGCCATTTTGATTCGGGGTTCTTCTTCCCTTTATTATTCCTTGGTAGGCTTACGCCATAGGGAAAGTAGATCGCACAGAAGCGTTTTGGCTGCGGGGCTTTTCTGAGGTCAGCTCCCATGCATTCGAGAAATGGCAGGGAAAGCGAAGCCCCGACGCCGCGCAAGAAGGTACGGCGGGGAAGGTGCCAAGATTTGCGGTTCATAATTTACTTACTCTGGAATGTTTTACTGGTCACCACCAGATGAATCAAATCTTTGATTCGGTAATCAGATTCAATGAACTTTGAGGTGAGTTCAGTTACTGACTTTTCATCGATTAATTCGAGGCGACGTCCGAGGGCATAGGTGAGAATTTTCGTGGTGAAAGCACGGGCGAACTGCTCGCGGCGATCCTCGAGAAGATGTTTTTTAAGGCCGGCGATCCCCTCGACTTTGTTGCCATTCGGGAGGGTGGCTTTGGAGAGAACGGGAAGCTTGATCATGCCTTTTCCTTTGACCTTTTTGCGGAGGATTTCCTCTCGCCAGAGTCCGTCAGCACCAAAGTTTTCGAGAGAGATTCCCCATGGATCGATATGGCGATGGCACTCGTTACAGGAGACCTGCTTGCGATGCTCGGCAAGTTGATCGCGAACCGAGAGAGAGGCAAAATTTGGATCAGTGGAATCGAGAGCTGGAACATCCGGCGGTGGCGGAGCCGGAGGATCATCCAGGAGACGTTCGCGGATCCAAACAGCACGTTTGACAGGGTGTGAATCTTCACCAGAGGAATTGCCTAGAAGGACACTGCCGTGGGCGAGGATGCCTCCGCGATGGTCACCGGGTTTAATGGATACTCGTTCAAAGCGGCTGCCTTTGGGGCCCGTGAGGCCGTAGTGCTTGGCAAGTGGTTCATCCAACATGGTGAAATTGGAATCGAGTATATTAAGAGCGCTCAGGTTTTTTTGAAATAGTTCACCAAAGAAGTGTATGGTTTCGCCTCGCATTGAAGCTTTGAGGGTAGAGTCAAATTTTGGATAATAATTAGGGTCGATAGCGACACGCTGGAGAGCTCCCACATCCAGCCATTGGTCGGCGAATTGTTCCACAAATTGCCACGAACGTTCATCTGCAATCATCCGTGAAATTTCTTTTTCTAAAACGTCCGGTTTTCCCAGATCCCCTTCTTTGGCAAGATTGAAAAGGCGGGCATCAGGCATGGTGCTCCATAGAAAATAGGAGAGGCGGGAAGCCAGCTCCCAATTGCTAATGGAGCGTTTTGAAGATCCGGAAGGTTCTATGAGATAAAGGAAGTCAGGTGAGATCAGAACCATCGCAAGGGTCTCGCGAATAGCTTCCTCAAAGGTTCCCATTTTTGGACGGGCTGATCTAAAGAATCGATGATAAGGAATGATCTCCTCGTCGCGAATAGGTCTACGAAAGGCCCTTTCCATGAAGCGACGGAGTATATCTTTTGAGTAGGCTTCTTCATTCGAGCGGTAGTTGGATGGAAATAAGATTGCTTGATGATGTGCTGGTGGCCAGTCGTCTAAAATGGGACCTGTGAACTCCATAGAAGCAACCTCAATTTGAGGGTAAGTCAGGGGTCCTTTCCGAGCCTTTTTTTTCTTCCCCTTACCCCGGGCTTTGATTGGCTTATCACGACCTTCGGCGTAGGCATTATCGAGCCATAATAAGAGGCCAGGGAATTTGCTTTGAGTTTTACTGGGAAGGGGGAAGTTTTCGATTCGTGCCCGGAACTCAATGACGTGCCAATCTTCCGACATAATGTCGACCGATTTAATAAATCGGCGAGGGGCTTGGACATCAGCCCGGTATCCTATAGCGGCGCGGAGTTGGGGATAACCACGGCCTTCCGCAAATTCTGCTCTTACCTTAGCTCGGATCAGGATCTCACCATCTTCCGGGTAATCGATGAGCTTGGCGATAAATTGCTGGTCTTTGTCGAGGATGTCGCTGCCCCGGTTTTTATCATTTATGCTAGTGGTAAATTCTTCCTCAAAAAAATTGGGGCGTGAACCGGTGACGATCGCTTTAGCGAGTCCCTTACGAGCTGATTCTAGATAATACTCTAGCTGAAGATCCGATATCTGGAGTGTTCCCCCATTATTGCGAAAGCCATCTTCTGAAAGAGATTCTGGTGGAAGATTCTTGGCATAATCCATCTCGATACCGAGGAGGTCTCGCATCGTATTCTGGTAATCGGTTTTGTTGAGGCGCCGTAAAACGACGCGACCGTCAGTATTTGTTCTGGCTGCTACGAGAGCGTCGATTTCTTGCGTAATCCAGGAAGTGAGTATTTTGAGTTCGTCTGGGGACAGCGGGTCCTCTTTCTTCGGTGGCATTTCCGAAAGATTGAGAGTGTCTCGGACATCATGCCAAGTTTCTGCGGCAACGCGGTTCCTAAGAAGATCTTGCGAGAGAGTATCAAGCCGCAAATCGCCTTTTTGTTTTTTTTCGCCGTGGCATTTAAAGCAGTGCTCTTGAAGGATAGGCTTGACCTTTTCCTCAAAGTTAATCGTTACCAATCCCGGGGAAGGCATTATGAACAGAAGAACAAATAGCAATTGGAAGGTCCGAAGTCTCATCAAGTGTCGCTTTCTGGATACCACAAGTGTTAAGCTTGTCTTTCAGGTCGCCCATTTACGTGGCTTTTACCGCGGTGCGAACTGAATAATGTCTCTAAAATGATAAACGAGGGAATTTTGCTTCGTATTTCTTAAATGTTGCAAAAGTCGGTCATATTCGGGGGAATCTTGGTTGGAATTGGAGTGATCGCAATCTGGGCACTGGGGGGTCGCGGAGAGGATGTAAGGGGTGGCGAATTTGAGGATCTGCAGGGACAAACTTCAGCTGGAGGTTTAGACCGTGGGGGGAAAGATCGTCGAACTGTAGATAGAGCTTTGGGGACGGGAGTGGGGAAAAGAAAGATGAGTAGAAATGAAATCATCGAAGTCGGAAAGAATTTGCGCTGGGAATTAAATCCATTGCGAAGAAGGGCAGCTTTGGGTCGGCTTCTTGAAGGAATGAACAAGGAAAATGCAATGTTGGTGAGAGACCAAGTTGTGCATTTTTCGCCCGAAAGTAATGAGTTTCAGGATTTTCATTTCGCTTGGGGGGCCATGTTAGGAGTCGAAGCGGTTGAAATCGGAGCAGATACGAAGGAGAAGGATATGGCCGCAACAATGATGGGTTGGGCAAGCTTAGATCCGGTGGGCGCGTTATCCTGGTATGATTCCTTAGAGGAAGATCGAAGAAATTGTAGTGATGTTACCTTTGGAATGCTAAAGGGACTGGCGAGTTCAGATCTGGCTTTTGCAACCGATTTTGCGGTAAGAAAGCTTGAGGCTGAGGACCAGCGTGCAGGGGAAATGTTGGGACTGGTCAAAGATAAGATGTTGGAGGTAGAGACTTTGCCGCGGGCGGCGGCATGGGCACTTGAATTGCCGGAAGGAAGAGTGAGGAACGATACATTAAGGGATGTAACAGGAGAATTTGTTAAAAAAGAGCCAAAGGAAGCCGCCAATTGGGCGGCTGGTTTGGACGGTGAGGAAGGGGTAGAGATTAAAAAGCTTGTAGCGGCAAAGTGGGCGCAGGAGGATCCCGCAGGTTGTTTGGAATGGGCCCAGAGACTTCCGGACGGACCGGGGAAGAACGCTAGTATCGGAGAGGTAGTTTTAGAATGGACGGGGCGGGATCCAGATGCAGTTTACGAGTTTTTGAACGGTATGTCCGACACAAGTGAAAGGGATGCTGCAGTTGAAGCATTTTCATCCCGAATTTCAGGTGATGATCCACATTCTGCGATTGCTTGGGCCGACGAGATTCAAGATAGCGAATCCCGAAGGACCGCAATGATTCGTGCAGGTCGAGCATTGATGAGGCAGAATGTTGAAGAGGGACGTGAGTGGCTACAAAGGAGCGGACTTACGGAGGACGTGCGGAGGGAGATCGAAAAGTAGCTGCCTTAGATCGACCTACAGCCGGTTTGGGTATTGCGAACGATAAGTAAAGATGTGCCAATTAGGGATCATTGATTACGCTAATTCTGCCGCGATAGAGTCCACAAGGAGAGGGCCGTCATTAATGAGTTGGAGGTGGGTCGCTGTTTTCCTTACGAGATGGTTGATCGAACCTAGATTCGCGTCTGGTAAGAGGTATTTGAGGGGTAACCCTTCTGTGGTGCGAAGTTGAAGAGCGATGCGTTCGAGGCGCCAAGCCTCGTCATCTAGAATTTCGATTTTTTCTTGGGCGTGCCCAATCGATTTAATTCGCTTGAGATAATCAGAAGTGTCACAGACGTTCTGGTGGCGAGTGCGTTTTAAAGTGGAGACAGCGGAGGGTCCGAGTCCGAGGTAGTCGTTACCGATCCAGTATCCTTCGTTGTGCCGTGAGCGTCTTCCAGGAAGCGCATAATTGGATGTCTCATAATGCTCGTAGCCGGCGGAGGATAGGAGCTCTTCGCCCAAGGAGAACATTTCAGCATTAAGATTTGAATCGTCTTGGAAAGCGCCTGTTTGGAATTTTTCGAAGAAAGCAGTGTCTTCTTCATAGGTGAGATTATAGGCGGAGAGGTGGTCGGGTTGGAGAGCGAGTGCTTGAGTAAGGGTGTCTTCCCAGTCTAGAAGTGATTGGCTCGGAACAGAGAAAATGAGGTCGATGCTGACCTCAAGGTTGGAGGCTTCGCGTAGCAGGTGGACCGAGGTAATCGCCTGCATAGGTGAGTGTTCACGTCCGAGAGTTTCGAGGTGTTTCCCAATGAAGGATTGAACACCCAAGGAAACCCGGGTCACGCCGAGTTCCTCATAAAGGTGAGCGGTACGGGAGGTGAAAGTTGCCGGATTTGCTTCAAGAGTAACTTCCTCAACAGCGGAGAAATCAAGAATTGTGCGGAGGCCTGTAAAAAGCCGCCGGAGGTGGGTAGGCGAAAGCATGGAGGGTGTGCCTCCACCGAAGTAGATAGTTTTGAGAGGTGGGAGGTTTTTTTTGGCAGCGAAGCGTGCTTCATCTAAAATAGCTTCGACAAAGGCTCCAAGGTCAGTTTTGCCGGGGGTATGCTTATAAAATGAGCAGTAAGGGCAGATGCGGTGGCAAAAAGGGATGTGTAGGTAGAGATGCACTTACGGAACATTGAACATTGAACATTGAACTCTCAACGCTGAACTGGGAGAAGTGGTGCGTCACAATGAAGGGGGATTTGAGTCGAAAGGTTTTGAAGGATGTGTCGCGTTCTTTTTACCTTAGCTTACGGTTTTTACCAAGAGAGTTTAGGGCACCAACAAGTGTTGCTTATTTGCTCGCTCGAGCGAGTGACACGATTGCTGATGCGGGGCAACTCGGAATTCAAGAGCGCCGTGATTTACTTGCGCGGTTCGTGAAATTTGTGACAGAAGGAAAAACATTCCGGATGCCCGAAGTTAAGGGACTCCCAGAGGGAGAAAAAGTTTTGATGTCCAGGTTGGACGATTGTGTGGCAGCGCTGGAAAACCTACCGGATAGGCAACAGGTTTCGGTCCGAAAAGTGGTTAAAATCATCACTGAGGGCCAATGTTGGGATCTGGATCGCTTTGCAGGCGAAGGGGTGGTAAGTCTGGACTCGGATGATGAGCTAAGGACATACACCTATCAAGTGGCTGGATGTGTTGGGGAGTTTTGGACAGAAATCGGAATCGAGGAGGGAGGGGAGTTCGCGCGGGCTTCGGATGACGAAATGATGAGATGGGGGCAAGCGTATGGGCGTAGCTTACAGTTGATAAATATTTTACGAGATGTGCCCGAGGATCAAAATAATGGGAGATGTTATCTACCAGGGGCTAGGACAAGGGAGCAGTTGCTGCGAGAGCGACAACGATGGATTAAGGAGGCATACAAAGGGCTAGATCAGGCGGAGCGATATGCAAGATCGTTACATGGAAGACGAATGCGCTTTGGAACCGTGTTGCCGGCTATGATTGGGCGCAAAACTTTGGGTCGATTAGAGGCGGCTTCTTGGGAAGAATGGGAGGCAGGGGTAAAGATTTCTCGTAAAGAAGTTTATGGTATGATGGTAAAAGCGGCAATGTTTGCAATTTCATGAGCATCGGGCTTGCTTCGTAATCTCCTGATGAGCGGTATCGATTAAGATGTAATGAGTCTGAGACCTCTTGAAGGGTGGCCGGTCCTAGGCCCATAGAGCGCCTGTAGCGTTAGGTTGCTAAAAATCCTCGAGTTAATCCGCGAGATGTTCGCGTATGTATGGAGTATAGAGCTCAGGTTCTAGGAGGAAGGAGTCGTGTCCTTTCGCGGAATGGACTGTAATATGAATGGTTTCCACTGAGGCGTCCTCTAGATGCCCGACGACTTCGGCCTGCTCCTCAGGATAGAAGCAGAAGTCTGAGTCGATCGAGAAAACGAGGAATTTATGTCCGGCGGCATTGCACCGGGTAAAGAGTTCTTTCGGAGAGGACGCATCTCCTTGGAGAACGGCGTTGTAACGCGACCACATGTCTATGATACGGAGATAGGTATTGGCATCAAAGCGCTCCGTAAATTTCTTCCCTTGGTGAAGCATGTAGCTTTGAAAGGTGTCGCGAACCTGATACCATGAGAGCATTTCTTCCTCGTGAAGAAGGTCTCGCCGTGCGCGTTTTTCGAAAGTATCTAAATGTACGAATGTTTTATGCGAGATCATACGGGCAAGCGCTAGACCAATCCGTGGGTATTCCGATCCATAGTAATCGCCACCGTTAAAATGTTTATCATTTTCGATAGCGAGAATTTGTTCAAAAAGAATGAGTCGATTGAGTACGGTAGTCTTAAATCCGCTGGCGATTGCAATGACGCGGTTAACCTTTTCGGGATGACGTGTCGCAAAAGTGAGTGTGCAAAGACCGCCGACTGATGGTCCAACAACCGAGTGGAGTTTTTTAATCTTTAGGTGATTTAAAAGTGGGATTTGAGCATCCACGAGATCAGCGATATTAAGGTGCGGGAAATTTGATCCAAAGACCTTACCTGTTTCGGGGTTGATGCTTGATGGTCCGGTGGAGCCGTAGCATCCCCCCAAGTAATTGGCACAGATTACGAAGAAATGGTTTGTATCAATTGCTTTACCTGGGCCGACCATTTTATTCCACCAACCATCGTGTAGTTCCTCTGTCCAAAGGTTACAGCCTTCTGGTGCTTCGGGATGACTGCCACTGACATGATGGGTTCCGGATAGGGCGTGAAAAATGAGTACTGCATTGGAGCGGTCTTCATTAAGACTTCCCCAAGTTGCGTAAGCAAGTTGGGCCGAAGGAATGCGTCCGCCGTCACGAAGGGTGAGATCCCCAAGAGAAATGAGAGAGCTTTTGGTGTCGGGCACGCTAAAACAAAGACTGAAATGATGAATTTTAAAACCCTAAACCCGAAAATGGAGCAGGACACTGTCGCCAAAAGTGCTTCTCTAGGCCTTTTGGCTACAAACTAGGGGAGCAAATCGGAATTGGTTTTTTTAATGATAAGGTTAAGGAACCCCGTGTTTTGAGTTTGAGCGTGGGAGGTATGGAAGATTTGGGGGCTATTCTACTTTAGGGTTTCAATTAGGAGAAAAGTCGATTTTCTTGCAGTATGATCGCTTTCAAAGAATGGGATATCGTTTGCAAAGCCTTGGAGGAGGGGAGTCAGTCACTCATCCTCCGGAAGGGTGGGATACACGAGGGGCGAGAGGGTTTTTCTTTTGCGCACGATGAATTTGTTCTCTTTCCCACGCGTTTTCATGCTCAGGGTGACTATGTCAAGATTCCTGGAGTAGTAGCGAAGCCCGAATGGGAGGTCGGTGACAAGGTGGTGATTAAGTCAAAGGTGAAGGTGAAGAGGGCGGTGACCCTGACTGACTGGAATGAGGTGACGTTACTAGCTGATCAGCACATTTGGACTGAAGAAACGATCCGGGACCGATTTTTCTGGGAAGGGAAAGGAATGGCTTCGGGAAGTATTCATGTAGCTTTTGTGGAGATAGAAAAGCTGAAGGATCCACTTCGGTTCGCTTATGAGAAAACCCACGGAGGATGTCGAAGTTGGGTGGATATCAATGTTTGAAAACAAGTTTTCGCTGAGAAGATCGGTCTCATCCCATCTCATTGACCATTGCTAATCGTCTACATTGAAGCCGGCTTCCTCGAGCGCCAGGGTTGCAGCTCCAACCATGCCGGCCTCATTGCCAAAGCGGGCTGGAAGAAGGCGGAGATTTTCTTTAAAGGCAGGGCTGAGTTGGGCGCGTAAATGCCTTTCGAGAGGATCGAAGAGAAAGCTCCCAGCTTTGGCAACGCCGCCGCCGATGATGATAGCTTCGGGATTGAGCAGCCAACAGCAATTCATGAGAGATGTAGAAAGCATTTTAGCGACTTTATCCCAAATACCGAGGGCGATTTCATCGCCTTGTTGTGCTAGGATAGAAAGCTGGGCGGGTTCGCATTCTGATTTCTCGTGAGAGATTCCGGCCTCAGAGTAAGCCGTGTAGGCCAAATCTGTGATTTGTTGGTTTCCAACATAATCCTCGAGCGAACCACGGTTCCCATAGGCCCCGTCTGGACCCCTGAAATCGATGGAGGTTTGTCCGAGTTCGCCAGCTACAAAATTGGAACCCCGGACCATACGCCCGTCTACTACGATGCCCCCACCAACTCCTGTTCCTAGAGTGAGGGCAACAAGGTGGTTCATGCCCCGACCGGAGCCACGTTTCCATTCGGCATATGTCATGCAATTCGCATCGTTTTCAACCGTGACTGGGAGATTAGAAAGTTGATTGAGCTCTCGCTTGAGATAGATTCGCTGCCAGCCTTTAACATTGGTTAGGTTATGAACCATTCCCGTAGGAAAGTCGACGAACCCGGGCATACCGACGCCGATGGCTTCAATGCGAGGGTGCTTGGTCCTAAGACCTTCAATAGTTTCGTGAATACATTCGATTAGGGGAGGGGCAGTTTCGAAGTTTTGAGTTTCGATACGGGGGGCTTCTTCGATGAGATTCCCCCGATAGAGGACTCCGGTTTTCACAGAAGTTCCGCCGAAATCAATGCCGATGGCCAAAGGAAGATCGCTCATAAAGTTGGGGGAGGTTAGAAGAAGTGAGCGAACAAGGAACGCTCTTTCTTGTGAAATTCAGTGATTTGATGCTCCGATGGCTTGAATTCCCTTCATCGTCAAGTCTTGGTCAATGATGTCGATATCGTAAATCCCTTTGCTGATGAGCTCGGCATCTCCTCCGGTGGCAAAAATTTTAGGTTCACCACCAAGTTCACGCCGGACTTCGTTTAAGATCTCGCGAATCAACCCACGATAGCCAATGACGGCTCCAACCTGCATTGCTTCTTCAGTGCTGCGCCCGATGGCGGAGTTCGGTTCCTCAAGCTGGATAGCGGGGAGAAGCGCAGTTTTCTGGTGGAGATAATCTCGAAGTGAAGCGGTGCCAGGTGCGATTACACCTCCAAGATAGGATCCTGCCTTAGAAATGACATCGAATGTGACGGCGGTGCCAAAGTCGATTACAATTGCTGGGCCTTGACGACCAAGGATTGCAGCTGAGGCGTTAGCGAGACGATCTGCGCCTATTTTGGAAGGATTAGGATACTCAATGGTGATAGGCATCTTAGACTGATGCGAGATGTGATGGATGGGTTGATCGAAGGTGACCTTCATTAAAGCTGAGGCATCAGGGACAACCGAGCATAGGGTTACCCTCTCAAAATTCTGATTACGGAGCGTGTCTTGAATAGAAGTTTTCGAAAGATCTGAAGTTGGGATAACGGCGCGCCACTCAGAGAGCGCACCACCTACGTCGAGTGCAAATTTGGTCAGGGTGTTGGAGTTGTCTATGAGAAGGTGCACGATAGAGAGTGTAACGAAGTTTTGAGCGATAAACTTGATATGCGGTTCAAGTTACAGCACCTCTAGTATTTCTACCTCGTAGCCATCGGGATCCGTGATGAATGCCATTTTTCGCTCACCCGTTGAGAACTTTTTGTGCCAACCGTCAGGCCAGATCTCGATTCCTTGATCCTCAAGCTTTGTGCAATACTCGACAATATCTGGAACACCAACGCAGGTATGCATCAGGTCCTCGGGGACCGTAACCTCATAGTCAGGAGAATAGGTAAGCTCGAGGAAATGTTCGTTGTCGGGAAGGTGCATGAAGGCGAGTTCATTGCCTTGGGGGGACTTTTTTTGTTGCCCAAGTACAAAACCAACTTTTTTGTAAAACTCGATTGATTCGGCTGGTTTGGAGACGCGAATGCGTGTGTGAAGGAACTTAATCATACGGCGTAGTCTGGCGATAAGTGGATGCTGTGTGAAGTGTGTAGTTGCGGGAGAGCGGCGGAAGCGTTAGAGATCTCCCGTCTTGAGATCGTTTAGTTGGACCCTTGCTCTTAGGTATTTGAATCCTTTGCGTACCTTTGTGTCTATTATCACCCTGATTTCCCTGCTCGGTGTGGCTTTTGGCGTTATGGTTTTGATTGTGGTTCTTTCAATTCACAATGGATTTGAAAGGAACTTAAAAGATACACTGTTGGGGCACTCTCCGCACATTTCAATTCAATCGAATTACGGGACGATCTCCAACTGGAAGGAAATGGAAATCTCGTTAGCTAAGCAGGATAAAGTCGAGTCAGCTTTCGCCTTAGTGGAAGGTTTTGTTCTTCTGGATTCACGTGCTTGGCAGCGACCTTCTTATTTTAGAGCTTTTAATACTGAGAACGCGGGGCAGGTCATAGCATTGGAGGAAATGCTCGATAGAGACAATTTTCCAAATAGCACGGTAGATTTTAATCCAACCAAGGGTGATTCGGTTAGTTTTTCTCCTCCAGCCCAAGAGCATGACAGTGGAGATATCGATGCTCCGCCCCATGTTCCACTTGATACGGTAGATTTACCGCCGGGCGATGACGATGAGCTTTATGGGAACCGTTACGTCGTTGTTTCAAGTCAACTCGCTAAGTCCATTGGATTGAAGGTGGGTGATGATATAAGGATTATTGCAGCGAGTAATCTGGATGAGGTAATGGCCGTTTATGATGTTCCCAAGCAACGATCTTGGGAACTTTATCCAGATATTTTTGAAGAGTTCGAAGGGCGACTTAAGAGGATTTTTGAGGTATCGCGCGGCGAGGAGAAGTCATTAAGCCTTGAGGTGACAAATGCTTACCGTATTCTCCAACAGCTACTTCCAATGATTGTTTCGACGCCCCAGGGTGACAGGGAGACTGAAGGGCGAGAAATGCGTCCCGTGGAACAGGAAATTGTGAAAGATATTTTGGATCGTCTTGACTTCGTGGACCGAAGAGAAGGAGGTTTTGATTATTTTAAGTTAGGAACTAGAAATGAAATCTTAGGGAGACTCAAGGAGCTTCGTGAGCTAGATTTGGAGAAGGCCGATAACGAGGCTTTCCGAAAAATTGAAAAGTTTGTTGTGCCAAAAGAGTTAAAGATCCAAGGGGTCTATTCGGATAACGAGAGATCAAAAGGACCGGATCTTTTCATTCCGATCACGATTGGAATGGAGTTGAAAGGGCTTCGAGGAGAGGTTGAATCTATCGGTTTGCGAATTGAGGATCCTTACGAGGCCGAAGAATTTGCGATTAATTTACAGAAAGAGTTGGGGGATGACTGGATGGTTCGTAGTTGGATGAGAACCCACGCCGAGCGTTTTCAGTTGGTTAAAACCGAGAAGATTATGATGAGTTTTGCACTTTCATTCATCACTCTACTCTCGGCGTTTAGTATCATGGCGGTGATGTATACCGTAACAGTGCAGAAGCGGCAGGAAATCGGGGTCATGAAAGCGCTCGGCGCGCGCCCCTCTCAGATAGTCAGGGTTTTTGTTTATCAGGGTCTTATTGTCGGAATTGGGGGGGCTATTTTTGGATTGGGATTGGGATTGTTAGCGATTCGTTACCGAGAAGGAATTATGGCGATTATTCGAGGGTTTGGCATTGATCCCTTTCCACCTGAGTTTCATGGGATGAGCGAATTGCCGGCAGAAGTCATAGGGAGTCAGCTAGGGGTGATTTGCGTCGTCGCAGTGATTTTATGTCTATTCGCGGCTTTAATTCCCGCGTTGATGGCTGCCTTCCGTGATCCTGCTAAATCACTTCGCAATCTCTAAGGGTCATGATTCTTTGGGTTATTCAAGACGGAGAAAAGTTGGGGCCTCTAGAGGATTACGAGGTTCGTGAAATGATTCGAGAAGGCAAGGTGCACCGGGACACTAGAGTCTGGCATGAAGGTGCTAATGGCTGGCTTTCGGCTTGTGATCTGGGAGTTTTAGCCAGTGAGTTTAAACCCCCAAAAGAAGAGCAAGGAACCATTCAGGTTCGCTCTGCTCCCTTCCGAGCTTGGCCTAGACTTGGGGCGCGAGTGATTGATTATTTAATTTATAGATCAATCTTACACTTCTTCTCGGTTGTATGCGGCGTCAACTTATGGAATAGAGTTGAGTCTTCAGGATGGGTGGTGATTGGAATCGTGTTGCCGGTCATTTTGATGGAAGCTGCAATGGTTGGATCGTTAGGCTTTACTCCGGGAAAGTGGTTTTTGGGATTGAGGGTGGAGACACTTGGGGGACAACGTCTTTCGACAGGTCAGGCTTTTGTTCGATCAATGAGAGTATGGGTTCTCGGGATGGGGATGTTTTTACCCCTCATGATGATAATCGGATGTTGCATGAGCTTGTGGTTTGGTAAGAAAAAGGGAGGGATGCTTTGGGATTTACAGAGTGGGTTTCAAGTGAAGGGTGGGCAGTTGACTCCAAAGCGAATTGCCTGGTTTTGGGTCATTTTAGTGGGCGTTATTTTTATCAACGCTCTTCCATATCTCTCTGAGATCCTTGCGGGCGACGAACAGGCGCTGCAGGAGAAATTACTACAAAAGAAATAAAGATTTCTGGGTGAGAACTTGGAAGTGATTCTTGCCGGAGGAAGGCAAATTGCGTATGAGTGGATTGTGCCTGGTATCGTTTATTTTGATCTTGAGACTCAACGTAGTTTTGGTGATGTGGGAGGCTCAGCTCACAAAGATAAAATGGGAATGTCGGTTGGGGTCACTTATTCCACTGAGACTGGTCAGTATCATATCTTTAATGAAGACAATGTGGCCGACTTGGTAGAGCAGCTCATTAAAGCCGACCTTGTCGTTGGTTATAACCACGTCCAATTCGACTATCCAGTTCTACAAGCTTATACAATCTATGATTTGGCGACCCAGACCGTAAACTGTGATATGATGCTAGACATTGAGCAGATTCTTGGTCACCG
This sequence comes from Akkermansiaceae bacterium UBA1518, assembly GCA_002323895.1. Lineage (GTDB taxonomy): Bacteria > Verrucomicrobiota > Verrucomicrobiia > Verrucomicrobiales > Akkermansiaceae > SW10. Next base: position 23,456 of record DCQM01000213.1, read on the forward strand.
CCTCAAGCTTGATGCGGTGGCGCAAGCTTCGCTAAATGCCAGTAAAACTGCTGATGGGCTAGACGCGCTAAGATGGTGGCAGTCGTTTAAAAAAACTGGCGATCTAGCTCATGTGTTAAACATCGCCGAATATTGTTGTTACGATGTCAAAGTGACCAAAGAAGTCCATGAGTTTGGCCTTGAGCATGGGATTGTGAAATACGCTGACCGTAATGGTAATGAGCAGGAGGTTGTTGCTTCTTGGAAAAAGTGATAAGACCAACAATTGTCCTACTTAGGCACTAGGATTTCGGAGCCACCAGCGAGGATTGTCGTCTTCGGGAGATTCCAACCATTCAAAACATTAAGGAGCTTGGTATTAGTATTATGTTTAGAAGCGAAGGCTTCAAAGGTTATAATATCGGTAAGAATGATTGATGTTGTAGTGGAGGAAAGGTCGCGACTTTCAATCACGGGAGGTTGAGGAAGATTTTTGGAGGTAACAATACTCTTCGAGGTTGCAGAAAGATTTGGTGGTTCCAGAGCTGGTTGATCAACCTGTGATTTTACATCTCTCTCAACGACTGAGACTTCTTGCCCCACTCCAGAGCGGGAATCGACAGGAGGATCGCCAGAGACCTTGAGTTTCTTTCCTGGTGAGAGCAGTTGAATATTTACATTTGGATTGAGAGCACGCAATTCTGCCAGATCCATTTTATGACGACGCGCAATCGAATAAAAAGTATCACCGCTGGCAATGACGTAGTCCGCGCTTCCTGCCGATAAGGAGGGTTTCCTATTAGGGGAGGGAGATGAGATAGGAGTTGGTAGAAGTTCGGAGGTAATGATTACTTCTCCAACCTTCAATTTCGCAGGGTCAGTGATTTTATTCCACTTAATAAGGCTCGAAACCGAAACACCATTACGACGAGCGATTGAGTGAAGAGTTTCTCCCTGCCTGACGCTATATTTGCCGACGGTTGTAGAGCCGAGCCTGCTCCTTAGCTCATCTAATTCTTTTTGAATCTCGGCGAGTTGCTTTTCTTTACTCGAGATCTGTGAATGGAGGGAAGCTTGAATCTGACCAAAAGAGGGCAGAGAGAGCGCTGCAATGAACCAAGATGTAAGGGTGAAGCTCGTCATGGCAGTAGAAAAGTTAATAAATACTAATAAATAGGTCAAATTTATTTTTAATAATTGTTAATAAGATTAAGGGTATTTGAAAAAAACTGTAGTTATTTGGTGCTAGAAAATAATGATTTTCCGGGATTATCGAAATCTTTGCACTTTTCTTTCTAAGAGGCGTCGCGCCTTTCGCGTTATTGCTATACAAATCTCTATTAATGGCGGAAGAAAATGAAGATCCTGTGAGCACTCGCGAAAAGTTCGTGAGTGCGGCACTTGTTGAATTTGAATCTCCGCTAATAGGGTATGCGACGACTTTTCTTCACGATGTAGAACGGGCCCGGGATGTCGTCCAGGAAACCTTTATCCGACTTTACCAGCAGGATATTGAGAGAGTGAAAGGAGGGCTGAAAGCATGGCTATTCACAGTTTGTCGGAATCGTGCACTTGATGTGATTCGCAAGGAACGTCGGATCACAGGGCTAGAAGACGAGCAAATGGCGCGACTGCCGTCTGAGCGCAGGACTCCTTCTGAGCGAGCCGACCTTGAGGAGCGCATCAGACAAGTCCACGAGGCTCTGAGCCGCCTCTCGGAGAATCAACGAGAGATCATCCTCCTCAAATTTGAGCAGGGGCTATCCTATGAAGAGATGAGTCAGGTGACAGGCTTGAGTTCTGGTAATGTAGGATTCCTGCTTCACACCGGACTCAAACGTCTTCGCACCTTTTTACCTGATGATCTCGTCCAAAATCTCAGCCCTCAGATCGCCTAAAATATGAAAATGACTCCCGATGACCCCGCTTTGACAGCTTTCGTTTTAGGTGAACTGAGTGAAGACGAAGTGGCTAATACTAATCGCGCACTTAACTGTGACGAAAATCTTCTTGCGGAAAAAGAAACACTTACTGCTCTCACTGGGATGCTTTCTGATCTTCTTGCGGGTGGATCGTATACGCTCGGAGAGGAACGAATTACCGAAATCCACAAAGCGGGACAGCTGCCGGATTCAAATGTTCTTGTACTGGAACATCGAAGACGATCCCGCCGGCAGTCTTTTCTTGCGATGGGGGGAGTGGCTGCGGTGGTTATGACCGGATTCGTGGCTTTGTCTCAATTTGACGTCAGTCAAACCAATAGGGGAGTTGATGGTAGTGGTGGTAACGTTGTCGAAAAAGCAACCTCAGCAGGAAGATCTGAAAATCTTCCTGCTGAGGTTGAAATACAATCTGCTGATGGGAGAGCCATTCCTCTGGGTATCTCTAAAGCGGATCCGTCTTTTGTTGAAAGAGCACTACTTGCTGATGGTAAATTTCCTGAACGTGAAGAATTCAAAATAGCGGATTGGGTGAATCTTGGTGCTGTCGAATTTGAGCCAAGTGTAGTAATGACCGGCCTAGAGGTCTACAGTGAAGGTGGTCCTTGCCCGTGGGATTCTAAGAAATCTCTCTGGATGGTCATTTTCCGTCCGGTGGGTGGTCGTATGATCTCGTCCGCTGCTAAAGTAGTTTTTGAACCAGAATTCGTAGTGAGCGCCCACTTGCTCGGTGGTGGCGAAACCCGGAAAACAGGGCCCTTGAAATTAAAAGAGTTTAATTCGACCCAGATCTTTTTGTATGAATTGGAAACTAAAAATGATGGGGATCAGCTAGGAGGGGTTTCCATTACAACTGATCAAGGTGACAACGGATACCTTCCAATTTACAGCCCGCGACAGGCAAAGAAAATTAAAACTGTAGGTTTTAGGACTGCAGTTGTTCTTGGCGGTTTTGCGAGGTGGGCGGCTTCTGATCCAAGAAAAGAGGAGACCCTAGCAATGCTTGCCCGCGAAGCTAGAAACCTGATCACGCGTGAAGAGGTGACCGATGTGTCTTGCCGCTACGCCCTTGATATTATTCTTCAATCGGAGGAAACACTAAACCGTTGAAGAGAGTGTAAGCTACATCATCCCGAGTTTCATCTTTCCTTCCTCCGAAATCATATCCTGATTCCAGGGGGGATCCCAGACGAGTTCAACGCGTGCATCATTTATCTCGCTAAGCGACATGATCCGGGCTTGGGCATCGGCAGCGATGACTGGGCCCATTCCACAACCTGGAGCGGTCAGGGTCATTTTGACATCTACGTCAGTTCCGGAATCTACTTCGGAGAGATTACAATCGTAAACCAAGCCAAGATTCACGATGTCGACAGGTATTTCTGGATCAAAAACCTGTTTCATCTGGTGCCAAACTTGTTCTTCAAGGGTCGCATTGGCTAGGCGATCGGCTTCCGCTTGCTTTTCCTGTTTTTCATCAGGATCTACTCCAAGAGCGTCGGCATCATTCGAAGAAATTCGAGCCAAACCTGCCGACGTTGCTACTGTGTATGTGCCGCCCAAAGTCTGGGTAATGACCACTGGAGTTCCGGTTGGGAGAGTAATAGTATCTCCGGACGGGATCTGAATCGCGTCCACTTCGCGGGTAAGGCTGACTTCTTCGTGCATAATAGTATGTGGAGGAGGATCGTTGAACACGCCGCTGGTGCAATGGTTTATTTCACCTTTTGCGGTTTGATCTTCTCGAGAGCCTTTGTTGAAGGGACCGACTGACCAATCTCTTCAACAGGATGGGTGTAGAGATATTCCCAAACTGGATCGTGCCTGAGGTTTCCGTCCTGATCTCTAAACGATCGACTCCCGGGGGTCACTGAACTGTGTGCGCGATTAGCATCGTTTTTCACATCAAAGTTGGTGATGAGGCGGCGGGTATTTGCATACGGCGGCTTGTTTTCGTCGACATCGATGATTGGCCCAAACTTATGGAGTCCAAGCATTTCCCAGGAGCGTTGGTAGTGAAATTCTTCCCAACCCATATCTTTAGTATGACTGAATCCAAAAAAACGGTTTTCTGGAGTTTTTGAAGGGAGTGCTTGCCATGTTTGGTATTGATCTCGAGGGCCACAAAGTGCGACGACCCGGGCAACTTTTGTGTGTTTGGCAAGACGGGATGCCGTCGTTGATCCGTGGGATGCCCCGGTTAAAATGACTCTCTCCCAGATAATATCGTCTTTATTTGGTGTCAGAAACTGCCCCCACTTTCCTTCGGGGTTCACTTTATTGAGGTGTTTCACAAAACTCAACGCACGCCCCTTGATGCTGTCTCTGACCATTATATCGGCTTCCTCACTATGATCTTCGCCGGTTGCAGCTTCAAGCCTCATGTCGCCTCGGCAATTTTCTGATACTGGTCGTTGTTGACAACATTTTGAGAACCATTGCCGAGCGTAGTGAACCTGAATTGCGTGGATACCATAAGAGTTCAAGCGGTCAAAAAGGGGTTGGCTCGGAGCCATAAGCCAGATTGCAAGCCGTCCCCTTGGGGTAACACGAGTATCGACGCTAGCATTTTGAAGATCTTGTGGTTTTCCCGAGGTGCTTTTAAGAACGAAACCAATTTCAGGGTAGGACTTTACCCTGGGGTCAATCTTGCTAGCGCGCGCTTGAATTTTGTAGCGGTTTCCTTCAGCAAAGCCAAAAAGCGAAAGCAGGAGAAAGAAAAAAACGCGTATGAGCATAAGATAAAAAGCCACAGGCGATTTGGTTTTAGCAAATATGAGAACAAATAGGCTGAACCAAAAAAATGGGCAAGATACTGCTAATTCTACCGGGGAGAAGTCTCGGCTTTAGTTTTGCCCTTCTTCTTTTTGACATCCTTGAGACCTAACTGGTAAATCGTGACTTGATTGTAAGTTTCGCCGGGGCGGAGGATAGGAGAAGGGAATTCCTTTTGATTCGGCGAATCAGGAAAGGTTTGTGACTCGAGGCAAAATGCCGACCGATGCGCATAGTTCTTCCCGCCTTTTCCTTTCAAGTCATCTAGAAAATTCCCGGTGTAAAATTGAATGCCCGGTTCGGTAGTCTTAACGGTAAGAACCCTGCCGCTGGTTGGTTCAGTAACAACGGCGGCAATTATTAATTTTCCATCGTCTTTTTTCTTAAGGACAAAATTGTGATCATAGCCTTTTCCGTTTTTGAGCTGCTCATTTTCCTCATCGATTCGTTTGCCGATCTTTATGGGTTTTCTGAAGTCAAATGGAGTTCCTTCGACGGGGGCGATGCCGGTTGGAATAGAAGTTGCATCGATAGGATTGTAGTGGGCAGCGTTAATTTTGATCCGATGCTCGAGATTGCTCGTGCTACCCTCTCCAGCAAGATTAAAGTAACTGTGGTTTGTTAGATTGAGAATGGTCGGCTTGTCGGTGGTGGACTTATAACGAATGCGGAGTGCATTGTCTTGAGTCCAAGTGTAAGTGACAGAATTGCTCAAAGTTCCAGGATATCCCTCTTCGCCGTCGGCGCTAGTGTATGTTAAAACCAAACTCGGGCTATCGCCCACACTCCCAAGCCTTGCCTTCCATATTTTTTTATCAAAACCTTTGAGCCCACCATGGAGGTGGTTTGGAGCATTGTTGGTTGCTACCGTGTAATCTTTGCCATCGAGAGTAAATTTACCATTTGCGATTCGGTTGGCGTATCGTCCGGTGATACAGCCGAAGTAGGGGCTTTTCTCGACATATTCCGCGACTGAATCGAAACCGAGAACGACATCGTCCATTTTGCCATTTTTGTCGGGAACAACGATAGAGGTTACAGTGCCTCCATAATTCGTGATAGAGACTTTCGCTCCCGATTCATTGGAGAGGGTATATAGCTCAACCGGTTTTCCGTCAATTTCACCAAATGGTTTTGAGGTGACGGAGTATTTAGCTGCTGAGGCAGCAAGAGGGAGGAATGCGCAGAGACTGAGGATCTTTTTATTCATAAGGGCTATCGGTTACGTGATTTGGAGCTACAAATTCTATGGGAAATAGAATGGGAGCTTAAATTGCGTTTGAGAAGCATACTTTTACTGTTTTCTTAGCTCATTCAAGGAATGGTGATTTTGAAATCACGGCAAGGCTCCAATGGACCAGTGTTTATTGCAAAGTAGATTTCGACCTTCGGTCCATAAGCTGATAAGGGAAACCATGATCGAAGGATTGGATTGGATTGTAATCGTAATATCACTGGCGATTAGCTTGGGAATTGGTTGGTGGGCCGCCAGAAAAAACAGTGGCGATACTGAGAGTTTCTTTCTAGCTGGACGTTCCATGCCATGGTGGTTGCTCGGAGTTTCTATGGTTGCCACTACCTTCGCGGCCGATACTCCAACCCTCATAACTGACTGGGTGAGAACCGAGGGAGTTTCAGGGAACTGGAAGTGGTGGTCATTTGTCTTTTCGGGAATGCTCACCACTTATGTTTTTGCTCGTCGTTGGCGGCGATCCGGCGTGATGACCGATGTGGAATTTTATGAGCTAAGGTATAGTGGTTTTGGTGGACAGATTTTACGAGCTTATCGCGCCTTGTATCTAGGCCTGTTTTTTAACGTCTTCATAATTGCCGTGGTCTCCTTGGCTGCGATCAAGATCCTTGGTGTTTTGATGGGATTGGATGCCTGGCAGACCATCCTTCTAGGTGCCGGAGTGACTATGCTTTACAGCGTCGCGGGTGGGTTACGATCTGTTTTACTGGTAGATTTTTTTCAATTCGCTTTAGCGATGGTGGGGTCAGTTGCTGCGACGATTTACATTTTAAACATGGATTCGATCGGTGGCCTTGATGGTCTTTTAGCTCATGAAGCCGTGCAGGCCAAAATGAGTATCGTTCCAACCAAAGACTCAAACTGGGTCGAGTTTTTCATCATACCGATCGCCTTAATGTGGTGGACTAGTTATTATCCGGGGGGTGAACCGGGGGGCGGGGGATATATTGCTCAACGGACCTTAGCAGCGAAGGACGAAAAGCACGCTACAAAAGCCAATCTCTTTTTCAATGTAGCTCACTATGCCCTGAGACCCTGGCCATGGATTTTAGTTGCTCTTGCTTCTTTAGTGATTTTCCCAGATGTGGACTCGATCAAGCAGGCTTTTCCAAATTTAGAGGATGGAAAGCTGGGTGAGGATGTCGCTTATCCGGCGATGATCGCTCAGCTTCCAGCAGGATTAAAAGGCGTTGTGTTAGCTTCGTTAATCGCGGCTTACATTTCTACTCTTTCGACCCAAGTGAACTTGGCGGCGTCCTATCTTACCAATGATTTCTGGAAGAGGTTCTGTAATAAAAATGCCGGTGAAAGTGAGCAGATCCTGGTTGGTCGGGTGAGCAGCGTTTTGGTGCTCGCATTAGGATCTCTCGTAGCACTTGCCTTTACGAATGCGGCGCAGATGTTTGAAGTTCTACTGATGGTTGGTGCAGGGACAGGGTTGGTGTATCTTCTTCGCTGGCTGTGGTGGAGGGTCAATGCGTGGAGCGAAATCGCGGCTTCGTTGACAGCAATTATTTCAAGCTATCTCTTCACGAGTAAATCGACCTTGCCTTTCTCTGACCCCTTTGGCTGGGCGGTTGCAATGGGTTCGTGGAATTATGTCGGGCCAGTTATCCTGACGACTTTTGTTTGGCTGGTGGTTACCTTTCTAACAAAACCTGAAGAACCGGAAACCTTAACTCGCTTCGCAAATCAAACGTCTCCTCCAGGGAGCGGGTGGGATCGTTTTAGAACGAAAGAACGGGATGCGAATGAACCATCGATGGGAAGTGATCTCTTAAAAGTTTTCTTCGGAAGTGCAGGGATTCTTGCGGTCCTTATCGGAATAGGGCTGACAATCTACGGGGATAATTTGCCGGGAATTCCGCTTCTTGTTGCGGGGATATGCATTTTGACCCCCTTATTTCGTTCTCCAGTGAATGCAAACTAGGGCTTACGAATTTTCAATTCAGAGAATGTTGTCGGTATATCCGTGACTCGAAGACCGACTGTTCCAACTTTGTAAGTTTGATCGTGATGAGTGAATAGCTCTTCTTCATTCAAAAATACGCTGAATTTCGATCCGATTGCGGTGATGCTGAGGTGTTGCTTTTCTGAAACATTGATGGGGATTGTTTCCCTTTTCAATTCCCTCCAGGTGTTCCCGTCCATCTTGCCGAGCAAAACACTATTTTGACTCGGTTTAATCCCAAGGAAATATCCTCGGGCGGCGTCGAACCCCACGGAGGGTGCAGTGATGCGAAATAGAATACCAGAACCACGGCCCTCGCGAACTCCATGGAAGTTCAGAGTGACAGATGCCGTAAAGTCGTCGGGAGTCTTGCGGTCGAGGATAATTTTTTCGCCAGAACGAAATGTGTTTACGGGGTTCTTTGGAGGTGCCCCAAGTTTGAGCTCGTTCGGATTTGATTCGTAAAACTGGGCATGCCCGTAGTAGGAATGATCGGAGGTAAGATCTGACGAATAGGGCAAACGCAAAATGTCTGTTCGTTCTCCGCCCGGTCTGGGGAATGGTTCATTTCGGGCCAGGGGCTTTCCGAAAAGTGGACGCCCGTCGCGGGACCATTTGAAGGGTTGAATATGAAGGCTCCGTTGCCAGCCGGGAGATTGGGTCTCCTTGGCATGGAAGACATGCCACCATTCGGATCCATTCGATGATCTTACGAAGCAAGAATGCCCAACCCCGAAGGTCTTCTTGGTGGATTGGAATACCGAACCTTTCTTTTTTTTCCAAGCCAAAGGGTCAAGCGGATTGTCTCCAGTGAGTTCAAGGAGGCCGAGCTTGTAAGTTGGTAACCAAGAGGCACCGCAAGAGTAAGTGACGAAGGTTCGCTTACCATTTTTAATAACCTGAGGCCCTTCGTTGAGGCCACGCCCCCTAGGTTTCGGCTCCGTAAGCTCCCAATTATAGTCTGAGTTGTTACAAATTCGGACACGCTTGGTCGATAGTTTGAGTGGACTCTCCATTTCTGCTATGTAGAGAAACTGGCGGTCAGTATTTGGGCCGTCCCAACCGGACCATATTGCGTAAAGTTTGCCCCTTAGCTTAAGAGGAGTCATATCAATTGCCCAAAGATTTTCATTAGCGGACTCACCGGTCTGGAAGGGGCCGTGTAGTTGATATGCCCCCAATGGGTCATCTGTCTTGGACTGAAGAACAAATGCTCGGTGATTCTCGTTTTTTCCGTCGGAAGCAGCAAAATAAATATGCCATCTCCCATTGATGAAATGGAGTTCTGGTGCCCAGACTTGTTTTGAATACGGGCCAGTATCGGGTGATTTCCAGACAAGGTGTCGTTGGCCGAGAGAACTAAGGTTCTTAGAGGAATAAATCGTAATTGCCCGATCGCCCTCTGAGAAACACCACAAATAGCGTTGATTTTTTTCATCACGCACAACCCACGGATCTTGGCCAATTCCAATCGGATTCACAAAGTGAGTTTTTGGGAGAGAACCAGTCCGACTGAAGGTTGGATCGGTCCCGTCTACAGGCATCTCAGAATTCCACTTCACGAGAGCCTTGTGGAGTTTCTTAACGATTTCGGGATTCATCTTGGCGAGGTTTTTTGTCTCGCCGGGGTCTACGGGGAGATTGTAGAGCTGGGGATCTGAACCATCGATATTGACAAGATATTTCCAGTCGCCATCTCGCACTGCGAGATCTGGATTATCTTCATTCAATCCATGACTGAAACCAGGACGGTCAGGAGGGCGACGCCAAAAAATTGGAGCCTGACGGGAGTCAGATGATTTTCCGATGAGGGTTTGGGCAAGATCTTCGCCATCAAGTTTTCGGGAGGGCTTGGTCCCGGTGAGTGAGTAGAGTGATCGGTTGAGATCGATTGCCGAAAAGACCGAGGACTGATTGGTTGTCCCTTTTTTGTCATCGGGGATGAGTCCGGGGGCCCACACAATGAGAGGTGATCGGATTCCTCCTTCATACATCCAAGTTTTGGCCCCGCGAAACGGTCTTGATGTCCCAGCTCCTGGTTCGTGACCGTTATCTGAGCATACCGTAATAATAGTGTTGTTCCGTAATGCAGGATCGTAGCGAACACGGTTAAAGAGACGCGCGAGCTGTTCGTCCATAGAATCGAGAACTCCATTGTAGAGTGCCCGTCTGTCACCACCCCATTTGTCGAGAGGAGGCCACCACGGGCCGTGAACATCATCTGGCCAAAGGTTGATGAAGAAAGGCTTCTGGTTCGCTTTTGATGAGTCAATAAATTTGAGGGCCTCGTCAATAAAGCCCGTGGTGATCTTCGATCGCTGCATCCATTTAAAACCTTTTCCGAGGCGTTCAGCGTCGGCCCAAATCCGTCCTTTAATGGGCTCTTCACCATTTGGGTTTGGTTTGAGGGTAAGGGGAAGCAATTTTGGGCCTATACCTTCAAAGTTAGTTAAGCTTTGATCGAATCCGTAATTTGAAATCTTGGGAGCCTCTTCAACATCTCGTTGTCCTCCCATATGCCATTTTCCGAAATGTCCGGTGCTGTAACCCGCGCCCTTAAGTTGTCGAGCGAGGGTGGGTGCATTAGGGTCAAGCCATTGCGCCATTCCTCTTCGTTTATTGTCTCGACGATTGTTGAGGTAAGAAGTGATCCGCCACCGGTGTGGGTATTGTCCAGTGGTAAGAGCAACGCGCGATGGCGAGCAGATCGGCGAATTGACGTAGAAATTTGTAAACTTAATACCTTCTCCTGCAAGTTTGTCGATGTGCTGAGTTTCGACCTGACCTCCAAAGCATGAGAAGTCAGAGTAACCCATGTCATCGATGAAAATGACAATGACGTTAGGGCGACTTGTAGAAGGTGTCTTACAAAAAGAAACTAAAGTGGATAGAAAAAGAATAAGAAGTGATTTCATATTTTTTACCCGTAAATAAGATTGATTGGAAGAGGGGAAGATTTACGGCTAGTTCTTACTAAGATTTTCCTGCATATCCTCAAGCGAAACGCCTTTTGTCTCAGGGACCATTAAGCGTATCCAAACAAGTTGAAGAGTCATCATGAAAGCAAAGAAGCCGAAGATCTGGGTCGCCGAAAAGGCTTCCATTGCAAGGGGGAAAACCAGGGTCAAAATAGCGGCGAAGACCCAATGAGTGGCACAGCCAAGTGATTGTCCGAAACCTCGCGCAACTGCCGGAAAGATCTCCGAGATGAAGACCCAGATGACAGCGCCTTGACCGATCGCGTGTGCCGCAATGAATGCTAGGATGCAAATCAGAACTAGGTTACTGCCAAAACCGGTTTCTTCTTTTGCAGACTTAAGGGAGTTAATTGCGACCTCTTTGACTAAGGATTCCGATAAGTTTTCAGGGCTGACCTGAGAATTGTATTTTTTAGGGAGTTGGGAAATGTCAGTAGCGATGATTGGTGCTGAATTTTTGAGATTAATAGCATCAGCAGCATCACTGAAGGGGGCCCGATAGTTATGAAAGGCCCATGCACATACACTAAGTGAAACAATATAACCAAAAGAACCGATGTAGAGCAATGAGCGTCGGCCCAGCTTATCGATGAGAGCAAGGCCAACTAGAGTGAAAATAAGATTTACCAAAGTGATTAGACTGGCATTAAAAAGAGATTCCCCTGGATCGAAGCCAGTCATCCCAAGAATTCGAGGAGCATAGCCAAGGATCGCGTTGATTCCAGAAAGTTGATTAAAGAAAGCGATGAGGAAAGCGAGAACTAGTGCGAGTTTTAGGGGCTTCCAGAGAACGCTTGATTTCCCTGATTCGAGATCTCCAGCTTGCTCAATTTCAGTTACTGTTTCTTCAAGTTGCACCTCTGAAAAGGTGGGGTTGATTTGAGCTAGAATGTTCTTTCCTTCCTCACGCTGGTTATTATTAATGAGCCAGCGGGGACTCTCTGGAAGAGTGAAGCACATAAGGCAATAAACCAAGGCCGGGACAGCTTCGATTCCAAGCATCCATCGCCAAGCTGTTTCGCTATCAGAACCCATCATCTGAAGGATCATGGCGTTGGAAAGGGTTGCAATGAGGAGCCCAAAAACGATGTTGAATTGAAACATGCCGGTGAGTCGCCCACGACGTTCTGCTGGCGATATCTCGGAAATAAAAAGAGGAGCCGCGACTGTCGAAACCCCGATTCCGACCCCCCCTATAAAACGTGAGATTGCAAAGAGGCTAACATTGGGAGCTAAAGCCGAGCCAATCGCGGAAACAAAGTAGAGGATACCAATCCAGAGGAGGACTCTTTTGCGGCCAAACTTGTCGGTGGGTCCGCCTCCAAAAATGGAGCCGAGAACCGTCCCCCATAGTGCGGCGCTCATGGCGAAGCCATGTTCAAGTCCGCTGAGTCCCCAGAGGGATTGGATTTTTTGCTCGGCTCCCGAGATGACGATAAGATCAAAGCCAAAGATAAATCCGGCTAGGGCGCAGGTGATAGCCCAGTAGAGAAGCTTTGAAGAAGAATTTTGCATGATTAGAATTATTTAGTGAGCAACGTTCTCCTATTTAAGTCTTGGATTAAAGAACCCTTTTGTCAAAGCGCTGATTGGGGGGCAAGTCAGTCAGCGGAATACGAGGAATCAAAAAAATAGCTAGGTCAGTTTTTTTTGGATTTTATCCCGACTGTATTCACTGCGATTACACGGTATTTATGATTTATACCTGAGATGGGATTTGGATCTGAAAACGTCATTTGGGTTAGCGGTTGTATCGGAGTGTCGCTGTATTGGAGTCCTTGAAAAAGGGGTCTCCCGAAATGTTTGAGCGGCTTCTCAGGAACGTTGGCAATTGGTTTTCCGTCCCGCAAAATGATAAAGTGAGCGAGGCCGCTTTCGAGATCAGCTGTACCCTTCCAACTTAAGGTGGACCCATCGACTTTTAAGTCCATGGGCTGAGGTGGGGGAGAGTGATCGGGGATCTCAGTATTTCTGATATACGCAAGCCACTTCTTTTTCAGATCTGGACTTGGCAGCCAGATCTTTCGGTCATCGATCTGATGTCGAAGGCACGCCGAATTTTTAGAGTTGATCTCGACCAGTTGTGGTTCAGATGTTCTTGGGAGTCGGAGTTTAAGGCAGGCGTCGAACCAAGGGATAGCAAGATACCGTTGGTTTCCGCATTCGTGCGAAGTGAGCGGATCAACGGCATAGGCAATTTGACCATTTTCTTTACTAATGGTGTCAAAAAAGACCTCGTTGGCTGGCCAAACTTTAGAAAAACGACCAGTTTTAACGGTGACCCCTTCCTTTGTCCCAAGGTTACACATGATGGGAACAGTCAGGGCTTTTTGCGGGAGCTTGTGAGCTTTGATAGAGGGCCGATCTGACCTATTGTTAAGATAAGGCACGCCAGAGCGAAGCCAGACTGCCGCGACCTTCTCTGGGTGTAGCATTAGCATGCCTCCTGCCCAGTGTCCGCCGCCACTGTGCCCCCAGAGAGCCCACGGAATTTCTGATAGTTCAAGGTGATTGGATTCCTTTCCCAGGTCGATTAGAGCTTGCTGAAATCTTGCGCCAGATCCATTTCGTGGATCGCACCAAAGCTGGCAATCGGCGTCCTTTGGCTGTTCGTAAGAAGGAGCCATGAGGGCAAACTCGTGCTTTCTAGCAAGAGCTTGCCAGTGAAGGTCATAGGCCCCTGTTAGGCCTGATTTACACGAGCCAATCCCGCATCCGTGTTGGTGGACGACAATACCGCGTAGGGTTTTAACATGCGGAGGGATCCATATCGTGTATTTGACAGCAAAACTAAGTTGCTGAGGGGCCGTTCCAGCCTCGTATCGGATCCTGAAATAAGGAGGTTCAGCAGGGGGGTAAACCCCATAAAGCTCTTTCGGTTCTTGGGCGCCGATCCGCAATATTATGAAAGGTATCGCGATAAGGAGTAAACGGAGTGTCATTTCGAAGTAATCTACAGAATCCAATTTCTCAAACAAGCATTCCGGGAATCTCTAAAAAGATGTAGGTTCGGAATCTAACGGAACGCTCTGCACAACCTAAAAAGATTCTAACGAGCTGATGGAAAAACGCCATTAACCCTTAGTCAGTTTGCGCCTTGAAATTCAAGCCGATCCTAGCTCGTGTGATTAATTTTGATTCCGATAAAAAGGGGCCGTCCATCCATTTTTAGGGGTTCCTTGAGGTCGCACTCCGTAAGCGGAAGGTGGGATCTTTGTATCGACTGAAGAGCGGAGAGGTAAATTGTCGGGAAGGTGCTTCATGCGGATATCCTTGAATTGTATCTGCATCGCAGGCCCGACGTGAACCTGAAAGCCAAGGATCCCATCGAGGGCGCGACTATTTTCGTCGAGGTCAATGAAGTCAGCGGTTTTGTGACCATCGATCCAGTGTTGGTGATGATTTCCTCGAACGCTAATGCGGTATTCATGCCAAACATTTGGGGGGAATTTTTTTACGGGCATTTCACCGATGACCCAAGGTTGGCCTTTTTGATCAACAATCACTTTTTGGCCGGTGTAGGAGAGAATTCGGCGGCCTCTCTCTTCGTAGGCCATGCCATTCATGTTCTCACGCGCCATAATATCACATTGATAACCGCCAGCGACATCTAGACCAATCTCTGGGAGCATCTTGCTACGATACTGGATTCCGCTATTAGCCCTATCGGTAAATTTCACTTTAACTTGTAATTCAAAATTACGAATCGTCGAGGCATTCCAAGTGATGAATCGGTTCTTTTTTAAAGATCCATCGGTGACCCCCGTGAGGGCTCCCTCTTTGACTGACCAGTATTTCTTATCACCAGTCCATCCATTTAAGTTTTTTCCGTTAAAAGGATACACAAAGCCTTCTTTATCAGGCTTTAAGGTCACAGCGGCTGATGCTTCCGGATGAGGGCTAGTCGAGGCAGTGAATTTTTGTTTAGGCGGGTCGAGGGGACCACCTAATTCCTTGACCCTTTGATTGGTTCGTTTCCTAAGCTTCTCAAGGATTTCAGCATATTTGGGATCATTTGCGTGATTGATCAATTCATCGGGGTCTTTTTTAAGATCATGCAGAAATTCGGTATTATGATCGATGTAGCGGACATATTTGTGGGTCGGAGTCCGAATTCCTTCGTAAGCAGGGATTCGGTGACGAACTGCAAAGTGTTCATGAAAGGTATCAGAGCGCCAGTTTGAGGGTTCATCACCATCGACGATTGGTTTGAGACTCCGGCCGTCGAAACGCTCCGGTGAAACTAGACCAGCCCAGTCGACAAAGGTAGCTGGGAGGTCGATATTGAGAGCTGGAAGGGCAGAGACTTTTCCCTGTTTGTCTTTAGGAACCCGTGGATCAGCGATAATCATAGGCACTTGGATAGATTCCTCAAAGTGGGACCATTTTCCAGAGAGCCCTCGATTTGCCATGTGATATCCGTTATCTGCCGAATAGACGATAATGGTATTGTCCGCGAGGCCGGCATCCTTGAGCGCTTTAAGGAAGCGGCCAATCGCGTTATCGATCCCGGTGACCATACGGTAGTAGGCTCGTATATTGGTTTGATATTTCTCAGGAGTGTTCCAGCGCCAAAAGAACCGCTCACGAGTGATGCTGGTCTGAAGAAAATCTGGAAGATTATCGAAAATGGCGGGGTCACTCAGCTTGGGTGGTCCAATGTAGGTGTCTCTGTAAAGCTCGTTTGCGGATTGAGGCCAAGTGAAATGCCCGATGCCCGGACGACGATCGCCATCTTCAGCATGACATGCATTAAACCACATATTGAGGGCAAAGGGCTTGTCTTTTGGTTGTCGTTTCAGGAAGTCGATTCCCTTGTCCACGATGAGATCGGTTTCGTGGCGAAGAGTTCCATCGGGAAGCTTTTTGAAGAATGGATTTCGCCCAATGACTTCAATTTCATCAAAGTGTGCCTCTCGATCAAACTTGCGCGACGACCTAACATGCCATTTTCCAAAATAACCAGTACGGTAGTTGTTTTCTCGGAGCAGGTCGGAATAGAGAACTTTAAGCGCTTCAGCCCCGACACGGTCGCCGTTTCCAGGGGTCCTATAACTGCGGGCAGTCATTCCGGTAAGAATTGAGGTCCGGCTGGCCCAGCAAATTGGATGACTCACAAAAGCCTGCTGAAAACGGGTGCCCCGGTCTGCGAGTGCGTCAATGTTGGGCGTTTTGACGACGGGGTTTCCATAGCAACCTAAGGTCGAGACTGTCTGATCATCAGTGAAGAAAAAGACGATATTCGGTTTCTTAGTAGCAGTGAGAGCGGGAGAAGTAATTACAAAGAGCGTAAAGAAGACTTGGGCAAACCGGTTCATGTCGTTGGTAGAGATAACTTAATGCTTCTTATTTACGAAGCTGATTACGAAAAAGTGGCAGGGCCAATTAGAGGGGCTCCCAGAGCAAGTATTTAGGAAGTTTATCATGTCTTTACTCATACCTAACTCACTCTGCGGAAATTCGCCATCAGCGATAACAAGTGGGAGTCCCCATTCATCTGTTTTCTCTTTGCTGTTGAGATTGATAATGCTTCACCACTAGTAGCTTCTTCCCCAAATCGCACGAGATTTGGTTGGTTTACCAGTCATAAAGCAAGGAGTGTCGGATTCATCCTGCCAATCGATGGGGAGGCAGCGAATCGAAATCTTGAGTCGTTTAGAAATCTCTTCTTCCTCCTCACGCGTCCCAGCCCATGGCGTCACAAGCCACCCGGGATTTGGATTGGAATCTTTCCAATGCTTTTCAAAATAATCGAGATCGTTACAGTCGGTGATATTTTCATCCCGGAATCGTCGGGCTCGATCGAGCAGTGATGTGTGGATGTTTTCTATAATCGCGACTACTCCAAGAAGGAATTCTTCTTGGCTGATAAAGCTCTTTTCGTTGGGCGCCTGATCGCGTCGCTGGAGACAGACCTTTCCTTCCTCAAGGTCTCGAGGTCCAATTTCAACTCGAAGCGGGACACCCTTTTTAACCCACTCCCATTTCTTTACGCCTCCGCCCAAGTCACGCTTATCAACATGGACTCGAAGAGGCTCCTTTCCGTAATATTGATCGCGGAGCTGCGAGGCAAGAGCTTCGCATGCTTCTACGATAGGATCGCGTGAATCCTCTTTTGGTGTGACTGGAACAATAACAATTTGCTGGGGTGCGATCCTTGGTGGGAGAACTAGACCATCATCATCAGAGTGGGCCATGATGAGAGTCCCAACAAGACGGGTAGAAACACCCCAGGAAGTTGTATGAACATATTGTTCCTTGTTGTCACGATCTACAAATGTGATGTCTTGAGCCTTTGCGAAATTTTGCCCGAGATAGTGAGAGGTCCCGGCTTGAATTGCTTTTTTATCCTGTACCATAGCTTCGACGGTTAGGGTGGACTCAGCGCCAGGGAAACGTTCAGCCTCAGTTTTTTCACCCATAATTACTGGGATTGCTAGAAGGTCTTGAAGGGCATCGGCATAAAGTTGATGGATCATTTTGGTCTCTTCTAAAGCCTCTGCCTTAGTCTCGTGTGCAGTGTGGCCTTCTTGCCAAAGGAACTCAGCAGTTCGAAGAAAAAGACGTGGGCGCATTTCCCATCGCATTACGTTAGCCCACTGGTTTATCAAAAGTGGAAGGTCGCGGTAGGAATTTGTCCAACGAGAAAAAGCGGCACCGATAATGGTTTCGGAAGTAGGGCGAATGACGTAGGGCTCGGCAAGTTTACCGGTGGGGACCATCTTTGTTTTACCAGTTTTAGGGTCCTTTTCAGTCTCAAGTCGATGGTGGGTGACTACGGCACATTCCGTGGCAAAACCCTCAGCATGTTCAGCTTCCTTCTCAAGATAGGAAAGCGGAATTAAGAGGGGAAAATAAGCATTTTGATGCCCGGTCGCTTTGAATCGTCCATCAAGATCACGCTGGATAGCTTCCCAAATCGCAAAACCCCATGGCTTGATGACCATACATCCGCGAGTTTCAGAATTTTCCGCAAGATCGGCAGCGCGGACAACTTGTTGATACCACTCGGGAAAGTTCTCCGTGCGCGTGGGTGTGATTGCATTTTTTGGCTTTGCCATTACGCGCGCAGGATTAGGGAAAGTACTTACAAGGCAAAGGAAAAACGAGGTTTGGATTCAGAGAAGATTGGCAGATTGATGCAGCGCCTTGCCAATTTGATCACGATTTTCTAGGGTGTCCGCGTGCAAAGTGATCTTCGCGCTGTTCTCCAATACGTCCCGTTCTTCCGTGGGAAGACCTTCGTGTTAGTGATCGACGCTGCTAGGATGCCGGAACTTGCTCTCGCAGAGTCCCTTCTTGATTTGATTGCGCTCCAGCAAATAGGAGTGAAGCTGGTGGTCGTTTCTATTGGGAGTGGCAAAGCTCAGATTGAACAACTTTTAATCGATGGTGAGCTAAAGTGGCAGTCTGCTGAGTTCGAAAAGAATCAGGTTAAATCAATTTTGAATCGTGGACAATTGGCTTTAATAGAGAGGCCTGGACTGGAAAACCTTGGAAATGAATTAGTCGACTTTGCGAGTTCGTTAGGGGCCTTTAAGTTGATCGTCTTTCTTTCGGAGCAAGTTCCAGGCGGGAATGCCATTTCTAGCGTGGATGCCCGGAAGTGGCAAGGTGAGGGGCAGGCCATATTGCATCGTGCTGCTGAAGTTTGTATTCTCGGTGTTCCCCGTGTCCATCTCTTGAACGAGAATCATCAGGGCGTGCTGATGGACGAACTTTTCTCGAATGAAGGTGTGGGGGTGATGGTTTACGCCGACGACTACCTTTCAATTCGGCCAATTGCTCCCGATGATATTTCAGAGCTCCTTGCCATGGTAGGACGTTCAATGCGGGATGCTCATCTTGTTCCACGCTCCTACGAAGAGATTGAAAGTTCACTTGATGACTTTCTTGTAATGACGATCGATGGCAATGTGGTGGGGTGTGTGGCTTTGCATTGCTCGCAAGACCCTAGGTGCGCCGAGATCGCCTGCCTCTACGTCAAACAAAGTCACGGCGGACAGGGGTATGGCTACTTACTAGTAAAGGCTGCCGAACAGAGAGCTCTTGAATTGGGAGTTCCATGGGTTTTTGCACTTAGTACTAGGGCCGTCGATTTTTTCCTAGATCAGCTGGGGTACGAGCCCTGTTCGATCGAAGTGATACCAGCATCACGGCAAGAAAGACTGAGATCGACAGATCGGGAATCTTTGGTGATCCGGAAGACTATATGCCCATGAATTATTCTTCGAGAAGCCCAGCGGACAATCGCTGAACAGTTTCGATATCGATAAGGAAATAGCTCGGGTTTGTATCAGTCTTCCCGAAGAGAAGCCTGTTCGATTGCCCCTCGATAATTTGGGAGATGTTAAGCTCGCGTTGCAATGTTCCGATTGGTTTTCCATTATCATCGATCTCCTCAACTAGCACGGCGATCGTAAGATCGGGTTCGATGAGTCGGCTTGCGGCATCCTCGACTACGGGGCCAATCCATTTCTTGACTTCAATGTCTGTAAGCTTCTTGAGGAGTTTCTCAGCTTTATTTATATTTAGAAGCGCGGTGACATTCTTATTTGATCGAGTGGCTGACCACTCGGAGGCATAGAAGTTGTAGCTGAGATTTAGAGGAGGTTGGCCCTTTTTCTTAATGGAGAGACCATTAACCTCAAATCGATTAATATTCCAAAGACGTTCGCCTCGCCATTGGTAGGCTTCAAGAGGCATCTGGCCGATATCTTCTGCGCCAATTTCAATCACGTGAGGAGTATGATTTCCTTGTTCGTCGAGTCGATTTACGAAAAAATGCCGCGCGGTTACCTTTCCTAGATGGAGTGTGACTTCATTGAAGTTAATCACCTTGGGCTTGTCGAGGCCCAGTAATTCAAGTCCAGTTGCACGAGTATTTAAGTTATTACCGGGACGGGACACGATTTGCAGTTCAGAGTTTTTCTGACCTTGCAATCCTGCGTTGTAAGCTTCTTCAGAGATCTCTAGTGGACGCCCGTTGTTTGCGCGACGAGCGAAGTATTTAGGACGGAGTTTTTCACCCACAACGAAGTTTGCTGGTTTACTGTCCTTAAGGTTGATTAAAATTTTTCGAATAGGTTGATCAAGACCGTATTCGGATGGGTCGGTGGAGGCGTCGTTCGTGAAGCCCTTAACCTCCTTTTTAAAAAGGGCTTGAAAGAGCTCATTGATTTGGAAAATATTGGCAGGCCCATCGTATTTAGGTCCTCCTGAAAAGCCGAGATCCTCATGCGATACTTTGGCATACCACCGCCTTGCTCGCTCATGAGGATTCATCTCAAGGACAAGATCAACCTTACGACCCGTGAAGTCGCTAATTTTGATTGATTCCACCTGCTTAACCTGAAGGGAAGTCATTGTGCGGCTACGAATTAAATTCACGCTCCTGGGAATGCTATCAAGGATAGTGCCAGGTCCTTTTGGGACCAAAAGAACGGCTGAACGTTTTTTATCGGGTGCTTCTGAGACGACGACCGGAATCGCCGAAGCTTGATCATTTTCTGGCGGATAAAATGTCGCCTTGATCGGGTTACTCAGGGACCCGTCTGGGAGAATGTATCGAACGCTAATGATGTAATCAATGTTATCTGGGAGAGGGTCGGGAAGCGCGAGAGCTGATTCATCGAGAACCGCGTTTGCTTGAAGGGCCGCTAAGCCTCCAAGAATCTTCGCGATTGTTGCGGGACTACTTGCAAGTTCGTAGGGTTTCGTAATCTTCCACTCATCGTTTTTAGAAAGACCCTCCCGCTTTATCGTGATTTCAGAGTTCTTCTCTATAAAAGTGATTTCTCCAGCAAAGGCCGGGGAGTTATAAAAGACTCTATGATCTCGAAATAGCCGCAACTCCCCAGAGAAGAGGTCCCTCATTTTAACGGTCCTCAGTTTAGGATCAGCGAAGTCGGAGCAGACATAAAGGTAGCTTTCTTGATCTCCTTCCGCCGGTTGTATGATGAGAGTTGGGAAACTTGGAGGAGCTTTTGTTGGATCTTCGGATTTAAAGTTGGGATCAAAGCCGCGCCAACTCGTATACCGACCCATCTTGAAGTGGCAAAGGGTTGCCCCTTGTTTATTAAATAATTCGACCTCGATTTTATCCTTCTTGAGTCCAAATTCGGCCAGATCTTCTACATCGTCACGTTCGATAACATCTTCAATTTGCAAGCGGGCTGCAAAATCAATGAGCGAACGAACAGTGCGGGCGTCGGCATAGTCATCCCACGGCTCTTTAATAAGCCAGATTCCGCCGGCCTTGACGATTTCACCACGGGTCCCATCGCTATTGAGGATATGGATGCCCCCAACGCTAGCTGGATCGAATTGATAAACGTTTTCACCGGCCTTCAACGGGGGAGACCCCATGATGAAGTCTAAATTACCATAACGTTGGTGCATTACGGCTAGGAACCCCAAACTAGCAGTGATAAGGCTTATAAAAAGGGTGGGGAGAATTCTCATGTGAAAGGAAATCAAGCGCGGCGTATATTCCAAACAAACATCGCAGTCAGAAATAGACCGACTGGAATGAAAAAGAGGACGATGTTGCCGAGGAACTTCACCTCATCTTTAATCAGGTTAAGTTTTCGTCGCTGGAGGGTTCTCGGTCCGATTCCGATCAATTCCTCACGTCCAAGAAGCCAATAGGTTGAGTTTTTCACGAAGTCGAGTTGCTCGTTACCAAGACGAGTTGGATCTAAGAAGTCAGAGGTCGAAAGCACGATCATTTTCGAGATATTGGGTGCTGTATTATCAGCATTCGCATTACCTCGGATAACGGCAGCTCCTATCGAGAGGGGGCCGCTATAGTCAGCATCGTCGTCATATTTAGGGTTTCCTTCTTTATAGTTAGTCTCACCCCAGAAATCAGGCGCTGTCTCAATGAGACTGTATGCCTGGATTCGGTTGATCACGAGGTCTTCAGCACCCTCCCTAACCTCTAGGCTGCCTAAACGCCCTTCAAAGGGAACGGATTTCATTTCTAGACTTTGATTAATGCCGAGCCCGGCACCTGCTGTAAAGGTAGCGAGGACTTGGTTCTCAGTCCGACCATTTCGAGTTCGGATAATCCGATCGTCCCGCGGAGTCACACCATTTTTACGCAGGAAGGCTCGCAAATTAACAGGGCGGGTAGTCGGGTTTAGGTATGCCATGATTGATGAGGCAGGACGTTTCCAGTAGTTCTCAAGGACATCAATTTCATTGGGCTCGAAATCATACTCGGGTGCCACGATCACAAGCCCCTCTGCATTGTCGGGAATCTTATCGACCTGAGAAATCCTCAGGGGAAGCAGAAGGACATTTTGCTTTTGCAAAGCTTCACTGATGACCTGCAGAGGTGATCCCGAAACTGTAACCTCCAGGTCGCTTTTGTCTTCAACAAGATACATGATTCGAGGTTTCCCCTCGATCGCAGATTGCAGCATCGAACTGAGTAGGTCCTCATCTTGATAGCCAACTAATCGTCTTTGTTTGTTTGCATCCGTCCGATTAATCACCATCGAACTTGCAGGGAGGTAACGCAAATGGCTAGTCACGTCTTCGGTCGCTTCGATTGAGCTAGCTGCTGCTCCCTGTCGGGCGTCGATAATGAAAATGTCATCCTCAAAAAGCCTATCCGCCAGCAGATCGCCATAATTATTTTGAATCTCAAAGGCGCGGTCTTTGTCTCGGATCGGATCTAGGTATTCTAGTTTGACTTTTCCGTTGGAGAGCCGTTCATATTCCCCGACGACCGATCGGAGACGGGAGTAGTGAGGGGAGGTTTTCCGGAGAGCTGCAATAATCTTAATTGGCATTTCCCGTTCCTGCACACCCGACGAGACGAGAAGTTTTCGAGTTGCGTCTGAAAGAGTAAAGTCGTTGTTCTGGGTTAAATCGAATCGCGTGTGGTAAGTAAGCGTGAGATAGTAAATAAAGCCCAGCGAAAGAAGCGCGAAAACCACCTGGAGGATTGCACGCAACCCCAGCCCCAGCCGCTTTACTGGTTGGGGCGGTGGAGCCATATCGAAATTGGAATCTGTATCAGCCATAGTTGCTAAAAATCAGGGTTTCCAACGTCGGAAATCCAAGAGGTGAAAGGTGAGAAATAGGAAGAAAGCACTTGTTGATAAATAGAAGACAATTGTTCTGGTATCGATAAGACCCCGAGAAAATTCACGGAGGTGGTTTTGGGAAGAGATGAACTCAAAGAAAGGAGCCGCTGGAATCTGATCTCCAAATAGCAGGGGAATAAACCCCAGAAAAATGTGGAAAATGAGAATCGCGGTGCAAACTACCCCGGCGATAATTTGACTCGAGGTCAGGGCTGAGGCTAGGCACCCGAAGGCGGTGAAGAGCATGCCCATCAAGGCAATTACAGTAATAGCACCTGCTAATTCTCCATTGGTGAAAGGAGGCGGCACATCAGTTACAACAGTGAAAAGGTAAAAGTGAACTACCGCCACAATCCAGAGAGAAAGGAAGGTTGTGTAAGCAGCTGAAAACTTAGATAAAATCACCTGCCACGTATGGACCGGAGCTGTGAGGAGCCCCTCAATGGTTCCTGAACGATTCTCTTCGGAAAACAACCGCATGGTAAGAACTGGGAATAAAAAGAGAAAATAAATTCCAAAAATTGGGGAGGTGAAGGTGACAAAAACGAGGCTCTCAGGAATAGCATTATCCGAAAATTGCTTAAAGGTAGCAGTGAGAGCGAAGCCTTGCATAAGAGCTGCAAAGCAAAGAATGAGCCAACCGAAGGGGCTGAGGAAATATGATTTTAATTCCTTAAAATAGAGAATCCGGAAAATACGCATGAGAATGATGACTTAATCTTTGCGGGTGAGTTCAATGAAAACCTCTTCGAGCGTGCCAATCCGGCGGCTCAGAGAACGGAGGGGCCACTTTTTCTCGGTAGCAAGATTTGCAATCTTTAAGCGGGTGTCGGTTTTTGGTGCCGCAAAAACAGTGAAACGATTCCAGTCCCCTTGAAGTGATTCACCGACCACGCGGGTGATCTCTTCGAATTCTAACATGATTCCTTCGACTTCGCTTCTTGGAGCTTTGAGTTCGACGGTGACTCGCCCAGCCCTTCGCATCGAGCTGACAAGGTTCTCCGGTGTATCCGCAGCCTTAATCTTACCTTCATCGATAATCACAACCTTGTTACAGGTCATTTCGACTTCGCTTAAAATGTGGGTCGAAATTAGGATGGTGTGCTTTTCACCAAGATTTTTGATTAGGCTACGAATTGCCCGGATCTGGTTTGGATCTAGGCCGTTCGTTGGCTCGTCCAATATTAACAAATCCGGCTCGTGAATAAGCGCGTCCGCAAGTCCAACTCGCTGACGGTAGCCCTTAGAAAGGGTCTTGATCATTTTTCGGCGGACATGAGTCAGGCCGCAGGTTTCCATGACCTCGGACAAGCGCTTGCGAAGCCGACTCCTCGAAAGTCCTTTAAGACTTCCACGGAATCGAAGGTATTCCTTTACCCTCATATCCGTGTATAAGGGCACATTTTCAGGCATATAGCCAATTCGCTTCCGCACTTCGAGGGATTCTCGGAAAATATCTTTACCTGCAATCCGCGCTGCTCCTGATGTCGGAGGCAAAAAGCCAGTTAACATTTTAAGGGTGGTTGACTTTCCTGCGCCGTTTGGCCCCAAAAAGCCGACTATTTCTCCCCGAGTGACCTCGAAAGAAATTTGATCGACGGCCTTGTGGCGCCCATAGCTTTTACTGAGATTTGAAATCTCGATCATGTTTTTTTTTTAGAGAATCGGTGGTGTGGGTTGACTCCTTCTGGTGTGCGGATTACCTAACGGTATTGTCTTAGCTGTTCCAAGCATGAATGTCATTCTATTGCGATAAACGTTCTTCCCCAATAACACATGTCCTCTCATATCTCGCCCCGGCTAAATACCGAACTTTTGGAACAAAAATACGCACAATGGAGCGCTGATCCGCGCTCCGTTGAAGGGGATTGGGCTGCTTTTTTCGAGGGATTTGAACTCGGGTCAGCGGTCCCTAGGAAAGGTGGGCCCAAAGGGCAGCCTTTGGTAGGTGGTGATTCAGTTCGTCTTGATCAGCCGCTTTCCGAGGAACAACTCTCGTTCCGAGGGAAAATCGTCAGCCTAGTCTACAATTATCGGACACTTGGCCACACTCAAGCTCATATTAACCCCTTACAAGACTCTGGGCCCGTAAACCCACGTCTAGAGTTGAAGGCATTTGGCTTCAACTCTGAAGACCTAGACCGGGAAGCTGCGACCCAGTTTTTCAGGGAGGGGCAGACAATTAAGTTAAGCGATTTGGAAAACTCGCTTAAAAGAACCTACTCAGGAAAGATTGGCTTCGAATTCATGCACATCCATAATACGCAGGTCCGTGATTGGATTCGGCGAAGGATCGAGGATAAGGTTTATGCCCCACAAATCAGCGACGACGACAGCAAGAAGGCTCTTCGTTGGTTGATGGAATCCGAGCTTTTTGAAAGTTTTCTTGGTAAGAAATTCTTAGGTGAGAAAAGGTTCTCGTTAGAAGGGAGTGAAGGGCTCCTGATTCTTCTAAACCGGATCCTGGAAGGTTGCCCTTCTTCCGGGATCAAGGAAATAGAAATGGGGATGGCCCACCGGGGACGTTTAAACGTCCTCGCTCATTTCGTGAAGAAGTCTATTTCCACGCTCCTTTATGAGTTTACACCAAATTATGTTCCTGATCTCGTTGCGGGTGATGGTGATGTCAAATACCACCTTGGATACGAAAAAGTTCGCAAATTAGAAGATGGTGAGGTTCGCGTAAGTCTCGCTGCTAACCCGAGCCATCTTGAAGCAGTCAATCCAGTTGTCGAAGGAAAGGCCCGGGCCCGCCAACGTATGATTGGAGATGATGGTGCGAAAACTGACCGGAAGGTAGTCCTTCCTCTTTTGATTCATGGTGATGCCGCTTTTGCGGGCCAAGGGCCAGTTGCTGAGGTTCTAAATCTTTCGCAACTCGGTGGCTACCGAACTGGTGGAACAATTCACTTGGTCGTGAATAATCAGATTGGATTCACAACTATGCCTGAGGATGCTCGTTCTTCCGCTTATGCGACCGACGTTGCCAAGATGATCGAAGCACCTATTTTGCACGTAAATGGTGAGCGCCCGGAAGAATTACTTTGGGCTGCGGAATTCGCCCTCGAATTCCGCCAAATTTGGGGCCGTGATGTTGTGATCGACATGTATTGCTATCGTCGTCAGGGCCATAACGAGACCGATCAAGCAGCATTCACCCAACCTCACATCTATCGCAAGATATCAGGGCGCAAGACCGTTGGTCAGCTTTATCTTGATGAGTTGATTGCCTCTGCAGTTCTCACGATTGGAGAGGGGCAGGAAATTCACGATGAAATCTGGAATGGGCTTGACGCCGGTCTCGAAGAGATGCGCAAAAATGAACAGGAAGGGAACCTTGATATTTATACTGGTTCCACTGCTGAGACACAGCCGCCGTATTCCCATGATCCCGTTGTAACTGGGATTCCGCTAGACCGTCTTCAGCATATCGGCAAAGTTCTTACGACGATTCCAGAAGGGTTTCAGCTGCACCCAACGCTTGCAAAACGCTTTCTGCCACGCCGCGGCGATGCTTTGATAAATGGAGGTCCGTTCGACTGGGCCTTTGCAGAGGCCCTCGCCTTTGGTGGCTTGTTAACTGAAGGCTTTCCAGTAAGGCTTTCAGGTCAAGATTGCCGACGAGGGACCTTTAGTCAGCGCCACGCGGTTTTGTATGATTACGAGACACGAGATCGTTACGTTCCTCTGAGCAACCTAAGTGATGATCAGGAAAAGTTCTGCGTCTACAATAGTCTCCTTTCCGAAGCTGCTGTGCTTGGATTTGACTATGGTTATACTCTGGGTTGCTCAAAAATGTTAATTATTTGGGAGGCGCAATTCGGTGACTTTGCGAATGGTGCTCAGGTATTGATTGATCAATTTATTTCTTCTGCAGAGTCAAAATGGCAAACTCCAAGCTCGCTCGTGATGCTTCTCCCTCATGGGTATGAGGGTATGGGCCCTGAACATTCCAGCGCCAGACTTGAGAGATTTTTGCAGCTATGTGCCGAGAAAAACATGATCGTAGGTAATTTCACAACACCTGCTCAATATTTTCACGCCCTACGCCGCCAGAAACATTCTCCGACCCGAAAACCCTTGATCGTGATGACTCCCAAGAGTCTGTTGACTAATCCGCGAGCGGTCTCGCAGGTTGAAGACTTCCTTGACGATACTTCATTTCAGGAGGTGCTGCCTGACAATTATGGGTTCGAAAAGCCAGAGAACGTGTCCCGTGTCATATTCTGCTCTGGTAAGGTCTATTACGATATCCTCGCCTATCGGGAAGAGAATGGGATTAAGAATGTTGCAATCGTTCGTATCGAGCAGCTATACCCATTCCATATCGAGGCACTTAAGCAGGCAATCAGTCCATACAGTTCCGCGAAGAAGTTTGTCTGGTGCCAAGAGGAACCTTTAAACATGGGAGCTTGGAGTTACATTCAGCCTCGACTCAAGAAGGCGACAGGTCGGAGAGCTCGTTATGCGGGCCGCGATCGTGCTTCAAGTCCCTCTACTGGCTCCAAAGCCGTCCATAAACGTGAGCAAAAGATGCTCTGCGAAGAAGCTTTTTCAGTTTAACAGACCAATGTCTTACCAAATAAAAATTCCGTCAGTCGGAGAATCAGTCGTTTCCGCGCTTGTTGCAAGATGGCACATCGCCGATGGGGCTAGGGTCGGAAAGGGGCAAGTTCTTGTCACACTTGAGACTGACAAGATTTCGAATGAGCTTGAGGCCGAAGTTGCCGGAAAGATCTCCATCGCTATTCACGAAGGCGAAGAAGTCGAGATTGGGACAGTCATCGGTTTGATCGACGAAGCCGACGCGGATGAGGTCGTTCCTGTCTCAGAACCGGCCCCATCTCCAACGGAGAAACCACCAGTGGGAACGCTTGGATCTAAGGGTGAAAAAATCGATATTATCGTTCCTGCTGCCGGTGAATCTATCACATCAGCCACCGTAGCAGCTTGGGCAGTATCTAATCATGATTATGTAGAAAAAGGGCAGTCCCTTGTTTCACTGGACACAGACAAAGTCTCGAGCGAGTTGGAAGCAGAGGTGTCAGGAATCGTTACTATCGAAGTCTCCGAAGGCACTGAAGTCTCGATTGGCGAGAAATTGGGATCTATTGAGATTTCTACGGCGCCGATTTCATCAACGACTCAGGCCCCATCGCTCGGGTTGACCAGCGTTGAATCGCCGGTAACGCAGAGCTCATTGCCTACTACACACATCTCGAATCCGGACGTTGGCGGTGATGAACAGAGGGTGACTCGCAGGAAAATGACGCCTCTTCGACGTAAAATTGCCCAGCATTTGATGAACGCCCAGCAGACGGCTGCTATCCTTACGACTTTTAACGAGGTCGATATGACTGAAGTGATGAAGTTGAGGAAATCGGTTCAAGAGGAGTTTGTTGCTAAGCACGGTGTGAAACTTGGCTTCATGTCTCTTTTTACGAAGGCGGTTGTTCAAGCCCTCAAAGATATCCCTACCATTAATGCACGCATCGAGGACGACCACATTATCGAGAATCATTTTCATGACATTGGGATCGCGATTGGAACCGAGAAGGGTTTGATCGTTCCTGTCGTTAGGGACTGCGATCAAAAGTCTTTTGCGCAAATCGAGAAAGATATTATTAATTACTCTCTCCGGTCAAAGGAGGGAAAAATTGAACTCTCAGATCTCTCCGGAGGCGTCTTTACGATTTCTAACGGAGGTGTCTATGGTTCGCTGTTAAGCACTCCTATCCTGAATCCGCCCCAGAGTGGTATTCTTGGTATGCACACCATTCAGCAGCGCCCCATGGCGGTGAACGGCAAAGTAGAGATTCGGCCAATGATGTATCTTGCCTTGAGTTATGATCATCGTCTTGTTGACGGAAAAGAAGCGGTGAGCTTCTTGATCCGGATAAAGGATTGCCTAGAAAATCCAACTCGGATGATGCTGGAAATGTAATCTCGGTTCATCGATCGAGTCTTTGTTGAAAAACTTCATGTGGAGCGGGGGGCTTTTCTCGATCCGGCCATAAAAGGTCGTCGTCGGTATAAGGAATCTTGTCTGGCCCAGCTGATCGAAGTTCCAGGAGTTTTCGGGAAATTGGGTGGAGAATTAGGGGTGAATCCCAGCGATCTACTATTTGCCCAGTCCCGTTTAAAGCTTTAGCATTCTTGGCCAGGAAAGGTAAACGGTGCGAATTACTCCCGTGAAGAAAAAGGACAAGATCTTCATTGGTGGAATAGTCCGCAGTATCCCGGTCTTTGACCAAGAGAAAAACACTATCGATATAACGGGCAATCATTTCGAGATCTTCAGTAGCCGAGGTAGTTTCCCCGGCATATCCCGCCAGCATGGTGTCCGAGAGAACTGAATCAGGGGGCTCTTCTGAGAAGACGGGATAGTCATTTGTTTCTGGAGTGCCACCCATTGTTTTAGGTTCAGATCCTCTTCGGCTAATCAATACGCCAAGAATGAAGAGGGCCAGACAAGCTCCGAAGGACTTTGCTTTCATTTAAAAGGCATCGGGTTTCAAGAAGCCAATCGGTAAAGTCGAGGGATCGTGGGGTTTGGCATCCCTAATATCATAAAAATTACTAAGATTCGGAAGAATTTGTTCAAAGTTTGAACGTCCCTCCAGCCCAAACCAAAGGAGTAATTCTGCGACAAGAGCGTCGACCGAAGTTGTTGGAAGAATTCGTCCGCCACGACCAACGTCATCCGGCGAATCAAAGGCGAGGCTAGGGTATTGGCCTAGGACTTGCCCGCCACCAACAGGACCTCCCATAACAAATTGATTACCACCCCAAGCATGGTCCGACCCCGATCCATTTGAACGAAGAGTACGGGCAAAATCCGACGCCGAAAACGTAATCACAGAATCAGCGAGCCCACAATTTTCAAGCCCCTTTTGGAATGCGGCAAGGGCCGGAGTAAGCTCACCGAGAAGTTCTTGCTGAGGTTGAATGAGCGAGCTGTGGTGATCCCACCCTCCACGGGAAACGAAAATGGTCTGTCGTCTCAATCCAAGTTTGGCGCGGAGCGCAATAGTCTTGAGCGTGGCTAAAAGGTTACGTCCAATCCCGGAATCTGGGAAAACAACCCCAGAAAAATCTTCCTTAAGAGCGTCAAATTCACCTTGTATAAACTCTTGTTGATCGATGCTCTTGTCCGTGAGTTCGGCAAAGGCTTTTTCCACCAAATTAGCGTAATTCTGCTCCATCATCGACCGGAGCGCGAGATTTTTAAGAGCAGTGGGATGGTTAGTTCCACTATTTTGGGAGAAAGTCAAAGCGCCCCGACTTGTCATTACAAATTGCTGGGTATTTCTACCCACTTGAAACATATTGTTACCGGCGAGTGAGATGCTCATTGAAGTCTTTGAGCCCCCATTTGATTGATCGTGCAGGATATCAGCGACGCGTCCAGCCCATCCAGTTAAGTCAACGTCACCCTGTGGTAATGAGGTCTGCCACTGCTCGGCTTGGTCGCTGTGGGAAAAGAGACCACGGGGACGGGGTTTAAGGCGATTTTTGTATTCGCTCTTCGTCATCGGTTCAATGAGTGTTCCGATATTTGAGATAAAGGAAAGCCGACGGGGGCCCTCGACTGCTCCAGTTCCGTTGAACAGTTCTTGCAGCCCGCCCATAGCGGGGTGGATCGCGTAATCTTCACCATTGCCATTATCGCTCTGTCTTAGAGGTAATAGAGACTCTCGAGGTAGAGCGAGATTGGTGCGAGTTGTTGCGTAGTCAGCATATCGCTCAGTGTCTCTAGGTATGAGAACGTTATATGAATCAATACCACCGTGGAGATAGAGACAAACGAGTGTTTTGCGGTCTTCTGAATCAGTTGGGAGATCTGCGGCAACCGCATTATTAGCCATCTTGAGACTCAGAAGAGAGGACATAATAGAGGTTGATCCAAGAGCTGCACAGGCGCTTTCCCCTAGGAAGGAACGACGAGAGAATTTTTCAAGAGAAGACATTTCGGTATCTATAAGCCTAGCGTTGCACAGCTCCCTCGGGCGACATCAAAACCAAGTAAACTGCTAGGCGAGCTTTCTCGACAGAGTCGGAAATATCAGTCTTAGCAAGGTTAGATTTAATGATCGATCTGGTTTGAGCACTCATGCCTCCTGCACAAACAACAATGTTGAGGTAGTCGAGGAGAGCATCAGAGTCTTCAAGGTAAGGCATGAAATCTCCGTAACTAGGAGCGAAATGGTAACGACCACCGATTCTAAAGCCTCGGTCAGCTATCTCCCAAAGCCGATTAGGCGCTGATATCAGGGTGTAGGAATTAGCAATTTCAAAAGCCGGACCATCTAGTCTCGCGATATTAAGACTGCCGGGTGGCGAGTAGTCTGGCCGGTAAAAATTAAATACCGTTGGCGAGTTCATCGGCATTTGGAGAGTGTCGTCAAAGTAGTTTCCATAATCCCACCAGACGACATTACCAGACCGGTTCATTTTGGTAAGCTTTGCGAGATGCATTGTGCGGATCACAGGCTCACGGAAAAGCCCGAACCTAGGTGAAGTAGCAACAGCCGGATCACGAGCCTCTGCATCCATTAAAATCGCCTTTACTACCGTGCCAAGGTCACCCCTGACCCCTTTTCCATTATTGACAAAGATCGAGGAGACCCGCTCCACATAGGATGGCGTTGGATTACTGGTCACAAGGAATTGGATCAGTGAACGTGAAATGAAGGGAGCACAATTTGGATGCTCAAAAAGATGCCTAACAGCATCACGAATATCCTGCATACCATTTTCTTTGTTTGGAGCTCTGGCGGGTATGATAAAACCATTGAGCAACCTTTTCTCGCCAAAGTCATGTTTGGCAGGGAAGAGCTCCATAGAGACGAGGTGCTCATGATCCTGCTTAGTCTGAACACCCCATTCGTTGTTAGCGAACCATAGGCCTGTCATCACTCGTGCAAGCTCGGTGACCTGGTCATTTTCGTAGGTAGGGATTTGATCACCTTTGCTGTCTAGCTTATACGAACCATCTTGGTTGAGCTCCCAGAGTCCAATCGTAAACAATTGCATGACTTCTCTTGCGTAATTCTCATCAGGGTAACGATTGAGGGTAGGATCGGGTGGCAGATTGCCAACATGAGAAAGATAGCGTCCCATGTTTGCGTCAAGGGTCACCCCCATAAGAAGGTCATAGTAGTTGCCAAAAGCATGTTCAACGAGCCTGTCATAATAGCGAGCAAGGCTACGAACGTTTTGGTCAATATTTCCATCTTGGCGTGAGATCACAAGTATCTGAGATAATGCAAAAGCAACCCTCTGTCGGAGTTGATCAGATCCCGAAATTGCAGCGCGAGCAAAAGCTGTTTGGAGGTTTTCATCCTCAATCCGTATATCATTATTTGTGCGGTAAGTCTTATCGACTCGGGCACCATTTAGGTCATTCTCAATCTCTTTAATATAAATCTCATGGTAGGTCGCTGGTTGGGTGTCGATTTGATCGTCGATCCAGCCTTCAATACCTTGCTTTCGGACATTTTCAATCTCGCGCATAGTTGGCCCAAATGAACCTTGAAGTAAAAGACGAGAAGCTTCAGTTCGTGTGGGAGTCGTAACAGTAAGACCGGTTGCAAAAGATTCTCGGTTGGCAAATCTTTCTAAAAAAACCGCCTGGTCACCAGGGATTAAGCCATCTGGATTACCATCACCATTATTATCGTAGGATACCGCCCGCCCAAGTGAATCTGGTGCGGATGATTTAGACCCTAAAACATTTTCCTCCCAGTCACTCAGGCCGTCTGAGTCGAGATCACGATCCGAGACAGATACACGAAAGAATTCGCGAGGGGAACCTATGGGGAAGGAGACGCTGAACTCCTCTCCATCAATGGTGAGCTCGGGGCGAGAGCGCACGAAGCTTTGGAGGTCATTGGATGAATGTATTCGTTGTAATTTTAGGGGAAGTCTTGGGAAGCGGATATTGATTGAATTAGCTATTTCGGAATTTTCAGCGATGACCCGAAAGTTTGATTTAGGGTCAAAAGGGTTGGTGCCCATTTTAGCCTCTTCTTCGTTAGTGAGTCCGTCTCCGTCTTCATCGTCGATTGGTTTTAGATTTCCTGCTCCAAATCTTGCCTCCCAAAGGTCCGACATTCCATTGTTATTCAAGTCCGAGCGTCCAATATTCTCCTGCCGATAAAGTGGTGGAATTGAATCAGCTGAATTTGGATCTGTGAATTGGTTTGTTTCTAGGGAATCACTAAAACCATCGCCATCACTGTCTGTTTGCAACGGATTGGATCCCAAAATTGATTCGAGTAGATTTGAAAGACCGTCGGAGTCTTCGTCTGCTAAAGCATCAGAAGGGTTATCAGGGGCGAGTCCATGGGTTCTCTCAAATAAGTCATTCATTCCGTCATTGTCCGCATCCGCGCAGTGAGAGAGTCCATTAAGGCGTTCGACCGGAGTTGATGAACGGAAGAGTTGTAATCCCTGACTAAAATCTATCCTTGAACTTCCTGGATCGTCTCCGATCCCCCAGACCGCTGACCCATCAATCAAAGAAGGCACAGCTTCGCATCCAATAAAATCATGCGCTGCGACAGTAGTTCCAAGTTTTTGATTAAGGATGGAAAAACTAACCTTCCAATCCTTACTTTCACTTGTGCCTCTAGCGGCATGGAATCGAAAGGTGAGTGGGTCAGAGGTGTCGCAGGATCCAAATCCCGTGAAACCTAAGGCCTTGGTGAGATCTTTTTGGTAATCAGCGTATTGTAAGTTTTTTCCGTTTCGAATGAAGCTCCCTTGAAGTCGCGAATTGACGTAAAAAACAATTTTTTTATTTTGCCGAAATAGTCTCATTCTGAGTGCGCTGGCCACTCCAGCTGTAAGATTGTCGACTTTCCAATCAATGAAGCCCCGATTTGGTCCGTTTCCATAGCTTCTTACTCCGCTACCGTGGTCATTCATAAATTGAAGGTCAGTTATCTCCCATAGGACTTCGGTTGCGCTGACAAATACGGGAACAGGTAGCGAGGAAAAGCTGTTACTCTTTGGATCAGAAAAACTTAATCTTTCCTGGCCATCATTCACCCCATCATTATCTGTGTCTGCAAGAGTTGGGTCACTGCGAAAAGGATGGTTGAGCTCATCAAAGTCAGAAAGTCCATCCTCATCAGTATCTCTTAAGTTAGGATTACTGCCCGCTACCGCTTCTGCGGCATCATCGAGACCATCATCATCAGTATCCGCTTTCCACGGATGGCTTCCGGCCTCAAACTCATCCAGCCAATTTAACGAATCACCATCTGGATCGTCATTTACCGTGGTATCTGAACGGTAAAGAATCTCCCACCAATCGGGAAGACCGTCGGAGTCAATATCTCCACTAGTGTTGATGATTTGGATCCCTGCTATTCCAGAATTATTGCCTGATGTCCGAAAGCTTTCAAATGAAACCGAGCGCCCCGTTAGACCTTCATAGTGAACAACATTAGCGAGTGGAGCCACGGGGCCGGAGGATGGGCGATACACGATAAAGTCTAATTCGCCACCCACTCCTAGCGGTCTGACCAAAGCACTTTCTTGAAAAAGCTCATCCCGCTTTAGAGTGCTAACTGGCCCCAAATTGTAGGCTGAAAGATAGACGTAGACATCATAAGTGACAAAGGATGGGGGAATATTCTTTATCTCCAGCACTGCGGGGGAATCTGAGCTGGCGGAAAGGTAACCATTCAAAAGATTGGCTGCTCTCGTATCATTGGCTCTGCTGGTTTTAGTTCCATTAAAACGAAAGGAAACATTTGTTGTGGTCGCATTTCCGGCTGAATCTACGATCACACCTGTTATGGGGCTAATAATTTGACTGGTGTCTCCTGTGCGCATTCCATTCCCCTGATAATTATTGCTTTTAAGTAATTCTGTTTGATTCCAATTCGGTTGGGGGATTAATCCATTCGGGTAGGTCGTTGGCCAAATCCCTTCGTCTGGGCGGCTCTCCGACCGGAAATTAATCCCGATAGCTCCCGCCCATTTTGGAGGAGTGCTTTCGTTATTATTAGGCTCATACCCTGTCTTTATTTCCCACGCATCAGAAGCTCCATCCCCATCGGTATCTATCAACACTGGACTAGAGTTTGTCTCTTCTCCATCGAGGAGTCCGTCATTATCTGAATCTTTATCGAGCGGATCACTTTCAATCTCATCCTGATCTTTTAGCCCGTCTCCATCGGTATCTGAAAGGCGGGGATTCGTTTTGGCTTTAAACTCATCTAGATTAGTCAAAGTGTCGCCATCAAGGTCTATTAAGGCATCGGAAGGATCTGAGTCTGATAATTGATAGAATCTCTCCCAGTAGAGCGGAAGTTCATCTGAATCCACGTCACTAAGTGCCGTAGGATCGAGCGCGACAGACAGTTGATCAATCGCTACCCACGATCGAGGAGTATTGCTAATTCTGCGGATTTCTAGGGTGTTAGCGCCTACCGAGAGATCGAGACCCGCCGTAGCGAATTCGCCCACCACTAGGGCGTTATTTCGGAATACCTCACTGGTAAGGGAAGCTGCTTTTCCATTTATGCTAACCGCTACAATATTTCCAGGATGATCATTTTCCTCATGAAGTGAAATGCCACTCCAGATGAAATCGAGTTCAATCTTCATAAGCCCAGTGCTGGTGGCTTGTGATGAGGTTAAATTGAAATGAATAACGTTGCGCGGATCGGAGGAAGTCAAAGATCTTTCAAAATTTGTGACGTCCTCCTTTTTGGTGAGGGTACCGATTGGAGCTGGGTAAGTCCCAGCAAGATAATAATGGTCGTCTAGAACGGTCGCGGCTCCGGGCGAGGAATCTTCGATCCCATTTTCTCTAGAGAATTCCAAACTTGAATCATCATTGTTCCCAATCTGGATAACGGGTGAAAACTCCGCCCGGGCCGAAATAATTCCAGCTAAGAGCAAATATCCTAATAATTTCGTCAACGATACCATCAGCCCCTTGAAGTTCGCACCTTTTGAAGGATTGGACAAGAGGCAAAGATCTCATAGCTTAAGGCCGTGGATTTCAGCCTCGTCAGTGAATTTGCCCCCAAGGGGGACCAAGAACAAGCAATCGCCAAGTTGGTGAAATCGATTGAATCCGGCAACCGCCATCAAACCCTTCGTGGAGTTACTGGCTCGGGTAAGACATTTACGATGGCAAACGTCATTAATAAAATTCAAAAGCCTACTCTTATCATGAGTCATAATAAGACTCTTGCGGCTCAGCTTTACTCAGAATTTAAAGCCTTTTTCCCTGAGAATGCTGTTGAGTATTTCGTCTCGTATTTCGACTACTATCAGCCGGAGGCCTATATACCACGCTCGGATACCTACATTGAGAAGGATTCATCGATTAATGAGGAAATCGAAAGGCTCCGTTTAAGCACAATGGGATCACTGATCACCCGCGACGATGTGATTGTTGTGGCGAGTGTAAGTTGCATCTATGGCCTAGGAAATCCGGAAGACTACAAGGAGATGATGTTCGGGATTCGTCAGGGGGAGGAAATTGGCCGCGATGAATTTTTGACTGAACTTGTGAATCTTCTTTTTGAACGGAACGACATTTCCTTTGAACGGGGCCACTTTCGAGTTCGGGGTGATGTCGTCGAAGTGAGACCAGCCTATTTGGAGGAAACTGCGATTCGAATTGAGTTTTTTGGTGATGAAATTGATCGTATCACTTCGATCGACACTCGAAGTGGGCGCGTTATCGATGAGGTGACTCACTACGTTTTTTATCCGGCTAA
This sequence comes from Akkermansiaceae bacterium UBA1518, assembly GCA_002323895.1. Lineage (GTDB taxonomy): Bacteria > Verrucomicrobiota > Verrucomicrobiia > Verrucomicrobiales > Akkermansiaceae > SW10. The sequence continues at coordinate 60,180 of DCQM01000213.1, forward strand.
GCAGTTTGTAAGTTCGAAGGAGAAGCTCAAAGGCGCAATGGTTGCGATTCGACAAGAGCTCGATGATCGAATCGCTTGGTTCGAAAAGAATGGCAAGCTTATCGAGGCCCAACGCATTCGCATGCGAACGGAATATGACCTTGAGATGATGCAAGAGATGGGATTTTGCCAAGGAATCGAGAACTACTCACGACATATCACTGGACGCAAACCTGGAGAGAGACCCTATACCTTGCTTGATTTCTTCCCAGATGATTACCTCCTTCTCGCAGACGAAAGTCATGCAACTCTTCCACAGGTTCGAGGGATGTTCGAAGGGGATAAAAGCCGTAAATCAGTATTGGTTGATCATGGTTTCCGATTACCTAGCGCGATGGACAATCGGCCCCTGCGTTTCGATGAATATATGAAGATGACAAAGCGTCGGCTTTACGTAAGTGCGACGCCGGGACCTTTCGAAATCGTGAATTCTAGACCCGACAATCCAAAATTTATTCCTATAAAATCGAGGAATGAGAGTGATTTTGATCCCACCTTTTTTAAGCGCCTTACCATCAAGGCGAGTGGCGCAAACGAGGAGGTAGAGGATTTTGATGTTTCTCGTAGTGGTGGACAACTAATTGTAGAGCAGATCATTCGGCCGACCGGATTATTAGATCCTATTTTGACGATGCGCCCATTGAAGTCCCAGATCGACGAGACTATTGAGCTATGCCAACAACGGGTAGAGAAAAACGAAAGGGTTCTCATTACAACTCTTACAAAAAAAACAGCAGAAGATTTAACCGAATACCTTCAGGGGGTTGATTTAAAGGTGCGCTATATTCATGCCGATGTTGATGCAATTGAGCGGGTTGAGATCCTCCGTGCTCTCCGAGCTGCAGAGTTTGATATTCTAGTTGGTATTAATCTTCTTCGTGAGGGGCTCGACCTTCCTGAAGTTTCTTTGGTCTGCATACTAGATGCTGACAAGGAAGGATTTCTTCGAAACGAGACAAGCTTGATTCAAACGGCCGGTCGGGCGGCCCGGCATATTAACGGTGAATGTATCCTTTTCTGCGACATAGTGACTGATTCGATTCAGTGCCTTCTTGATGTTACCGAACATCGACGAAGAATTCAAAGGGACCATAATGAGAAACATGGAATCACTCCGAAGAGCGTTAAGCGTGCAGTCCAGAAGAGTCTGCATGATCGTGAAGCGAGTCATCAAGCGGCCAAGGAGGTCAATACGGCGCTAGTCGCAGAAGATGAAATGATCTTCAATGCAGTCGAAGTCATTCGCGAGATGGAGGATGAAATGCAGAAGGCCTCAGCTAAGCTCGAGTTCGAGAAGGCCGCGCATCTTAGGGATCAGATTAAGGAGTTGAAACAGCGCGCTGGAATCGATGCTCCGTCGCCAAAAAGAAAAGCGAAGGTGAAATACAATCTAGCAAGAAAGATAGAAAAAGACTCTTAAGTAGCGGGAGGACAGAAGATTGGTAAGAAAAAGGCCTGAGCCGCAATTTTTTAAGGTCCTTCTTTCGAGATATCTTGGATTTTGACAGTCTTGTCTATTGAAGGCATTATCGTCGCCCGATGTCGGTTCCGCAAAATACTATCGCGCTGGTTTATGATTATGATCAGACACTTAGCCCCAGTTACATGCAGGATGATGTCCTGTTCCCTAAGTTTGGAATCGACCCCGAACAGTTCTGGCGCAAGTGCAATGTTCTTGTGAAGGAACAGCTCTGGGATGGTGAATTGGCCTATATGAAATGTCTCCTCGATTACCTAGGGATGGATAATGTCAGTAACAACGATCTCACTCAGCTGGGAAAGGGGCTAAGTTACTACCCTGGAGTCGAAACTGTTTTTGAGGAGATACGGGAATTTTGCCTTCAGCCAGAGCATGAAACTGCGGGAATTAAGGTGGAACACTACATTGTTTCATCTGGTCTCCAGGCCTTACTCGATGGATGCTCGCTTGCTGGAAAGGTGAAAGCGATTTTCGGATGTGAGTTTGGGGAAGACGAGCAGGGACGTATCAGCTTTCCCAAGCGGACTATTTCTCACACAACGAAAACTCAATATCTTTTCCGGATTAACAAAGGGATGCTGGGTCGTGACGATGATGTGAACGATCACATGCCGACCGAAGCCCGACCTATTCCTTTTGAGAATATGATTTATGTGGGGGATGGGCCTACCGATGTCCCATGTTTCACCGTGATGAAGAAAAACGGGGGGCACGCGATTGCAGTTTATAATCCAAACGATCAAACTGGGCGAAGTTTTAGGAAGTGTTTCCAGCTTTGTAATCATGCTGACCGGGTTAAGTATATTGCGCCGGCAGACTACCGGAAGGGGAGTCACTTACGTCTCCTTCTCGAAGAGATGGTGAAAGAGGTAGCGGACCGGATTCTTCAGGAGCGCCTCGAAGAAGGCCAGCAGGGACGAGTTGCAGCACCAGGTTTTTAAATTGCGAAGCGATGAGCAGAGAACAATTTCACTTTGTCGGGGTTTGCGGAACAGCCATGGGTTCAGTGGCTGCCGGCATGATCGAAAAAGGTTTTACTGTCACAGGATCTGACCAATCCGTCTACCCTCCTATGTCGACGTTCCTTCAAAACAAAGGGGTGCAAATTATGGAAGGCTACCAGGCTAGCAATATTCCTGACGAAACGACGACTGTCGTAATTGGCAACGCTATCAGTCGCGGGAACAATGAAGCGGAGGCCATCCTTGATCGGCGCCTTCGGTATCTGTCATTGCCAGAAGTTTTGAAAGAATACTTCCTTCGCGGGCAACGTAATTACGTAGTGAGTGGAACTCACGGCAAGACAACGACTAGCTCGATCCTTGCTTGGCTCTTTGAATCTGCCGGCAAGAAACCGGGGTTTATGATCGGTGGAATTCCGGCCAATTTTGGCCAGGGAGCGAGGTTTACTGACTCAGATTTCATGGTGATGGAGGGGGACGAATATGACACCGCGTTTTTCGACAAAAGGTCCAAATTTCTTCATTACCTCCCGGAGTTGGTGGTAATGAATAACATCGAGTTCGACCATGCCGATATTTACAATAATTTAGATGAAATCATCCTAACCTTTTCTAGGCTCTTGAAGATCGTGCCCCGAAACGGTTTAGCACTTATTAATGGCGATGATGCCAACTGTCTCATTGCCGCTAAGGAATCGCCATGTCCAACAAGAAAGGTGGGCTTTGGCGAATCTTGTGACCTTAAAATTAGTAATGTTGAATACCTCCCGACCGGAAGTTGTTTTGTCATTGAGGGTGAAGCCTATGAAGTTCCAATGGTGGGTGAATTCAACGTGAGAAACGCCGCAATGGCGGTTTGCTCGGCTAGATTCGCCGGGCTTGAGCCAGAAGAGATTAGGAGGGGGTTATTGTCTTTTGAGGGGATCGCTCGACGGCAGCAAGAGCGTGGTGAAGTGCGCGGAATCACAGTTGTTGATGATTTCGCACACCATCCCACTGCGATCGGGTTGGCGATTGATGGCCTTCGTCAAAAATACCCATCGCGACGTCTCTGGGTCGTTTTTGAGCCCCGGTCAAACACAACACGCCGGAACATCTTCCAGGACGACTTGGCGATGGCCCTTAAAAAAGCGGATTGCGTTGTCATTCCTTCGATACCCCATCCTGAAAAGGTTGCCGAAAATGAAAGGCTCGATCCAGACAAACTAGTTGCTGACATTTCAAGTGCAGGAGCCCATTCTTGGCATCTGGGGGAGGTTGAAGAGATCGTGGAACATGTTTCCTCCCTCGCGCAAAGTGGCGATGTCATCGCTATTTTAAGTAATGGTGGGTTTGGAGGGATTCACGAAAAGTTGCTGACCTCTCTTAGTGATTGATCCTCATTACGAATCTGGACCAAAAAACCGTTCGCATATCGATGTTAGTAGAATGAATTCGACTGACCGTTGCCGGTTTATTTGAGGCATAAAACTGCTTGGGTTTCACAGGGTGCAAGACAAGATCTATTGCATGACTCTGAGAGTATATTTCCTCACGATCTTTTTGTTGGCTCCAATTGAGGCCGCAGAATGGCCAGAATTTCGCGGACCAAATGCTCAGGGGGTGGTAAAAGCAACGGATGTCCCTTCAAAGATGGGGGACGAGAATTTGGTTTGGAAAACTAAGATCCCGGGGACCGGATGGTCATCACCAGTAATGAGTGGCGGCTTGATTGTCGTGACAACAGCGGTGGAAACTGAGGAAATTGAGCTGCGGACGATTGCATTGGACGCTGAAACAGGTCAGATCGTTTGGAATCAAAAACTATTCGAGCCGAGCGAAGAAGAGGCGGGTAGTATTCATGCCAAGAATAGTCTCGCGAGTAGCTCTCCGTTAATTGCTAAGGGTATGGTCTACGCTCATTTTGGACATATGGGAACCGCCGCGTTATCATTAAAAGACGGCAAAGTGCAGTGGCGTTATCATGAAACCTACCCCGCGATGCACGGAAATGGAGGAAGCCCTATTTTGGTCGATGATGTTTTGATATTTAGTGCAGATGGTGAAAAGGAGGGACTCCTTCGGGGACTTGATGCGGCGACTGGAAAACTTAAGTGGGAAGTAAACCGAAAGCAGGATGTCAGACGGAAATTCTCCTTTGGCACACCATTGGTCGTTGAATCAGATGGGGAGAAAGTGGTTGTAAGTCAAGGTAGCGGGATGGCGGGTGGCTATCGGCCCAAAGATGGCAAATTGATTTGGTGGGTTGATTATGGGGAGGGATTCTCGCTTGTGCCTCGCCCCGTTCACCAAGATGGTAGCATCTATTTAGCGACTGGCTTTATGAAGGCCAAGTTACTTGCGATCCGATTGGAGGGAGCAAAAGGAGAGATTACTGATACCCATGTGGAATGGGAAGCCACTAAGGATATTCCAACGACCCCTTCATTTGTGATTTCTGGAGATGAGATCTTTATCACCGATGACACGGGGCGACTTAGCTGTCTTAGCAGGAAAACTGGTGAGCGATTGTGGCGGGATAGCTATAAGAGAAAAATTTCAGCATCCTTGACACTAGTAGGGAGTCGTCTATTCGCGTTTTCAGAAGAAGGTCAGGGTTTCGTTCATGAAGTCTCAAACAAAGGGGCTGAAGCGATCGCAGTAAACGAGTTTGATGAGCCGGTGTTCGCTTCCCCGATTATTTTTGACGGATCGGTGATTGTAAGATCCAAAACTAATCTCTGGAGATTTGGAAACTAGACGACTTCCAACCCTGACCTAGACCTAGGGGCTGTGGTTATTGATTAGTAGACTCAATCGCCTGTTCTCAAAAGATGAATGGCTCCTAGGCAAGCGTGAATTTTGGAATCTACTAAAACTCCCGCTTTTCTCTTGGCTTGCATGAATTGACTAAGATCTTCAAGGCTCACGAGATGGGTGTTGATATCCTCTCCATTGATTCCGCCACCTTTACCAGTTTTCACACATTCTTCTGCGAGAAAGAAATAGGTTATTTCGTCAGTCATGCCTGCAGAACTTGGGGAATTGAGAAGCGGAGACATCTTTCCCGCAGTGTAGCCAGTCTCCTCGATTAGCTCACGGTTAGCACAGTCAGCAATATTTTCGTTTACGAAGTCTTCTTCGTCTCCAATTAAACCAGCACAAACTTCAAGAACTCTGGAATTCACGGGGCGGCGGTATTGTTCAACTAGGATGATTTTGCGGTCAGTTGTGAAGGCGAAAATGCCAACAACTCCGGTAGCATTCGGGCGGGTAACGAACTCCCAACCATCAATTTCTCGGAGGGAAAGGAAGCGACCTTCGTGGTGGGACATGATTTGATCCATATTTTCACGATACATAGCAAAGAATCGGTGGCCAAGCCACGTATGAAACGTTACGTAAAGAAAGTTAAATGAGCGGAGAGGATTTCAATATCACGGTGAGTTTTCAACATCGGGTCCGATTTACCCGTGGGGCGTTCGCTCCGGGTAATCGGTTGATGGCTGATCTTTTGGAAACTAGAGGACGAAGCAAGGTTCTCGTTTTTGTGGAAAACGGCCTTAAGGAGTTTTTTCCACAGCTGGAAGGAGAGATTCAGGATTATTTCTCTGATCTTAGCGGATTGAGGCTCACTGGAGTAGAATGGTTAGCTGGAGGCGAAGAAGCCAAGCGAGACGATCAAGTATACCAAGATGCAATGGCTGCCATTGAGCGCCATCATATTGACCGCCATTCTTATGTGGTCGTAATTGGCGGAGGGGCATTTTTAGACGTGATTGGGTTTGCCGCAGCGACAGGCCACCGCGGAGTCCGCTTGGTGAGATTCCCAACGACAACTCTCTCTCAGGACGACAGTGGGGTTGGGGTTAAAAATGGGATTAATGCCTTTAAAAAGAAGAACTTTATTGGCACTTTCGCTGTTCCTTATGCAGTGGTGAACGACTTTCAATTCTTGCATACCCAACCTAGGTTGACTCGGCGGGCGGGCCTGATCGAGGCCGTGAAAGTAGCTTTGGTTCGTGATGGTGAGTTTTTCGATTGGTTAGAAAAGAATGTAAGTGGT
>DCQM01000074.1 GCA_002323895.1 Akkermansiaceae bacterium UBA1518
AGGGATCACCGGGGACGAGAACTTTCGCTCCAAATTCATTTCCCCCTTTGAGGAGAGCTGCGCGATTTCGCATGTCTAAGCCGCCTTTGATTTTTTTGCCTTCTTCACCATGGCAAGCCATGCAGCGTGAGGAAAAGAGAGGTTTGACTTTTAGAGCAAAGAGCCTCTCACCCTCAGCCGATTCAGCAGCCAAGTGAAAGTTGGTTAATAAAAGAAAAATTGGGAGAAAAGGTTTCAACGGTAATCGAGCGCTAGAAGATGTTTAGGAGCTTCTTTGTAATATGAAAAGATACTGAATTTCATCATCCTAAATTTCATTCTGTAGATTCTTGTTCAACGTCGAGGTGATTAGAAGGTGCGATTGGTAAGCACTCAAATAAATCGACCATATTTCCGTTTGCAGAAGCGCAACCCAAATAGCCATGTTGTTCTGATTTACTCTTGAATATTACCTTGGATGTCCTTTGTCCTGCAAAATGGGAGAAATGCTGTGTATGAAAGTAGTATTATGCGCTTTGAGGAGAGAGAGTTTTTTCAATCGCTCGCTAGATTAGAGATTAAAACGAGCCATTATTTGCTCAACAAGCGTCTGTGGTGATTCGACCACATTGAGAGCGAGGACATTTGTAGGGACCTCCAAAGTTTCAAGTTGCGACTGTAGAAGTCGGGGTGGCATGTAGTGTCCGCTCCTTTGATTGATTCGTTCTGCGAGGAGTTCGGGGGAACCATAGAGAAAAATGAATTCGGCTTCTTTGAGAATTTCGCGATAACTGGCTTTCAGAGCCGAGCACGCAATGATAGTAAGATTATCAGCTTCGTGGATGATGGAGGCGAGAGTCTCTAGCCAGCCCAGGCGATCCTCGTCGGTTAGGGGGATTCCCGAAGACATTTTGGCGACATTTTCGGGAGGATGAAAGTCGTCACCATCTAGAAATCTACGCCCAATTTTTTGAGCGAGAAGCTTGCCCACGGTTGTCTTTCCGGAGCCGCTGACTCCCATAATCACGAGAGATTTCATGAAACAACGAACCAGACAATTGAGGCGAGAGTAATCCCAATGAAGGCTACCGCTGTTGAAACGACACTCCAGGTTTTGAGAGTTTCTTTTTCAGTCATGCGGAGATATCGACTTACCATCCAGAAACCACTGTCATTGACATGTGAAAAGCCGGCTGCACCGCAGGCGATTGCGACGACGATCAGCGAGAGTTTGGCGTCGGATAGATCGAGCTTAGCGAGGATGGGCGACATTAGGGTGGCTGCCATGACCATGGCGACAGTAGCTGAACCCTGCGCAATCCGGGAGATTGAAGAAAAGAGAAAGGCTAGTAAGAGAGTAGAGATGCCGAGTCCATCCAAAGCATTTGCGAGGGCATCCCCGACTCCTGATGCTCCGAGCATCCCTTTGAAAACTCCACCGGCACCAGTGATAAGAATGATAATTCCAGCTGGCCCAAGGGCTCTCGTAGAAACCTCCATGAGTGTATTGCGGGAAGCACCTCGTTTCGTCCCAAGGAGCCAAAGGCTGAGGCAGGTGACGAGGAGGAGCGCGATGATGGGATGACCAAGAAACGAAATCGTTTGTTGCCACAGAGGCGCTGATCCTAGGAGTTCGCTAATCTCTTTAGAGCGCTCAGTTTTCTCCATTCCAGTGGGCAAACTGCTTCCTACCGATTGCTCCACTATCGAGCCCGCGACGATCAAGACAATGGGGAGAAGTAGAATTGCTGCGATCATACCGAACGAGGGAGGGTTCTCTTCCTCGGTGGTTTCCAACTCGGGGGGATCGATGTGAATGGTGGCGGCAATGCGCCCCCCGAAGGAAATTCCTGCGAGGATTGCGGTGGGAATTCCAACGAGGAGACTGTAAAGAATGACAGTTCCAATTGGGATGCCCAAAGTATAGGCGACCCAAGTTGGTCCAGGAGTAGGAGGGACGAAGGAGTGAGTGACCATCATTCCGGCAAGAAGCGGCATACCGTAAACAGTGACTGACTTTCCACTCCGGCGGGCGAGTGCATAAATAATCGGAGCAAGGATGACTAGAGCGACGTCGAGGAAGACTGGGATTGAAATCAGAAAGCCGGAAAAGAGCATCGCCCAAGTGGCTCTTTTTTCACCGGTGATGCGGAGCATTCCGTTGGCGAGGCTTTGAGCACCTCCACAATGTTCGATCATTGCGCCAAAGATTGCGCCAACCCCGATGATGGTGGCGATGAAACCGAGGCTGCTCCCCATGCTGCTTTCGATAGTCTTGCCGATATCGGTCATAGACATCGTCCCGGAAGCCAAGCCCACAAAGATGCTGGCAAGGAGGAGGGAGATGAAGGCCTGGACTCTAAACTTAAGAATAAGGACCAGAATCAGGACGATTGCCGCGATAAGGGTGGCGATTAGTCTTCCGGTGCTTGCCTCGGCGATAACAAGGTAGTTCAGGATGTTCATCATAAGAGGTCCAGCACACCTCAAATTGGAAAGCGCTGGAAGGCAAATCTCAAATCGTTGAGAATTGAGTTCGGAAATTCAGGACTAGTTTTCTTTTTTTCGACTACAAACAAGTATGATCCGATTGCTCAGGGGGCTTGATTTAGAATTTAATCATTATCGTTATGACTTTCTTAAGTATAACTGTAATTCAAAGCGAATACATAATAAAATATTGATTACAAGGTGGTTAAAACAATTCGACAGATTGGAGGGTGATTTTTTTCCTAACAAAAAGCGCACACTAAATAACAATTTTTTAAACCCGCAACCTAAAGTTGTTAGAATAGATTTTTTTGGAGAAATTTCCAAAAGCGATGTTTAGGTGTGAGGCCGGTAAAAGACGGCACCCTACTTAATTACAAAATCAAATTATGAAAATTACCACCGCAATCATTGCTGCTGCCGCCCTCCTCCTTCCATTAACCGCCCAAGCTGATCACCACGGGAAGAAGCCTACCAAGAATGTGGTAGAAATTGCCGCTGGTGCGAAAGACTTTTCGACTCTCGTTGCGGCTGTCAAAGCCGGTGGACTTGCCGGGGCTCTCTCAGGCGACGGTCCATTCACCATCTTCGCTCCTACGAATGCAGCGTTTGCAAAGCTCCCTGAAGGAACTGTTGCAACCCTCCTGAAGCCTGAGAACAAGGGAAAACTCGCCTCGATCCTAAAATATCACGTCGTCGCCGGCAAGGTAATGGCTGCAGACGTTAAGGCAGGCAAGGTCAAGACACTGAATGGCGCGAAAGCAAAAATAGCAATCAAAGGCGGTAAGGTAACGATCGACAGTGCAAACGTCGTCAAAACTGATATTGTTGGAACCAATGGCGTGATCCATGTCATCGACTCAGTCATTCTTCCGGCTGCGAAGTAACATCGCTCTTGCTTTATTAAATGTCTTAGCCCGCCCTCTCACATGAGGAGCGGGCTATTTTTTCGGTAGATCAACAAGATACGGATCTTCCGGTGCTTCAATCGTTAGTTGATTCTTGGTAATTGGGTGTTGGAACTCCAGGGACTTCGCTTGCA
>DCQM01000058.1 GCA_002323895.1 Akkermansiaceae bacterium UBA1518
TTCGGCGATCTCAACTTGGCTCCAAAGAGGAGAAACGAGAAACGTAATAACAATAAAAAAGAACTTCATAAATTAAAGAGGGTTATAAATATTTGCAGAGAGTGGTAAGGATTTTGGAAATGGTCTTCAGAGCTTCTTCTTCGTTATATTAGAGAGCCTCACAATCGTGACATTTCGACGAACCAAGAATACGGTTAATTAGCTGAAAATCTGTCGAATGTGTTTTGGATCTCTTTTGCGGGGTTAATAAAGCCCCTTTGTGATCCGAAGTGGGATCTAAAGTTGACCCTGCGAGGATTGAAATTATAAGATGCACACCATGGCAAAAAGCAAATCTTTCCTAGCAAATCTATTTCGAATCGCAACTCCTGCGGCAGTGCTCGCACTTACTCCTTCGCTTTATGCTGAGGAGGATATGACCAAGCCCGAGATTAAGGTTGAGAAAAAGAAGGATGCGGATGGGAGAGAGTCCGTTTTTATGTATATTGATGGCGTTAAGGTTCATGAAACCGATACGACGAAACAGCCGCTTCCTCCGGTTGTTTCGCCAGGAAAAGTGCGTGGTGCTCCTCCATCGGACGCGGTCGTGCTTTTCGATGGAAGCGCGGAGTCTTTCAGTGCCAATTGGACTGATACGAAAGGTGACACCAGTAAATGGAAGGTCGCTGATGGCGCTATGGAATCAGTGCGTGGTGCTGGCTACGTGCAATCGAAAAAAAAGTTTGGTTCATGCCAATTTCATATCGAGTGGGCTTCTCCTTCAAAAGTGCAAGGCAGTGGCCAAGGGCGAGGCAATAGCGGAGTTTTTTTGATGGGAACTTATGAGATTCAGGTTCTTGATAGCTACCAAAACGAGACATATGCAGATGGCCAAGCCGGAGCGCTTTATGGTCGATCCAAGCCACTCGTGAATGCTTCACGCAAGCCCGGTGAGTGGCAGAGTTACGATATTATTTTTCATCGACCACTTTTTGATAAAGATGGCAAGGTCAAGCGTCGTGCTACTTTCACTGTCTTACATAACGGAGTTCTAATCCAAGATCACACCGTATTGAGTGGGGGGACTGGATGGCGTGGACCGCATGCCGCTTCCGATTATCGAGCGCATCCTGATAAGATGCCCATCTCAATGCAGGACCATGGAAATCCTGTCCGTTTCCGTAACGTCTGGGTGCGCCCTCTAAAGGACTGATTTTCTGGGGTTTCCTAATCTGGCGACTGCTTTGAGTCTAGATGTCCAAAACCTTTACTTCTTATTTACGTCTTCCACTCGGGACCTAATTCGGCCTAATCTTCCAAGCTATGAAGTTAAAAAATTTCTTGTTTGCTGTATCAAGCATTATCCTTCTTTTTGGTTTTTTGCCTGTTTCAGGGCGCACCTGGACCGATGTCAAAACTGGGCGCACTTTAGAGGGTGCTTTTGTTAAGACGAGTGAGGGTAAGGTTTCGGTGAAGCGCTCCAATGGGAGAGTGATCCAAATTGATCTGAAGCTCTTGTCGAAAGCGGATCAGGATTTTGTCGCAGCTCAAGGAGAGGCAGGAGAAGATCCAAGCTGGACGACTTTTCGAGGGGCATCAAGGACTGATCATTCGCCTGATGAGGGATTGCTGGAAACATGGCCCAAAGAAGGCCCAAAGCTCCTTTGGGAGTATCGGGATTGCGGGAAGGGATATAGTGGTCCAGCAATCATTGGCGGGAAGATCTACTACACGGGATCATTTGAGGGACAGGCCAAGATCATTTGTTTGAACGGAGAAGATGGGGAAGAACTCTGGACTTCGGATCTAGGTGAAGATCCCGCGAAAGGTTACTCAACCGGTTGGGGGAGTGGTCCGCGAGGAACTCCGACCGTAAGTGATGGGGTGGTTTATGCGATTAGTGCTAATGGCTCTCTGATGGCGGTCGATGCGGCTGATGGGAAGAAGGTCTGGAGCAAAGAGCTGGTTGATGATTTTGGTGGTAAAGTCCCACCATGGGGTTACTCCGAGTCTGTTCTTGTGGATGGAGGCCGTCTCATTGTCACTCCCGGAGGGAAAGATGGTGCGATTGCAGCCCTTGATAAAAAAACCGGTAAGACGATTTGGCGGAGTAAGGAACTCACGGATCGTGCCGAGTATTCTTCTGTGATCATCGCGGAGGTGAATGGGAAGAAACAATACGTTCAGCTCTTCATGAAGACTTTGGCGGGGGTCGATGCTGAAACCGGAAAGCTGCTCTGGACTTCTAAGTGGCCCAAGGGAAGGACCGCTGTGATCCCTACTCCGATTTACCAGGATGGGAAAGTTTACATGACGTCCGGTTACGGAGCCGGCTGTAAATTGGTGGATATCTCTGGTGCCGAGGCCAAGGATATTTGGGAAAATAAAGAGATGAAGAACCACCACGGCGGAGTCGTTTTAGTGGATGGTTATCTGTATGGCTTTTCGGACGGAAGAGGATTGATTTGTCAGGATTTTAAGACGGGGGAAAGAAAGTGGAACAAGAGTGGTGAAGGGATTCAAAAAGGCGCAGTCCACTACGCAGATGGAATGCTCTATTGTGTGAATGAATCTGACGGTTCGGTCTTTCTCGCTGTTGCGACTCCGGATGGGTTTAGTGAAAAGGGGCGTTTCCCGATGCCAAAAGTCACGAAGCTCCGAGAAGGAACAAATGGAAAGGTTTGGACCCATCCAGTTGTGTTGGATGGAAAGCTTTATTTAAGGGATCAGGATTTGGTCTTCTGCTTCGATGTGAGTGAGTAGACTTTTCTATTTTTTCTTTTGGTAACCGTGCCAAACCCACTCGATGGCATGTGGGAGAAACTGGGTCTTGGCATTGCCAATCCCATGGCCTGAATTTTGGCAGAAGAGATATTGGTAATCATAGCCTTTGACTTTTAGTACTTTGGCCATGCGATGGTTCGCCTCAACCCAGTCATGCATATCATCGCGCATCACGTTGGGATTGAGTAGATCATAGTCACCCACTGCAAGGAAGAGGCGAATGGGCTTCTTTTGAGTATTAGGAATGAGTTTATCATGGAAGTCCCAGGCTCCACCTGGAGTCTTTGGGTCAAAGGGCCATTGCTGGTTCACAAATGTTCCGGAGGTGGTGAGCACCCGGTGGTAGAGATCGGTTCGATACCAGGCCATAATAAGAGCGGCTGATCCACCCGAGCTGCTTCCCATGACGGCACGTGCGTCGGGATCTTTAGTGAGTTTCACAGCACAGTTTTTTTCTACTCGAGGAAGGACTTCGGTTTCGATGTATTCAGCAAAGACTCCCGACATCGTATCATATTCTTTACCTCTCTGATGTCCCTGAGCGTCGCCACCACCATTAGCGATTTGGATCACGACCATAGGAGGAATACGCTCCTGAGCGATGAGGTTGTCGAAGATGTTAGAGAAAGTTTGGTTGGGTTTTCCTTTCGGCCCGTCATGACAAACCATGAACGGAACAACGCTGCCCGCTTTGTACTGAGCTGGGATATAAACCGTGATTTTTCGAGAGTAGTCGATTTCGTGCGTCTCGACGATCAAGGTTTTGAAGTTCTGGGGATCAACTTTTCCAAATTCTTTACGAGCAATTCCTGGGTTAAGTAGTTTTGTGGTTTTGGAGTCAATGTTGAACTGCCTTACTTTTCCTTTGGGAACGTCTTTGTGCGCTTTGCGTTCGGGGGCGGCTTTATAGACTGGGCCGATGAGATAATTACCTACGGTATCAACTGGCGGGTTGACCTGACCTTCCTTATCGAGGCGAATAAAGGTGGGAGCGCCAGGGGCATCGAAGGCGCGGACTGGTGGCTTCGGCCTTTTAGCATACGAGCTTTGGAGGACGAAAATGGTCCCGAGAGCAAGAATTGTAGTGGATTTCATAAGGTTCATATTTTGAATGAGAAAATTGATTAGTTTGGAGTATGAGAGCTGGCGGAAAAAGCTGCTACGCGCTAATACTCGTTTTTGCTTGGGGTCGCAATCTTACATCTAGCGGTTTGCTAGGAAGGTCAGACCTCGTGCTTTTTGTTCTCAGCTTATTTGAAGGTTAGATTTTGACTAAGTTTGATAGGATTCTCAGCCTTCAAAGCTAAATGAATTTGACTCATGGTGGGAGAATCGTCATACTAGATTTTTCTAGTTAGATTATGCACACTCTTGTCCCTCAATCACTTGTCTCGTTTCTTTTTCTCTTGCCCGTAGTGAGCTACGGGCAGATTTCAGATGATTTTAACGATGATTTTGATGAAGAAAGTTGGCAAAACCTAAACCCGCTCAAGGATTTTGTGGATTGGGCTTATTTTCTCAATGACTCAACTTATCGTATGATTTCTGGAGCTTCGCCCGATCCAGATGCTCTAGGTCAAGCCCGGATTGGGGCAATGCGAAAAGATGCCAATTACTCCGCATTTCGAGTGGGGGTTGATTTAGCGCCATTCGATCCCGCAATCGAGCAAGACGTAGGGGTGTTAGCTCGGATCACAACTGTGGGTCTCGGAACGACAAGTGGTTATGCTGCAACGATTGATACTGATGAAAGCCGAATTTATATTGCTAGGATTGATTTAGAGCAGCCCACCACATTGGGCGAAGCTGATTCTCCTCTTGATCCTGAAAAGAATTATCGGCTTGTCTTCCATGGATATGAGGGACGATTTCTGGCTGAGGTCTTTGACGTGACTAACCTAACAACGCCTCTTTTTTTCGCGGAGGGTGAAGATGACACCTACCAAAGTGGACCTGCAGGACTTTTTGGTGCTGCAGGTCAGCCTGATGGTAATATTAATTTTGCTTTTTATAATTATGAATCGGATGATCGGCCTGATGTTGACCAAGACGGAATGCCTGATCCGATCGAGGCTACGTTTTTTGGTAATTTAGATCAGCCAGGAGATGCTGATTTCGATGGCGACGGTCGGGATAATGCTCAGGAGATTGAGGATGGGACCGATCCCACAGCGAAAGATTCTTCAGTGAAAGTGATCTCAGTTGATGTTTCCGGAGATCGCTTATCTCTCCAATTTAGAACTTTGGTGGGGAGGAACTATCAACTTGAAACGAGTGGGGATTTGACGAACTGGGTTGTTGATACCGAAGCAGAATTTGAAGAAGAGGAAGATGGAGTCGCCAAGTTTTTGACATCTCGAGGGAGCGGCCGAAAGTTTGTGCGGGTGGTGGAACCGTAGAATTGTTCGAATCCTAGATTGGGAAGTTATTAGAGTTGGAGAGCTGACTTTTCGTATTCGTCGTTCCGAGGTGCGGACTAAATAGAATCTCCCGGGGAGTTTTGGCCTTAATCCTTAGGCTAAAATCGGTTTAATAACGTTTCCACCGACATCGGTGAGGCGAAAGCGGCGGCCATTGTGAGTATAGGTGAGCTTTTCGTGGTCGAAGCCGAGTTGGTGAAGGATCGTGGCGTGGATGTCGTTGACGTGTGCTTTGTCGACGGCGGCGTGGTGGCCGATTTCGTCTGATTCGCCGTAGCTGACCCCTCCTTTAATTCCGCCGCCCGCCATCCAGGTGGTGAAACAATGCGGGTTATGGTCACGACCAGGTTTTTGAGATTTCTGGGAAAGCGGAAGTCTGCCGAATTCGCCGCCCCAGATGACGAGGGTGTCTTTTAGTAAACCACGCTGTTCAAGGTCGGTGAGTAGTCCGGCAATGGGAGTGTCGGTTTCGCCAGCGAATTGGCTGTGGTTGCCTTGGATGTCGTTGTGGCCATCCCAGCTCCGCTGGTTGGCCATACCGCCGGAGTAGATTTGAACGAAGCGAACACCTCGTTCTACCATGCGGCGGGCAGTGAGACATTGGCGCGCGACGTGGTCGCAGCGTTTTTCGTCAATCCCATAAAGTTTTTTGATGTGCTCGGGCTCTTGTTCGATGTCGAAAGCCTTCGGGGCAGCGGTCTGCATGCGGTAGGCAAGTTCGAAACTTTTGATACGCGCCTCCAGTTCGGCATCGCCGGGGCGGGTTTCGAGATGTCCGCCGTTGAGCTTTTTAAGGAGAGCGAGCTGTCGAGTTTGTTGAGCATCATCCATATGGGCTGGGCGATTTAGATTGTCAATTGGATCACCCTTGGGTTTCAGCCAGGTCCCTTGATAAACGCTCGGAAGAAATCCGGCTCCCCAGTTAGCGGCGGCTCCTTTAGGGAGGCCACGATTGAGAGGATCGGACATGACGACGAAGGCGGGAAGGTCGCGGCTCTCGCTACCGAGGCCATAGGTGACCCATGAACCGAGGCAAGGATTCCCCATCCGAGGGAGGCCGGAGTTCATCATGAAGAGGGCCGGGCTGTGGTTGTTGGACTCGGTGTAGCCGGAGTGGATGAAAGCCATTTTATCAACGTGTTCCCCAAGCTTGGGAAAAATGGAAGAGACCATTTTTCCGCACTGTCCGCGTGGGGTGAATTCAAAGGGCGACTTCATAAGTGGCCCCACCGAGTTGGCAAAGAAACCGGTGTTTTTATCGAAGCCCTTGAGCTCCTTACCATCCATTTTTTCTAGCTCTGGTTTGTAGTCCCAAGTGTCCACTTGGCTGGGGCCTCCATTGATGAAGAGCCAGATGACTGACTTTGCCTTCCCAGGGAAATGGGCGATTTTGGGGGCGAGTGGATCGCTTGTTCCAAGGAGCCCTTCGTCTGCAAGTAACGAAGCTAGACCGAGGCCTCCGAAGCCAGCTCCGGCCTTTTGTAGCCAATGGCGCCGGGTGTAAAAATCGATTTGGTTCATGGGAGGTAGATGAATTCGTTAAGGCTAAGCATGACCTGACAAAGGTCGGCGAGTGCGAGTTGAGCCGCGTTCTTTTCCTTGGAGTAAGAGGTCGATTGGGAGTCAAAAAAGGCGCGACTGTTAGTGAGTTCAGCAAGAGTCGGTTCGCGGGTGAGAGTTCGAAGGTAGAGTTGGCGAATAGCCTCGTCGGGTTGTTCGGCGTCCAGGTTTTGCGCAAGTCCGTGAGCCCATTTGACAACTTGTGGGTTGTTCATGAAAAGAAGAGCTTGGGGTGCGATTGTGGTGCTTGGCCGGCTGCCTTGACTGACGAGAGGCTCGGGTTGATCAAAGACCTGCATGATAGGAATGAGGCGGCTTCGCTTGATCATAAAATAGATACTGCGGCGGCGATGACTTTCGTCGAGAGTCCCCGGGCCAAACATAGTGGTGTCGAGCTGGCCGGAGGCTGCGAGGATGGAGTCACGGATCACTTCTGCTTCGAGGCGTCGTGGGGTAAAGCGCCAGAGAAATTTGTTGGTGGGGTCAATGGCGGATTTTTCTTTGGACGGTTCGCTGCTTTGTAGCCAAGTTGCACTCAGGAGGATCTCTCGATGAAGTGCCTTGATGTTCCAGCCGCTACTAATAAGTTTTTTGGCTAGGAAATCGAGGAGTTTTGGATGGGTAGGGAGTGCCCCTTGAAGTCCGAAGTCATTCGGAGTAGCAACGATCCCTTTTCCGAAGTGATGGTGCCAGAGTCTGTTGACAGCGACACGGGCGAGAAGGTGGCCTGCTCCATTTTCCGAGTCGGTAATCCAATTGGCGAGACTGCGCCGGCGATAGCTGGTGCGGGTCCAATCAACGGGTGGCTCTTCTTTCCAATGATTTCCAGATTTACCGTTTCTCATAAGGATCTGAAGGTAGTTTGGATTAGCAATTCCCTTTTTTTGTTTAGGGTCGCCGCGGCTAAGAAAGTGTGTCTGTGGATAAAAGTGGGGAAAACCTCGGCCGTCTGCATGGTGCTTGGTTGGACTGAATCCTTCACTGGTGACTTGGACTTTTGCGTTTAAGGATTGGGGTTTGGAAGTCAGCGATTTGCTTACGGCATCATTAAGTCGGTTCCAGTGGGGGTCGCTTTTCCTGAAGAGTTCGAGGAGAGCTTTGCGGTGCTCTTCGGTGAAACTTCCCGTGAGAAGAGCTTTGAGAGCTTTTTCGATTTGGAGGTTTTTTCCGCCCCCTACTTCGACTGGTGGAGCGGTTTTTTCGCTAATCGAGATACGAAATCGCCCGAGGCTGTGCTGGCTGTTGGTGTGAAACCTAAGCTGGAATTCGAGCGTTGTTTTTTCCCCGATCGTGAGGGGGTCGGAAAGTTTGAACACAGCCGCTTGGTTCTTGCCGATTCCTCCGAGATCAACGGCCCATCCGGTGCTATTGGGATCGGAGTCGAAGGAAGAAACTGCGGATAAATTGGTTTTGTTTTGTTCGTGAGTGGCTTGAGCTGAGGTGATCTTGAGTAACTGCTTCTCTTTTCCAGGTGAGTTGGCGAAGATTTTAAGATCAGTGAGCGAAAAATTTCCATTACTGGCTCGTCCGGGGCCTTTGCTTTTCATGGAGGCATGAGTGAGTGCCTCGATACGGAGGAAACGAATGGTTTGAGCGCCGGGCTTTGTTATAAGAGTGTAAGTTTCTTTCGCCGGAGTTCTTCCTGAAGCAAGGACCGCCCCGTCAGTTTGCGGGGTTAGGTTGGTGGCAGCTTGATCAGAGGTTGTTTTGACGAATTTCAAGGTATTCCAGTCGTTGGCTGGGAGTTTCTCAGGGGCCTTGCTTTCAAGCCACTGTTGGAAGGTTTTAGTTGTATCAGGAAGGTTTTCATAAGTTGTGAGAGCTTCTTGGCGGGCTTGGTGGGAAGCTTCCCATTTTGCAAGTGAAGCAATGTAGGCGTCAGAGTTGAGTGGAATATCGATTTCACTACGGATTGTCGAAGTGAAGACTGATACGAATTGGTAATAGTCTTTGACCGGTATTGGATCGAATTTGTGATCGTGGCATCTTGCGCAACCAATGGTGAGGCCAAGCATAGCGGTGCCGGTCGTAGCGGCCATATCATCGAGTTCGTCATAGCGAGCACTTTCGAACTCCTTTTCGGTGAGCTGGGTCGGAAAGACTCCGGCACCCATAAAACCGGTGGCCATCATAGCGAGAGGGTTGGATGGTGCGATTTCGTCGCCGGCCAGTTGCCAGCGGATGAATTGATCCCAAGGCATATTGGAGTTAAGGGCCTTGATGACAAAGTCGCGGTAGTGGTAGGCAAACTTACGGTCGTAGTCTTGCTCGAAGCCATGGCTTTCGGCAAAGCGAGCAGCATCGAGCCAGTGGCGTGCCCAGCGCTCGCCATAATGAGGACTAGCAAGAAGTTCGTCGATAAGTTCGGCATGTGGTTTTGAAAGGGCTTCTTTTAATTGTTGCGGGCTAGGTGGGAGCCCGATGACGGACAAATAAGCGCGGCGAATCCGGACTGAATCTGAGGCCTGTGGGTTTGGGGTAAGATTTTGTTCGGCTAGTTTTGAGAAGGTGAAGTGGTCAAGGTCGTTGTTAATTTGAGAGTGGCTAATGACGGGTGGCTTTGGATCTGCGAGTGATTTGAATGACCAAAAATCACGATCACTTTGGGTGACCTGCATGGCGGTGGATTGGGCGCCTTTCTTCTCAAGTAAGGGTTTGTCGTAGGGAGCTCCAAGAGCGATCCATTTTTGAAAGTCGGCGACAATGGAGTCGGGGAGCTTGGCCTTTTTGGGAGGCATTTCCGGTTCCTCTTCGTGGCGAATGAGGCTGAGAAGATAGCTTTTCTCAGGTTTCTCGAGGTTAATGGCGGCCTCAGTTTCTCCCCCTTCAAGAAGAAGCTCGCGAGTTGAAATATCGAGCCCAGAGCGGACCTTCTCGTCCCCATGACATTTCAGGCAATTTTCAATGAGAGTCGGCCGGATCGTTTTTTTGAAGAGATCCGTCCCGGCCTTCATCCGCGTCGCATGGTTGGGCGCAATCGTATCTGCTTGAGAGGAGACGATGAGAAGAATGAAGGCGAGGCTGTTGAACAGTTTCGGCATACCTCGGTGATCCTCTCATAAGTCTTGGGTGGGCGGACAGAAAGAATTTCAAGTTCTCCTCTAGGCTTATGAATTTGAACTTATTTGTCGCAAAGAGAATGGACCTTGTTTTCGGGTTGGAACGATGGGATCCTTAGGGCTAATGGACTCGTCAATT
>DCQM01000202.1 GCA_002323895.1 Akkermansiaceae bacterium UBA1518
ACGCTTAATCAGTGGCCAAGTCCCAAAAAGTGCGCCACTCGCACCTTCTCCGATATATTGATAGGCAAATGTATGCTCAGAAGCAGCCTCTACTCTAACCGGTTCGCCTTCAGGATTGCTTCCCCAAAATGACCAAACTGATCCAGGACGAAAGGAATCCTGTATTTCAGGATCTAGATTAGGACGATGATCGTCGCCAACTGTCGCCACAGATCCTGCGAATCCTCCGTAGGCCGTCACTCCTGTAGGAAGGGTGCCAATATTCCAATTTGCCGAATAAGTTGATTCAGCCCACCATGGCCAACGAAGATCCATCAGCATGATGTCTGCGCCCTCTTCGATGTTTTCGCCATACCAAGTGGCCTTTACTTGTGTGATCGAAAGCAAGGAAAGAGTGACAAGAATCTTAATCATGAGTCGCTCGAATTTTTCTAAGAAATGATTTTGTTGATGACGTTTCCATAGACATCGGTAAGCCGAAAATCTCTTCCAGCATGACGGAAGGTCAATTGCTCGTGGTTGATACCAAGAAGGTGGAGCATCGTTGCGTGTAGGTCATGAGTGTGGACAGCATCTTTAGCGGTCCGGATTCCATATTCATCAGATTCTCCATGAACGATTCCTCCCTTAATCCCTCCTCCCGCCATCCAAGAAGAAAAGCAGAGGTTGTGATGTTCTCGGCCAGGATGATCTGGATTCTCATGAAATGGGGTCCGACCAAATTCGGTAGTCCAAACTACCAGTGTGCTGTCTAGCATTCCTCTCCTTTTAAGATCAGTGAGAAGCCCGGCTATCGGTTTATCGATTGCCTTTGCTAAACGCTCATGATCACCAATATTGCCATGGGAATCCCAATTGTTACTAGATCCCACATCAATGAGCTCGAGGAATCTCACGCCTCTTTCTGCGAGTCTTCGAGCCACGAGGCATTGCCATCCGAAACCGGTGGTAGTTCCCCGTTTAATCCCATAAAGATCCATTGTTTCATCTGTTTCCTCTGCGAAATTAAAAGCCTCAGGTGCTTCTCGTTGCATTCCAAAAGCGGTCTCAAAGGAGCGGATACGAGCCTCCAGTTGTTGATCTGAGGAGGGCTCGGTGAGATAGGTTCGATTTACCTTTTGGCGCAACGCAAGCTCCATTTGTTGGAGGCTGAGGTTGGAATTCTGGGGCTTGATGTTGGGAAGGGGATCCTTACCAGGGACGAGATGTGTTCCTTGGTGACATGCTGGTAAAAAATCACTCCCCCAGGTTTGCGAACCGGCGTAGGGGGCAGCCGGACCAAGGACCATGAAAGAAGGGAGGTTTTGGTTCTCCGTTCCCAAGCCATAGCTAACCCACGATCCTGCACTTGGCCGAGCGAATTGAGCCGATCCTGTGTGGGCTGCTAAGGTTGCCTTATCATGACCATCACTTTCACAGTGCATCGCGTTTAGGACACATATATCGTCGATGACTGAGCCGAGGTGTGGAAACAGTTCACTGACCCAAGCTCCGCTCTGACCGTATTGCTTGAACGAGAAGCGGGATTTCGTCAGGAAACGCTTATATGACCCAGGTTTGTTTAGCCATCTAGAGGCTGTGATTGATTTTCCATGATCCTTCGTCAATTGCGGTCGATGGTTAAACGTATCAATGTGCGAGACCCCACCAGTGGAGTAGAGAAAGATGACCCTCTCGGCTTTAGGAGCATGGTGGCTTGGTCTCGCTTCAAGAGGATTCATTGAAGACCCCTGAAGCTCTTTGAACATCCCTGCCAAGGCGACAGCTCCGAACCCTCCTGAAGCACGATCCAAAAACTCGCGGCGGGTTTTATTTTGGTGGAAGGAGCTATCGAAAGTGGGCATAGAATTACTCAACAAAGAGAAATGAATTACTGGTGAGAAGAACCCTAGAAAGCGCCTCCCAGTCAGAGTGTTTTTTAGATTTAGCGCCTTTTATTTTATCTCGATAGTCAGATAAGAATTTGAGGCAACTTTGGATGATTTGATCATTTGGAATCGTGCCGTGAGCTGACTCAAAGGCCCAAAGGATTTTTTTAGAATCATCACCCGGAATATCCATGATTCGCTTCGCAAATTGTTCTCCATTATCGTGTATGAATCGCGAATTTTGAAGAAAAAGAGCCTGAGTTGGTGTGGTTGTGGGCCGTCGTTTAGCGATGCTTTGATTAGGATCAGCAGCATCAAAAAGAGATAAATATGGATGTCGCCTGTTACGTTGTATCATCAAATAGACGCTACGGTGATTTGAATCGTAGACTGCGTGAAAAGGATTGTGGATTGAAAACCCCCATTGGTTGACCGGAGGGAAGGGGTGGCTTTTAGGAATAGACCGGTCAAGTTTTCCACTGACAGAAAGAATAGCGTCGCGAACCGATTCAGCATCCAAAGGCTGTCTGGAGTAACGCCAGAGAAAGCGGTTTTCGGGATCTTTGAGGAGGTTTTTTTCGTGATCGATACTCGCGAGCTGATAGGTCCGAGATGACATGATCAGGCGGTGTAGCGATTTAATCGACCAGCCCGATTCGATAAATTTTATGGCCAACCAATCGAGTAATTTAGGATGAGTAGGTGCTGCGCCACGAGAGCCAAAATCGCTGGGTGTTGAAACAATTCCTCGTCCAAAATGCCATTGCCAGAC
>DCQM01000020.1 GCA_002323895.1 Akkermansiaceae bacterium UBA1518
ACGAGCTTTCGAAACGCTTCATCACCGACACCTGAAAGGGTCCCGAGAAAAGCAGTCAAGTCGGGCAGGTCAGCTTCAGAAATCTTGAGCCTTGCATCCTCGGGTGCGCCGTCTTTTGCCTTGGACATCTTGCTTCGAAGCATTGCTTTGAACTCTCCGGCGGACCAGTTTCCGTTCCGGAAGTAGAGTTGGAAGGCCTCGGCGAATGGCTCAGAGCTGAGGAACGTTTTGAAGCCGTTGTAGGCGCTGCGGTTCATTCCGTTGGGCAGCTTCAGCAGCACTCGTCCTTCCTGATTGGCGAGGCGCCCAAGGATGCGACCGGCGAATTGAGCCGCGGCTTCTCCCTCTTCCGAGTGGTCGGGAATCCGATTCACATAAATAAAGGCATCGAAGGGAGAGCGCCGTTGGTTTTCGAGCCGGTGGATACCGGTCTTCTGCTCGATCGATTTTGGTGCAACTCGTGATGGGATTCTCTTTTTGAGCCGGGAAGGCTGCCCATCAATCCGCCGAGTCACGTTCTCCAACACAGTCTTACGAAATCCTTCATCTGAAATTGAGTTGGCCCATTTCAAGGCGCTCTCTGGATCCGACGAAACCAGACCGTGGGCCATCCCATTGATCGCGAAGTCCTTGTCCCTTGCATTGGCCAACGAATTTAAGCGCGCCACCACCGCATCGATCTCAACACCGCCGACTCCCCCACCCAGTCGCCCGAAGGCAGCTGAAAGAGCCGATCCACGCACGCCGGGATCTTTTTGCGCCAGAGCCAGTTTTACCGCATCGAAGGGAGCCACATCGAGCTTCCCGGATTGGATCACTTTGACGATGTCCTTGCCCGGTTCCGTCTCCCTGAGCGACTTCCCGCGCCCCTTGTTCGAATTCCCAGCCGGCTTTGGCTGCAACGGTGTGCCAGGGCCAGGCTCGGCGGGGATCTCCGTGCTTCGCCCACCCTTCTC
This sequence comes from Akkermansiaceae bacterium UBA1518, assembly GCA_002323895.1. Classification (GTDB taxonomy): domain Bacteria; phylum Verrucomicrobiota; class Verrucomicrobiia; order Verrucomicrobiales; family Akkermansiaceae; genus SW10. The sequence goes on from DCQM01000020.1 coordinate 957, forward strand.
AACATAGTCCAAAATTCGGACGAAAGAGTGGCCGGCATTCTCCATCCCCACCTCGGCCTTGCGGCGCTGACTGAACAGCCGCCCCACGCGCTCGCGTTGGACGTCGGTCAATCCTCCCATGATCCGATCGATGTATTCTTGATGAGGCTCGTCATGATACTCCTTGGGCAGCGCACGAGCCTCGATCTTGGCGAGGAGGGCTCCGAGTTTCTTTGCCTCCTCCTGCCGCGCCACGACCGACTGCACGCCCTGCTCCTCTAGACTGAGCTCGATCGGCGCCAGCTTGATGCCCCCCGATTCCTCAGCATCGGCGGGGATCTCCAGCTTGATGATGGTGCCGCAGGCGTTCTCCATGTGCCGGGCCGGGCCGCTCGTGCTGGTCCAGACATTTCCATCCTTGTCGAACTCGATCTCACGGGTGTAGCTGACCCGGAATGGCAGCGGAAACTCGATGAGGTATTCGGTCTTCGGGTTGAACCGGTAGAGAGTGTCATTGTGTGTCCCGCAAATCCACACCATACCGTCGGGAGCAACATTGAGGGCGTAGGGAATCTGGTTGAGATAATCGGGCAGCGGGTAAGTCGTCCACTCCTCGCTCTTGGGATCGAACTTGGCGAACACACCCGAGCCGAACCCCGGAACCCAAATCATTCCATCAGGTGCAACATGAAGACGTCGTGGCCCCCGGAACGGAGGATTCCATTCAGTGACGTCACCGTCGGGGGCTTTCGGATCAATACGCCCGATGCGGTTCCCGTTGAGTTTGGAATACCAAATCATGCCATCGACCGGTGAGTAATCGAGACCGTAGGGAGTGATTCCTTTTGACTCTCCTTTTCCACCCGCCTTCACCTGACCGGCTTCGAGAAGCTGATATTCCTTGCGCACGAGCGTCTTCGGGTGAAGTCGAAAAACTGAATTACGTCCGGCATCGGTATACCAAATAAAACCGTCGGGATCTTTTGGATCGATGCGCAAAGTGTGAGGCCAAGAACCTCGCTCCGCTGGAGCCTCGGCACTGGAGAGGATGGTGTATTCCTTGGACTCGAGATCGAACTTTGCCATTTCCCCCGAGACACACAGGGTGAGCCACATCTCACCATCGTTGTCGGGCTCGATGGAATGCGGGCCATGTGATCCGCGGGGCAGACGGTAGTAGATCCGCTCCCCAGTCTTCGGGTCGAGGGTGGCGGTGTATTGCTTGCCGATGTGCACGACGTAGGCGAGTCCGTCGTCCCCAACTTCGAGGTCGTGGAAGGAACCGATGTAGGGCTCCCCCATTTCCCAGGCGGTGATCTTCGCCTTCGCCACCATTCCGGTCGGAGCTGGTGGTGGAACATAAGCGGGCCAGCTTTTCACGGCATCGTCCTTATAGGTGTCGATGATACGTTGGGTAATTGTTTCCTTGGTATGAGGATAGAGACCACCGAAACCATCCATTCGCTTGATCATGGTCTCCCAATCGACTGGCTCCTCTGGCGTCCGAAAACCCGGCGTTCCAATCTGATGGCAGTAGGCGCACATCATTTTGAAATTCAGCCTGTCCCGTGGGCTGTCGAAGCTCAGTTGCCCAAAAGCATCGCTGGCAGGACGCTGTACCTCCAGATCTTCTCCAGTGGCTGGCGACATCTTAATGACGATCGAATCTTTCCCAAGCGTCACATTCTCGACCCACCCATCCTGCTGACCAGACAGGCGTGCTCGAATCTTAAACTTAGACTCGTGAAGGCCTTCAATCCGGAAGCTTCCATCAGGCTGGGAAAAAACCGATGTGCTCTGGCGTCGACTGTCGTCGAAGACTGAGACCATGACGCCGCTCATTGCCTTGCCTGCCAGGTCCTGAATCCGACCGGAGAGAGCCCCTGTCTTGCCGAGGGGCTTGCCTGGCTCGCGTCGAATTTCAGCTTGCACCTTCCTTTTGATATGTGGGTTAGCATTACCAGTTGGTCTTACCGCTTTTGGCTTTTTTCCTTTGGTTCGGACGTAATCGAGGATCTTGATAAAGGATTCCCCACGATTCTTCATCTCTGGGAAGAGACGCTCTTGTTCTTTCCACAATTGACCAACTTCCGCCCCTTTGGCACCTGCCGTTTTGAACCATTTATCGACAAATGCCTGGTGACCTTTTCCTCCGGGATAGTCTTTGGGAAGTTCGCGCCTCGCAATCACTTCTAATAATTCGCGCTTCGACTTGTCACCTTCCGCCTTAGCTTTGGAAGAAATTTTTTTGGGGCCAACTACAGCCTTGGAAGAGACTTCCTGCTTGTTGAGGGTCGCACCTTCTTCAATGCAGTAGAGATACTGACTTCCTCGTAAGAGCATTTGCTTGCCGACTAAAGCGGCCGAGGCGCGAAACTCATCATCCAGCTTATTGGTAGCTAGAACTTCAAACTCCTTACCACGTTTAAGAACAAGCGTGACGCCATTTCTTCCGGTAAGATAAACTCGTCCAGCTGCCCCCACGGGAGACGAATAAACATTCGCAACAGAAGGAAGACGGGTCGACCCAATTAACTCGTTTCCTGTTTTGGCATCCAGAACTGAATAAAAACTCTGATTAGATTTCAGAAACCCTAGCATGCCATCGTAGAGAATTGGCGATGGAATATAAGGAGTGTTTTTTGACTTACTCCAAACGATTTCTTCGCTTCCGGTGATATCGCCCTTTGCTGAAAGCGGAAGAGCCAACAGGGAATACCCCGAATAGCCACTCATACAATAAACCCGCTCACCATCTGTGACCGGGCAAGGGATCGTATTTTGCGAAAGCCCGCCGCATTGCCAAATGATCGATCCGGTTTCCAGGTCGTAACTTCGAACAAGATTGTCGCCACATGTGATGACCTGCGTTTTTTTCTGATAAGGAACAATGAGCGGGGTCGACCATCCATTCGGTTCATCCCGCTCTTTTTTCCAGAGGGGCTCCCCAGACGTCGCATCGAGTGCCTCAATTGTCGACTGTCCCTTATGATCGCGTAAGATGATTACCTTGTTATCGTGAACGACAGGTGAACACCCTTCTCCGAGACTGGCACCGACTTTCGCCCTTCCAAGATCCTTGCTCCAAAGTTTGTTCCCGTCCAAATCGAAACAGTAAAGACCAGCTGAGCCAAACCAGCAGTAGAGACGTTTGCCATCTGTAAAGGGAGAAGCCGAGGCAAAGGAGTTGTCTTTGTGATGTCCTTCATGCGGAACCAAATCAGTGGCAGCTCTTCGCCAGATTTCCTTCCCGGTTTTTCGGTCGAGGCACAGGACGACAAAACTGTATTTCGTATTGGGATGTTTGATTCCAAAAACCCGCTCGGGTTGGTCTTCGGGTTTAGGCAAGGACGCATCAACCTCTCCGGTATTCACCGAGGAAAGCAGAAAAATTTTATTACCCCAAACCACAGGACTGGAGACGCCTCGTCCATCAATAGGGACTTTCCACCTGATATTTTCAGACTCGCTCCAAGTCATCGGAGGTGTTGCAGTACGAGAAACACCGTTTGCCTCAGGCCCCCGCCATTGGTGCCAGTTTTTGGCCCCCTGCACGTCATTTAAACGTCCTGAAGAAGAGGTCGTGAGAGAAGCTAAGAGGAAAATCAAATTTCCAAAAAAATAAGATACGGACTTAATCATCATTTTGGTTCGACTGAGTTTGTGACCTGCTCCCAGATAGATGGAGCTACACCGCTAGAGCTATACCATCGAGTGGCAGCCTCTGGATCTCGCTGAAAGTATTGCCTGCCAACCCGAACTGTTACGGCATCGCGTAAGCCTGGTTCCGAAATCGCATCAATCCAGGTCATGGCCATCTCCCCATCCTTATGAACGTGGGCGCTGACAAATCCATTGATGGCAAGATTGCGATCTGCTCCATCGGGGAGTTGATTGACCGATTCTCCTGCTGCAACCGGATCCTTTGAAGCCCACACTGCATAGGCGGAACTCCAAGCATCTCTTCTTTGCGGCCCCTGCGGCAGCTCATTCGCCCAATCCAAAGCCGGCTGCAAGCCCTTGTCTTTCACCAGCTCACGAGTCAATTCGGCCATCGGGCGCCAGGAGTAATTCTCAAGATCACTCGAATCATAAATGTAATTAGTTGCGATAGCTGCATCATTATCCACAAGCCCTCTTAGGAGCTCTGGACGGACTTTCGCCTGCTCGTTGGGCTCAAGGGATTCAAAGAGATTAATCGCCAACTCGGCATTCTCACTCGCCAGTCCTGGAATGATATTTTCGATAAATCCAACTCGCTCCTCAGCTGGAATTTTGCCGAGATGGGCAATGGCTTCGTCAGATTGATACACCCCCATCGCATAGCCGAGAAGTTCCCATTCATCATTTGCTCCCTGCTCTTTTAATGCCTCTCCAATTGCCAGCGCATCCTCGAAAGACATTTCTGAATTCCTCATTTTTTGAAGGATCTGATCCATGGCTTGGCGACGTTCGATCGGACTGCTGGATTTGATTGAATCTGTAACCAACAAATCAATCTCATCTTCAGATAATTGCTTGTCTCTCCTTGGTTTGTCAGCCTCTTCCTTCGCCTTCCGAGAGTCACGAACGGATGTCGAACTCACAGTTCTTCCAGACACCGAAGAAGATCTCCCGAGTGCGCCACGGTATTCAATGCCGGTTTGACTCACTCCTCCTTCGTCAGGAACATCTTTAGCCCTTGATGATCGCGACCACTGCTTGCCAAAGACAAAGGTGATGACGGTGACCAACGCCCAAATGCTATGCTTGGAAAAAAATCGCTTCATCCTATTCCGATTCCGGTGATAAAAGGTCCACACTCGAAAGGCTCAAACCAACGTCCTTCCGGTGGGTTTGCACCCAAAGCCAGACGAGTTCATGCCCAGCCGGAGACTCAACAAAACGGCTCCTCATCCTCACAAAATCTTCCAACGCCAGTTCGACGTCAAACCATCCATCCTGATCCGGCTCGAGCTTGCGCTTGACCGAAAATTTCCCCGAAAGACCACCCCGGGCATGATAGGTTCCAAATCCGAAGTCGACCTGATAAGGTTGATCAAGGTGTCCCCTGATTCGGAATCGTGCCCCCTTCGAAAGGAGGACTGGCTGCATTTTACGACCACGAGGCCC
>DCQM01000024.1:0-53503 GCA_002323895.1 Akkermansiaceae bacterium UBA1518
CCTCATTCTTGAATTCGACATTGGACGTTCACTCCTCCTAACTCCATCTTCTGGCATGGACTTTCCCGCCAGCACGGCAAACCTCGTCACCCTCAATCCCGAATTCGACACGATCCTTGACCCTAGCACGGGATCTCCAGTCATTTCCGCTCAAATTTGGGTTGAAACCGGCTCACAGCACGAATCCGCCCTTGCAGGGTCCGGCATCTCACACCTCCTCGAACACATGGTATTCAAAGGGACTGACCGCTTCTCTGGCGAAGCACTATCACAAGAAGTTCAAGCCGCAGGAGGCCAGTGGAACGCCTACACCTCCTTCGATCGAACCGTTTACTATATCGATGGCCCCGCCAAGTCACTCGACCTCTTCCTTTCTGCACTCATCGAAATGGTTTTTCGACCGACTTTTCCCAAGGACGAATACGAAAAAGAAAAAGACGTCATTCGACGCGAAATCGCGATGGGGTTAGACGATCCAGACTCCGTCTCATCCCAGCTCCTTTTCCGTACCTGCTACCAACGAGATAACCGACGCTATCCTGTAATCGGCCACCGTGATCTCTTCGACGCCATCACTTATGACGAAATGAAGACCTACCACGCTGCCAAATATCGTCCGCATAATTCCTTTCTCGTCCTTTCAGGCGGCTTCGAACCTACCGAAGCGAAATCCATCATCGAACGCGAACTCGCCAAGGGTCTCCGTCCTCCTGCCTCTTTTCCCATCGTCGCTCCCGCTGAGCCCCGCCAAATGGGAGTTCGGCGCGCCTCCCGCTCGTTCGCCATTCCAAACACCCATCTTGCTCTCACCTGGCAAATCCCTGGTCTCACCCACGAAGACGCCCCGGCGCTTGACCTCCTCTCTGTTGTCCTTGGAGGTGGTCGATCTTCTCCCCTTTACCGGGTGATTCGTGAAGAAAAATCACTCGCCCACTCCATCGGAGCCTACTCCTGGATACCCGCCGATGGCCCCGGAATTTTCAGTGCTTATGCTGAAGTGGAATCCGAGAACACGAAAACCGTTGAAGAAGAAATCCTTTCACAAATCGAAAATCTCAGAAGCGCCGATCTCACTCGTCCCATCGCCAGGGCCTTCCGCCAAATCGCTTCGCAACAATTTAAGACCCTCACAACAGCTTCAGGGAGAGCTTCAGATCTTGCTTCGAACTGGCACAGCGCTCGCGACCTGAATTATACCCGTTCTGCGATTCAAAAGCTTTCCCAAGTGACTGAAGACCATCTTCGCACCGCCATCGAATCATACCTAACAAAGGATAATCTCACCGTCACTTCTTTGGTTCCCGAAAATCTTAGTAATCAACCCGTTTCTCGGACTGGGACTTCTGGCCCAGAAAAGATCAGCGAGCACGTTTTATCAAATGGGCTCCGTGTGATCCTGCAACGAGATCCGACTGTTCCTGCTGTTTATAGCCAGACTTCCTTACTCGCAGGGTCACTCTCGGAATCCCCCGAATCAGCAGGTTTGAATTCTCTTCTCTCCCAACTCCTCACGAAAGGCACAAGCACGCGCGACGCCCAAGACATTGCCGAAACCCTTGAGGATCTTGGAGCAAGCATCGGAGCGGCAGCGGGTAATAACACTCTTATGCTTTCTTCGTATTGCTTGCGCGACGATCTTCCAATCGTAATTGACTTGCTAGGTGAAATCATTCGTGACCCCAGCTTCCCAAACGAAGCCATTGAACGAGAAAAAGCGGCCCTAATCGCGGGTCTCGAAGAACAGCTCGAGGATCCTGCCAGCCGAGCTTTCCGAGAAATGCGCCACCAACTTTGGAACGGTCAAGGTTACGGTATCCCATCTTCTGGAACCGTGGATTCCCTTAAATCGCTCGACCATCTCACTATTAGTGCCCAACACTCAAAATACTTCACCGCAACAAATATGGTCTGCGCGTTCTTCGGAGATCTAGAACCCAACGCGACTTTGGAAGCACTCGAAAAATCGCTCGGCGCGCTGCCTAAAGGCACTCCACCTTCTTTTGGTGATTCACTCACCGCACAAGCCGGAAAACACGCTCTCAAGCTTAACAAAGAACAAGCCGTTCTTGCTATTGGGTTCCCCGGTCTTGCTCAAGATGACCCTCGCCGTTTCGCGCTCGAACTTATTGACGCTTACTGCTCTGACATGGCAGGCCCTCTCTTCACTCGGATACGCGAGGAACTTGGACTCGCCTACTACGTTAGCACCTCACAATTCCTGGGCCTAAACACGGGCCTTTTCGCCTTCTACCTAGGCACCGCCCCCGAACAACTAGAATTAGCCCATAGTGAGTTACAAGGCGAAATCACCAAGATCATCGAGCACGGAATCCCTGCCGACGCTCTCGAGAGAGTCAAAGCAAACGTCGAAGCTCGAGAAGCCCTTCGCAATCAAAGCCCATCAGCCCGGGCAAGAATGGCAGCACTCGATGTTCTTCTTGGCCACTCCGCCGACCATCACCTCTCCCAAAGCGATCGCCTCAACAAGGTCACTGCAGAAGAAGTTCATGAAATCGCAAAAGAGCTTTTCGCAGAAAACAAAGCCACCACTATCACCGTCTCCCCGAATCAAAAAATTCTGAACTAAGTCGAGGAGCTTCCAAGCTTTCTCAACCAAGCAACTTACCCGAGACCAAAATCATCTGCAATAAGTTGAACCCTCGATGAAAAGATACAGTCTCCAGGACCGTTGAATAATCACCGGCTTCTGATGATCATCTTATCGCGTCTCCCAAAGATCCTCTCGACCTTCTCATTGATGGCCGGAATTTGCCTCGCTGAAGGAGATACTAACCAAGCCGCCGAGATCGAATTTCAGAAAAAGATTGAGCCCCTTCTTCAGGACTATTGTTACGACTGCCACGGCGATGGTGCTAGCAAAGGTGACTTCGTCCTTGATGATTTTACGAGCACTGCTGCTCTTCTCCAGAATCAACACGTTTGGCTACGAATTTGGGAAAACCTTCGCACCCAAATCATGCCTCCTGCAAAAGAGGAATTTCAGCCGTCCGTTAAAGAACGGAAGGAAATGATCGCCTGGATTGAGCAAAGGATCTTTTCCCTCGACCCAGAAAACCCAGATCCAGGCCGCGTTACCATTCGCAGAATGAACCGACAGGAATATCGGAACACTATCGCGGACGTGGTTGGTGTGGATTTCAATACGACTGATAATTTTCCACCCGATGACACGGGCTTTGGTTTCGACACGATCGGTGATGTTCTCACAATTTCACCGCTCCTGATGGAGAAGTATTTTAACGCCGCAGAGGAGATTGCGGAATCAGCTCTTCCATTTGACGCTGGAAAAACAAAACCAATCATAATTGATGCCGGAAGCTTCCGTGACCGCGAGGGTCGCCAGACCGCTCGTTTCATGGAAGCGAATGCCGCCCAAACCGTTACCGCAAAACAAATCATTGATACAAGCGCGGAATATTCTCTTGAAGTTGCTTATACTGTCAAAAGCGAAGGAGGACAGCCAAAAGGCCAATCTGCCAGATACCAGATGTTCATCGATGGAAAAAAAGTGCGCGAGATCGACTTCAACTCTGACTCTTCGCGCGGAAGTCGTTTCCTCCAGAATTTTGATCTCCCAAAAGGCGATCATCATTTTGAGTTCGTCGTCATTCCTAAAGAAGATGGTGAAGGTAACGGAACCGCCGGAATCCAGATTGATCGCTTCCAGTTGAGACGCCTTGGCTCAGATGGAAATTGGAATCTTTATCCAGAAAGCTATCAGCGTATCTTTGTCGATGGCCTGCCTCCAGCTGGGGAAAAGGAGAAATCTACCTACATGCGCAAGATCGTAGAAAGCTTTGCATTTCGAGCCTTTCGACGCCCGCCGCGTAAAAAGCTGATTGACCAAATTACAAGCCTCGCGATTTCAAAAAGCGAAGGGGGAAATTTTTCGGATGGCGTTCGTCTGGCAGTAACGGCCACCCTGAGTTCGCCTAGTTTTCTTTTCCGCCGTGAAACCCAAGCTGAGCCAGACAATCCGGGTAAGGTTGTCTTACTTGATGAATATGCCCTAGCTTCCCGCCTTTCCTACTTCCTCTGGAGCTCCGCTCCAGACAAAACCTTGCGAGATCTCGCCGCAAAAAAGCAGCTGCGAAAAAACCTTCGGGCACAAGTAGACCGCATGCTCACTGATAAGAAATCAGATCGTATGGTCAAAAATTTTATTGGCCAATGGCTTCAGACGCGTGACTTGCAGGGACTTAGTATTGATACCCGCCGAATCCTCCGGGAAAGAGATCGCCGAAAAGCCAATCGGGTTTTTAACCAGGGAACGAGGCGAGATATGAAACAGGAAACAGAAGAATTCTTCCGCCACGTCCTCTTAAAGAATCGACCAATCTTGGAGCTTCTCAATGGAAACTATTCTTTCCTCAATGAAAATCTCGCTAATTTCTATGGAGTCCCGGACGTCAAAGGTAACGATTTCCGAAAAGTTGAATTCAACGAAAATTTGAAGGGACGAGGCGGTATCCTTGGCCAAGGAACCTTCTTAATCGTGACATCACAGTCCACTCGTACCTCTCCAGTAAAGCGAGGGCTCTTTGTCCTTGATAACATCTTAGGCACACCGGCTCCGCCTGCTCCGCCTGATGTTCCTGATCTGGAAGAAGTTCCGGAGCATCAGGACGCTCCGCTCACAATGCGTCAGATAATGGAAGTCCACCGAGAAAAGCCACTTTGTGCCTCGTGTCACGAACGGATGGACCCGATCGGACTCGCCCTTGAAAATTTTAATGCCCTCGGTCAGTGGCGAGATAAGGAAGACGGAAAGGAAATCGATAGCGCTGGGAAACTCGTCACCGGAGAAACATTCTCCAATATTTTGGAGCTCAAAACCATCCTTGCAAGTTCCCGTAAACAGGATTTCTACCGCTGCCTCAGTGAAAAACTTCTAACCTATGCCCTAGGCCGGGGGGTTGAATATTACGATGCTCCTGCCATTGATGCGATCATAGCAGAACTCCTAAAGGATAGTGGTGGAATGAAGGATCTCATTTATGCTATCATCGAGAGTGTGCCATTCCAAAAACGGCGTGGAGATGGTAGCACTTTTTAACTGGCCAAATCATAAAGCCCATTCAATCCTCGTCCTATACGTTTCCCAACCAACAAGCCCCATGAACAAACCATCGATTAACCTTGGGCGTCGTGCATTTCTCCGCGGCCTTGGTGTCAGCGTAGCCCTCCCTTCCTTCCGATCTCTTGGTAGCGAGGTCAGTGCGGCTGCCTCAACACGAGGTGTTACCGCGACCGGAGCCCCCTTACGCATGGCCTATCTCTATGTTCCAAATGGCGTAATTATGGACAAATGGCGCCCTCAAGGAACAGGTTTGGATTTGCAATTTAATGAATCGATGAAGTCCCTCAACGACTTCAAGAACGACCTGCAAGTTATCAAAGGGCTGGAACAAGCCAACGGCTGGGCCGGACTCGATGGTGCCGGTGATCACGCTCGCGGCGGGGCAACATTCCTTACCGGCGCGCGACCGCGAAAAACCGCGGGCTCAGATATCCGTCTTGGGGTTTCAGTCGACCAAATGGCCGCAAACTACATTGGTTCAGAAACCCGGCTCCGCTCTCTAGAGCTATCCTGCGACGCGGTGCGCAAATCAGGTAATTGTGACTCTGGCTATTCTTGTGCTTACCAATACAACTTGTCCTGGCGTTCTTCAACCCAACCCATGACTCCTGAGTCGAATCCTCGCCTTGTTTTCGAACGATTGTTTGGAGGAGGCACCAACGCAGAGCGACAAAAGGGCCTTGCGAAACGCCGAGCCGAAAAACGATCTATCCTGGATATTGTGATGGAAGACGCCAAATCGATGAACAGCGACTTGGGCCGAAACGATCGCAACAAGCTTGATGAATATATGACCGGTGTCCGTGAGATAGAGAGACGGATTGAGAAATCTGAGAGCTTTGGTCCTCCGCCAGAGCCGGGAGTCGATGCTCCCAACGAAGGAGTTCCACGCGAATATCAGGAACACATTCGCTTACTCTTCGATATGCTACTTTTAGCCTTCAAGACCGATCAGACCCGAATTTCTTCTTTCCTACTCGCCCACGATGGTAGTAACCGGAGCTTTTCGAACCTTGGTTTTAACGAAGGTCATCACAGTCTCTCACATCACCGGCAGGCCAAGGACAAGATGGATAAAATCGCCAAGATTGATAATTTTTACACTCAACAATTGGCCTATTTCCTAAAGCAAATGAAGTCCACCGAAGATATTGATGGTAACACTCTCCTTCATAATTCAATGATTGTATGGGGAAGTGGTCTCTCGAATGCCGATCGACACACCCACGATGATCTTCCAATCATTTTGGCTGGAAACGCTGGCGGAAAATTTCAAACGGGCCGACATGTCGAAATTCCTGATAATACTCCTCTGAACAATCTCTACATGAGAATACTGAGAGAAGCTGGCGCTTCAGTCGATCGAATTGGAGATTCAAGCGGTCTACTCACGCAGGTTTAATAAGACTTATCCTCCCCTTCGCTTCTGGAACGGAGCGCTCTCGATGATCATAATAACTAGATCTTTAAGATTCCCTTCTCCTTTGTTCAGTTTTCCCACCAAACTTTCGATTGTCACCGCATCAAAATACTTCGGCCCCCGCCCGATTGCATAGGTTAGAATTTTTTCACTGAGACAGCGGTAAAAGTCATCTCGCCGCTCATCGGCCAGCACCTTCTTAAGCGCAGCTATATCACTAAACTTTTCACCTGTGATCAGCACACCCGAAGAATCAATTGGCTGACCTGATTCCTCGCTTCTGAATTGCCCGATCGCATTAAAGTTTTCGAGCCCCAAACCGATGGGATCCATCCGCTTATGACAACTTGCACAAAGTGTTTTTTCCCGATGAACTTCCATCATCTGCCGCATTGTAAGCATCTTACCCTTATGTTCTGAAACCTCTTCCAGCTCCGGCACATCAGGCGGCGCTGGAGGTGCCGGAGTCCCTAAAAGATTATCTAAAACAAAAAGTCCGCGTTTTACTGGGGAAGTACGAGTCGGATTAGATGTCACAAGCAGAAAAGTGCCTTGACCTAAAATACCACCACGCTGAGGGTGTTCGTGCAAATCAACAAGTCGATGCTCTGAACCAAGAACCCCAGAAATATCATAAAATTCCGCAAGCCTTTCATTCAAAAAACTATAACGCGCAGAAATCAACTCCTTGATCGGCCGATTATTTTTAAGAATAAACTCAAAAAAGAGCTCTGATTCCTCCTTCATATCACTTCGAACTCGCCCATTAAAAATCCGATCCGCTTCACGCTGATCCTTAACCCCCACTACCCTTTTGGCATCAATTGAGATATTTTCCACATCCCTTGCCTGCAACCATTGCCCTACAAAATTGTTCACGAACCGACGAGATTTTGAACTTGCGATCATCCGATCAATTTGAACCCCGAGATTATTACGAAGTTGGTTTTTGAAGGCTAGACTTAGCAACTCGTCATCAGGAACTGAACTCCAAAGAAAGAAGGAAAGTCGAGCCGCAAGAGCATACTCATCCAACATTACCGATTTCCCGCTGTTGTCGGGTTCCGGTTGTATCTCCGCGCGAAACAAAAAACGTGGCGAGGCTAAAACAGCCGTCATCGCATGTTTGATGCCATCCTCAAAACTACGACCAGGCGTTTGATCCACCTGCATCGCCATTTTCACAAGCCGCGCCACGGTCCCTCGATCTAGAGGGCGCCGGAAAGCTCGGCTCACAAAACTCCGCATGATTTTACGGGCATACAATTCCCTCTCGCGAATCTCCTCTGGAGCCGGCCCATCGACCATGATCATACTGTATCCTTTTGGATATTCTTTATAACTCCCATTAAGTGGTCCTCGAATTGTGATCCCTTTTAGCACTACAGACTGTTCGCCTTGTCCTTCACTTGCAGAATTTTTCGGCCTTATCCTTATTTCAACGGTATTACTTCCCTTTATCAAGTCCGCCTGTCCACCCATTTTGATCGTATCACGTTGATCCCAGCCCACAGTCCGCTCCGCAATTTTTTTACCATTCATCCAAAGCTCCAATCGGGCCCTTTGATTAGTCGAACCACGAATCGCATAATCAAGAGTAACCTGATAAACCCCCTTCACAGGAGCATCACCTTTCAAATAGACTTTCCGCTCCTCCTTAAATTTCATCCGATCTGCTTGGTGGACCTCATCTCCATCCTCCCGAAACCGACTTCCTTCAAAAAACCGAACTGGAGTCTGTAGGACAGCCCCCTTGGGAAGGGCTTTCTCAGCAACTGTCGAAGCAGCCTCCAAATACTTCTCCATAAGAAGCGGTGAAATCGATAACACATCCCCGATGGTATCAAAACCATATCCCGTATCGTCAGCTGGAAAATTTTCCCAAGTTTCATATTCCACGCCGAGCAGATCCTTGATGGCGTAGTAGTATTCGACCCGATTTAATCGGCGAATCGTCACCCGCCCGGGATCCGGATTATTAGGGTCCAGTTTAAACACTCGCTTTTCGATCCACCCCATAAGCTGGCGTTTTTCTGCAAGATCAGGTTGGTCCTTTTCGGGCGGAGGCATGATCTGAGAGCGCACATTCCGCCAAACCGCTAACCAGTGATCGATATCATCGAGATGTCCCGAAAGCTCATCATATTCATCCATCGCAAAGTCCCCTTTCGAAGCACCATCACCATGGCAGTCGAAGCAATAATCCTCTAAGATCGGTTTGATCTCTTTCTCAAATGTCACTTCCCCAGCAGCCAAAATCGGCGTAAGAAGAATGAATAAAAATCGCTTCATTGCTCAATATGATACGTGTGAAAAAAGTCTTTTCTAATTCGTAATCCCAGAAAAGTTTCTGGTATCGTTCTTGTGGTAAATATTTCATTTTTTTCACTACCGCTTATGGGGTATTTGGATCTACCTACTTGAATAATAGATGAAGGCTCTCGTTAGATCAGAAGCGGCCCCCAGTCATGGTTCCAAGAGACCATCTGATTCTTCAAGCGCGTAAGTCGCTCCTGCTACGGTTCCTCCCACCAAGAATGAAAGTTGACTACCAATCCGGGAAAAAGACAGGTTCTCAAGACCCTACACCACCTAGGCCGGCAATCTGTAAAAACGGCGTATTAAGCGCTCCAAAAAAGATATATTAAGAACATCTGTTTCGATTACCCTTCTATATTGATCAGTGAAAACTAGGGAAAAACCTTATAATTACCGAATAGAGCAGCTTTCAGCGAGACCTGAAAATCTCACTCAGCAACGATTCCTCAACTAAGCTACCAAGACCATTACCCTTGTTCTTTAAGCGCTTCTGAATATCTATTATGGCGTAGTCATCCACTACCTCCATGTGGCGACCGGTCGCGTAAGTGAGAACGGTCGTAATTAAGTGTTTTATAAAAACCTCGGACCGAGTTGACACCAAGATATCTCGAAGCTCGCGAAAACCTTCAAAACCTTCACCCGATGGCATTTCACCGGAGGAATCAACCTTGAGCTTGGGTGCTTTCTTAACAAAAAGTGGCTTGCCTGACCTCCGATAGTGGGTGCGCCATCTTCCTAATTCGTCAAAGGTCTCAAGCCCGAAACCAAGGGGGTCGATCTTACGATGGCACTCGGAACAAGTTTTCGATTCCCGATGCTTCTCAAGACGCTCGCGCAAGGTAGTCGCACCCCTAATGTCAGGCTCGATAGGCGGCACTTCGTCCGGCGGGGAAGGTGGCACTACACCCAGAATATTCTCCGACACAAAAACACCTCGGGTTACAGGGGAGGTATCAACACCATTGGCACTCACAGTGAGGACAGCTGCCATCCCAAGAATCCCCCCCCTGCGATCTTTTTCACCAAGCTTCACTCGTCTAAATCCATCCTTGAGCCTCAGCGTCCTTGCCTCGGGCAACCGATATACAGCTGCCAGGTGCTTATCAACAAAAGTGAAATCAGCATCTAACAAAGTTCCCACTGATAAATTTTTCTCCAGTAAATGCGCAAAAAAGTGCCTAACCTCCCCCTTCATAGATGCTGGCCAATTTTCTGAATAATATCGACGCGCCCTTTCTCTCGGCGGAGGCATCCCGCCTAAATCTCGAAGATTAAGCCAAGAGTCTAAAAAACCTTTCACAAATCCCTTCGAACGATCGTCTTCTAGAAGACGCTTCACTTGCTTCCGAAAAGCTTCTTCTTCTGCCAACTCACCAGAGGCCGCCATCGCCAACAATTCCCCGTCTGGGGGCCCCGCCCAAAGTGCATAAGAAAGTCTCGAGGCCAAATCGAATGGCTTCAATACTTGGTCATTTTCCGGGGTAATCTCGCTGAGATAAAAGAAGGACGGCGAGCAAAGAATCAGCTTCAATGTATCCAGTGCAGCCTGACGGGGCTCCCCACTTTCATCGATTCGCTTACCATAAAAATCATGAAGTCGCTTTCGGTCAGATTTATTGAGAGGCCTACGGAATGCCTTCTCCGCAAAACGATCCAATTGCTCGAGAGCTTTTTCACTCTTAAATCCTTCTTTTCCAAAAATCGCGATCTCCTCCAGAGTTCCGTTTTCTTCTTTAATTGGTCCACGCACCTTCACTTCTGAAATCCGGATATGAGGCAGCTTCCCTTCGCGCAAAAGAGAAGCACGACTCACTCCATTGGAAGGATTCTTAAACTCATCTTTGTAGCGCCTGTTGAGTTCAAGAACTGACCGCCGCGATTCATAAGGACCGTTCGGAAAAATAAACCGCGGCGTCTGACCCTTCTCAAGCCAGACCCTGAACTCAATCCACTCGGGCTTCTTATCCGGCACAATCGAAATCGCGAGGATAGGCTCGATACGTTGGGGATAATGAATGTGACCTTTAGTGGCATCGCCCGGAACCACTCCTAGGATGAAGGGTTCACTAAGGTCAATCGCGAAGATCTCGGGATCGTAGTGAGTGTCGCGGTGCATCCCCTGCACAAGAACCTTAAGATCATAGAGCCCTGAGACCGGAACCCCTTCCAGAAAATCTTCGATATGCCCGTAGCTCCCCTGTCGGGTGTCGGTATCTGGCTGCTCATAAACGCAGAGATATTTATTTTTAAAAACCGCCTGATGAGATCCGGCCAGTTCCTCATACTGTTTAAAGTTGTCTGTGAAATGCCAATCTTTCGCCTTCATCTCTACCTTACTAAGACGATTTTCAACTAAGCGATGAGCAGCCTGAAAATATTGATCAAGTAAGAAACCTGAAGTCACGAGACTCTCACCAATCGTATCGATATGTCGACTGGTCTTCTCCTTGGGGAAATCCAAAGTTAAACCTAGGGTGTCAACTCGGCGCCCAAAGAGAACCTCCAAAGTATTTTCATATTCTCGATTCGAGAGCCTCCGCATTACGGTCTTTCCGCCGTTACTTTGAAAGCGACTACGGGCAGCCTTAACCTCAGATCTCAAAACTCGCAACAACTCTAGCCGCTCCCCATCTTGGGGTTGGTCTTTCTTTTTTGGAGGCATCTCCTTCAGCGTGACCTGATCGATAATCTCGCGCGCCATCACGAGATCTTGAATAGTTTCCAACGGGATCTTTAGGCTCTCAAATTCTCGCTCTCCTTTTTCGGAAACCGCATCGTGACAGTCGTAACAATGGTTGTGGAGAAAATCGTCCACGATTTCACGCGACGAAGCCTCGGCTCCAGCAAAAGACGAACCCAGTAGAAAAAAACTTAGGAATCCAATAATGACCTTTATTTCAGACATCACCGACTAAGAGAATCGACCGGTGCTGTTTCCAAAGAAATCAGTCTCAACACCCATGCGCTGAGCCAAATCAACGTAGAGGTTGCACAAGCGAACTTTGTTGATGCCCTTGGACTCGACTCTCTTGAAATCGCCATGCTTGTATCCGCCTCCGGCCACAATGACAGGGAGATCGGAATTGGTGTGGGAATTCCCACTCCCGATTCCACTACCAAAAAGGACCGAAGTCGAATCGAGAAGAGTCCCTTCACCATCCTGAATCGATTGGAGACGACCAAGGAATTTTCCATACTGTTCGATTTGGTAGGTCTCTAACTTAATCAGGTCGGTAATAGCATCTGCCTTATTACCGTGGTGTGAAAGGCTGTGATAGGATTTATCAATTCCAAGATTTTGAGGAAGAAAAGATCCACCAATCTCGAGAGTGGCGATCCGGGTCGAATCAGTTTGCAGGGCAAGTGCGATCAGTTCGTAAAGGATCGGAAGATCATCTACCGTATTTTTATTGGCTGGCTTATCAAGCGGAGCATTAGGCTTCGGATGGTCAGCCCAGCGGTGGCGCAATTCGATACGCTTCTCCACGTCACGAATCGAAGTGAAATATTCGTCCAGCTTTTCGCGATCCTCAAAGTTAACTTTTTTAGAAAGCCCTTTTGCCTCATCATTGACTGCATCAAGAATAGATTTCTGGAGTCTATTCTCACCCTTACGCTCCAGCCTCCTTTTCGGACTGTCATTAGAAAAAAGACGATCAAAGAGATCGCCAGGATTTGTAATTGGAGGAACTCGCACTCCCGATCGGGTCCACGACAGCTGACATCCCCCGTGGATTCCACCCTCTGATCCCACGGTCAGTGAAGGGAAGCGAGTTTGGTTACCAACTTTTTCAGCAAGATATTGATCAATCGTAACATTCCCATTCTTCCGGTCCCGAGCTTCAGAATGAAGAACACCAGACAAGAATGAATGAACCGCAAAATGCCCTCCTCTAATTCCATGATCAAGACCACGATAAACGGTCATTTTGTCCCTGAGCGACTCAAGCGGCTTAAGCAAAATTGTCGATTCATATTCACGACCTTCAATTGAAGGAAAGAAACTCTTTTGCTGAAAACCAAGAAGATTTCCAACCGCCACAAAACGCCGTGCACCAATCCCGGCTCCTTGAGTGGCGTGGACAGTTGCTAGCGAATTAGCAGTTTTCGCTACTAAAGAAGACAAACCAGGGAGGGCAAGCGAAGCCCCTGCTGAGGTCAAAAAAAAGCGGCGGCGATTTAAGGAAGAACTCATAGGATTTACAAACTACGGTTAAGAGCTTAATTGACTTTCACAACCAACAAAGATCGCGCCGCGGAATTTGAAATTTCGAGAACCTCTTTATCTCCTTTTAAGGTAAGGCTTAGCGTCCCTGCCATCACATTGACCGAAGACAAAACGAACTTGGTCCCCGGAAGGAGCTGTAGTTCAGAAAGCCATTGTAAAAATCCCGGCTGGTCCTCCCGAACTCGCTTCAAAATATAATGACCGGGCTGGCAATCCGCCAAGATAGCCGTTCCTTCCCGCCTAATCTCACCGTCGGGACTTGGAATAGGAGACCCATGCGGGTCATGAGTAGGATGATGCAACATTTCGTCCATCCGATTTAGAAGACGATCGGAAACCACGTGTTCTAGCTCCTCAGCGTCGTCATGGACTTCCGCCCAGTCCAACTTCATTACTTCCACCAAAAAAGTTTCGATGAGACGATGCCTTCGCAAGACCTGCATCGCGGCTTTGCGGCCTTCTTCCTTGAGCCTGACCCCACGACGCGGACGATATTCGACTAAGCCCTTTTTTTCGAGCTGGTTCATCATCGTTGTTGCTGTCCCGGGTGTCACCGAAAGCTTTTCGGCAACGTGACCAATCAAGACCAGTCCGCCACCATCAAGGGCCCCTTGAAGGGACCAGATAGCTTTAAGGTAATTTTCGACAGTGCTAGAAGGCATCTCTTGCGCGAAGAATATCCAAGCTTCTCGGGATTACGAGACGAAACAAAAAGCCCGGACTACTCTCAAAGTAGACCGGGCTGGGTATTTTGATTAGGAAGTCTAAGGACCTAACAGGAAACCTAGAGCGACTTCTTAAGAGTCGAAGAAGGCTTGAAGCCAACTGACTTGGAAGCATTGATTTGCATTGCTTCGCCCGTCTTTGGATTGCGTCCCATACGGGCAGCGCGATTCTTAACCTCAAAAGTTCCAAATCCAATAATTTGAACTTTGGTATCTGATTTCACACCTGCGGCGATGGAGTCAAGAACGGCAGCAACGGAGTCTTCCGCTTGACGCTTAGTTGCTTCATTTCCGAGGGCCTTCTGGACTGCTTCGATTAGTTCACCTTTATTCATAGCGAGACGATCATCCTGCAGGAGTATATTTTGTAAAGCCAAAATAAACCTGAATCCCTTTATTTATACGGGTTGACGCACCTATAAGTTTTATGATGAACCCTTTTTACCTCAAATACGCGTGAGCCTAGGGTTATTAGATCGCCAAAATAAATTATTTTTCAATACTTGAACCTTATGGAGCGATTGCCGGACGAGGTGTTACTATCTTCCTGCCAAATTTTAAGGGGAATTCGAGTGACCTTGCCCGACAGGAAGAACCTCGCTCAAGAAATTGAAGATGCCGATCGAGCACAAAGACGAGGCTACTATTTTCCAGATGAAGACGAACGCCTTCGCGAAACTTACCTGAGATATCTCTCGGGGCGTTCTATTCTCTGGCAAATGATCGACGATTTGAGCCCCTTTTTAAAATCGAAGGACCTTAGGATTTTTGGCCTCACATTTTGTGCCGCTTCTATACTCATGCGGAGTTCAAGTTACCTTATTGAACTTGCCAAGGAACGTCCCGTTGTTTTAGCCAAACTCGATGAAGCAGAACCACGGTATCAAATTCCCCGGAAAACTTTCACAAAAATCTACCACAACCTGAGTTCGACCCGAAACCAATGGCGCTACCGTCAGGCCCGTAATTTTTACGAGAATAATCGAACGCAAATTGATGAAGCCCTTCAAGGCTCGGACATGCAGGACATTGCCCTGTCGCTCATGAACGAAGAACCCTACTTTGATCAAAGCAAAAGAAACATTTTTAGCGCGATCCTCACCTACCGTAAATACTCGCTGACCCGTCGAACCAGCTCCGGTTACACGAAAGTGATGTTCCACTTATTCCGCCTCAGCGGCTCTGCAGTGGCCGAAATGAAGCAACCTTTTGTTAAGCCCTCAGGACAAGGCAAACGAGTCACGGCAAAAATTATCGATCAGATCCGAGATACGCTCCAACCAGGTGACATCTTTGTCACGCGCCATGATGATGCCATGAGTAATTTCTTTCTCCCGGGCTTCTGGCCTCATGCCGCACTTTACATAGGACCACTATCTGGCCGGAACGATCCAGCTATTCCCATTCATCGCGATCACTCAGCCAATGTTCTTGAGGCCAAGAAGGATGGTGTCAAACTGCGAAAAATTGAAGAAACCCTAGCAGTAGACTCCTTCGTGATCCTTCGTCCCAAGGTTTCGGCAGAGGAACTTCAGCAGGCTCTAGAAAAAGCACTTACCCATGAAGGGAAGCACTACGATTTTGCTTTCGATTTCCGGAAAGCAGAACGCCTGTGCTGCACTGAAGTCGTCTATCGGGCTTTTCACGGAATCGGACGATGGAACCTCAAGCTTGTCAAACAAAGCGGCCACCTCGCTCTACCTGCAGAAGAATTGATCCGTCAGGGCTTGCAGAAAGAACTCATTGATGTCGCTATGATTTTCGGAGTGCATGGAGACTCGGTCGAAGTAGGCACGAAGGCCAGAAATCTCCTTTTATCGACGCTAAAAGACTGAATCTGCGCCCCACTCTTGCCCGATCAAAATCCGCTGCTAGTCTCTCAATCATGTCCAGCCAACTCGGCCAACTTTTTCGCATTTCAACCTTTGGCGAATCCCACGGAGGTGGGGTCGGTGTTGTCATCGACGGCTGCCCACCCCTCATCCCTTTATCGGAATCGGATCTTCAAATCGAACTCGATAGGCGTCGCCCGGGTCAGTCTGAGGTCACAACACCACGGAATGAGGCAGATCAATGCGAGATTCTTTCCGGAACCTTCGAAGGGAAAACTTTGGGGTCACCCATCGCCATTTTGGTCCGCAACAAGGACCACCGACCCGAAGCTTACTCGGAAATGTCCGAGAAATATCGCCCATCCCACGCGGACTACACATATGATGCCAAGTTTGGTACACGTAACTGGCAGGGCGGTGGAAGATCGTCAGCTCGGGAGACAATTGGTAGGGTTGCTGCTGCTGCTGTCGCAAAGAAGGTCATCAAACACTTCTATCCAGACTTGGAAGCTCTGGCGTGGGTCAAATCAATTCAAAATATCGAAGGTAAGATCGATCCCCTAACAGTCACAGCAGCAGAAATTGAATCAAATATCGTCCGAACCGGTGATCCTGATACGGCCGAGAAAATGATCGATCGTATTAAAGAGATCCGTTCGGAGGGGAATTCCATCGGTGGAGTGATCGAAAGCGTCATCCGAGGATGCCCTCCCGGATTAGGGG
This sequence comes from Akkermansiaceae bacterium UBA1518, assembly GCA_002323895.1. GTDB lineage: Bacteria > Verrucomicrobiota > Verrucomicrobiia > Verrucomicrobiales > Akkermansiaceae > SW10. The sequence goes on from DCQM01000024.1 coordinate 16,352, forward strand.
AACCAGTTTTTGATCGTCTGGAAGCTGATCTTGCAAAAGCAATGCTTTCCATTCCCGCAACCAAGGGCTTCGAGGTGGGATCCGGATTTTCAGGAACAACACTGACTGGTGCCGACCATAACGATCATTTCTATATGGAAGATGAAAAAGTTCGCACCCACACAAATAATTCAGGTGGAGTCCAAGGCGGTATTTCAAATGGCGAGCCAATTCTCTTCCGCGTCGCCTTTAAGCCCACCGCTACCATCATGTCGGCCCAGCCCACGGTTTCCAAAGACCGTGAAGATACCGAACTGAAGGGACGTGGCCGTCATGACGCCTGCGTCCTTCCACGAGCGGTTCCTATCGTCGAAGCTATGACCAATTTGATCCTCTGCGACCACCTTCTTCGTCACCGGGCGCTCTGCGAAAGCTAGAAATTAGGGGCGAAAAGAAAAAGTAAGATCAGCGGTGTGGGAAATCTCGTTCACCAGCATTCTTCGCGGTTTAGACATTCCCTCCCAACTCTCTAGGAAAATTACTTCCTGACGCTCGTCGTTGTATCCCACAATGACCGAAGCATGAAGTGGTGAACGCTTCTTTTTTGATGGCATTTCTTTTTCCGAAGGTCTTTCGAATCTTTGATCCTTCCCCGTCAGAAAATCACGCGATAATCGCGTGTGCAATTGATCGCGCTGGCGGTCCCAGCGACGCCACACAATGACCGGCATTCCAGCCCGAATCGACCGTCTCACAATTTCATGATCGTAGTCACTAGTCCGATCAAGATTAAAACGTGCCTCCCGGGCCACCGAACTGTAAAGCCCAAGCATATCCGAACCTGCCGCAGAACCGGTGTTCTGAAATTTTCCGGCCACCGCAAGCCAATCTTCATCCAGATGTAGGCCAAGATAACGCGCTACCATCACAAGAGTATTGAGTCCACAATAAGGTCGATATCCCTGCGGCACGACCTCTACTTTATTAAGAAAAACATCCCCCCGGTCCGTCTCAGCAACCTTTGTAGAAAGGGCTTTGAGACGGTCCCTAATTCCTAATTCTTCCTGGGAAGCATCGAGCCAAGATTTAGAATTAGCTTCCCCTTTTCTCAGTCTAACTCTTAACAAACGGTCCTTTGCCTCAAGAAACTGAATTAAGAGCCCTGATTCCTTGTGTTCAAACTGACGATAGATCGCTCGCAACCCCCGGGTCCTCCCCCGCTTAAAATCCCGGGGCCTCTTATCGATCTCTTTAAGATTTGCCCCAAGTTGTTCTGCGGTCCGGATGTAGAATTCCTCGAACTGAATTTTCCGTTGTTCAACACGTTCTTGCAAGAGAGTCGCCGCTCGTTCAGCAGACATCCCATCGGGAACCCGACGATCAAGATAACCGAAAAATGATCCGGCATCAGCAAATGTAATCTGAAGTTCTTCAAGTTGCCCCTCCCGTTTCAAGGCCCGCACGAGAAGAGCCTGAACACCAAAAACCTTGGGGCGAGCCATCAAATAAGCCGAACTCACATTGAAAATTCCGGCATCGGCTTCCCATTCACCGGGCAAGGCCTTTGAACCACCCCAAACGCCGGGATCTAATAAAACACTGGTTAAATCCTTCTCATTTAGAGGACTATCATGTTTCGCAAGCGCTCCAAGAACTGCATTCGGGATAGCCTGCAGCGGAGCCATCAAACCCCACATAACAAAAGCTACTTTCATATAGTGTCGAAAACACCAATGAAAATAGCCCTGTAACATCTATCTCCAAAAAATTTAGGTTGATCTTATTCTCCGCTCGATCCTTCAGGTTTTTTTTGGCCAGTATCCTCGGCTCCCTCCTTTGGAGCATCACGATTGATCCGCTCCAGCATCTTAGCCGTTAAGCTAGTCGCGTCTTTCGTGTAGGCAAGGATAGGAATGGAAGATCCACTCGTACCACTTTTATCAAAAATATAGTCGTATCCTTCAGCTTCACCCAACTCACGAACCATGGCCATGATTTCTTCACGCAGACTTCCTAAGTCAACCGCTTGCTTCTCGGAAAAAGCTGTTTTTTTCCGTGTAATCCAAGCAATCCGTGCATCCTCACGAGCCTTTGCTTCGGCCCGGATCGACTGTGCTTCACGGAAAAACTGCTCTTTCTTTTCCCGAGCGAATGACGGATTTTCAGCAGTCTTTTGCGCTTCGGCTGCCTTAGCCATCAAAGCTTTGATTTCCTCGGCCTTGGTCTTATTTGTTTCAACAATACGCTTTTCATAACCTTTGAAAGTCTCAAGAACCGCGGATGACTTGTGAAACTCGGCGAGGAGTTTTTGCATATTTACAGTCCCTATCTTGTCGTTCTTATCCTGTGCGAAAGAAGACGAAGCCAAAAAGAGAACTGAAAAAAGAGCAGCGATGATTTTAAATGGTTTCATAAAGTTTATAAAAGTGAATTGTTCTAGATTAAGCTGATTTTATTTAGGAGATTGGCCTTTGGGCTTTGCCACACCAGAAGTCTTCTCTGTGACAGGAGAAGGGGCGTCTTTGTTCAATTTTTCCAGAACTGCATCAGTTAAATCGACGGTATTCCGGGAGTAAATCAAGAAAGGCGTCCGAGAGGAGGTTAGCCCGGACTCGTCAAAAACTAGGTTTACATCCAGAGTAGCAGCGTGGTCGCTAACAGCAGTTTCAACCTTAGTCCTAATGTCATTAATCATTCCAACCATCTTTTGATTTAGGGATCGCCGCTGCCTCTGAAGGAACTCTTCGCCCTCCTTAATCAACACAGAGCGGGTAGCCGCAAGCTCTTGGTGGGAAGCTGCAATCTCCTTTCGCTTCTTTTCAGCGAGCGATGGGTCATTAAACTCATTTTTTTTCTTACCCAATTCCTCCTCAACGGCCTTTATCGCCTCCACCCTCTCCCTGTAAGCAGCGTCAATTGACGCCAATTCAACTTTTTCCTCGGCCTCAGCAGCCTTTTTTTCGTGAAAGCCAGTGAGGAGCTTCATCATATTTACAGTCCCCACCTTTAGTTCCCCGGCTGAAGCGCTCAGAGACAGGCCAAGAGCAAAAAAAAGAAAGACGGATTGTTGACCGATCTGGAAACGTAATGGAATTTTCATCGAAACTATTTTTTTCTAAAAGGCTGTCGGGGAAAGGGTCTCATTCTCCAATGGGTTCCTCCAGCTTCTTTTTTAGGGTTCCAAATTCTTTACGTAGCTCCGGAAGCCGGGAAAGAGCAGCAAGCTTTCTTTGCTCTTCTCGAATTGGTCGCGCCGGATTACCCATATAGACGCCCGGTTTATGAATACTCTTAAAAAGTCCGCTTTGAGCTGCCAGAACTGACTGATCAGTGATTTCAAGGTGTCCGGCAACTCCGGCCTGAGCCGCAATAGTCACGTAATTACCGAGGCGACTGCTCCCGGCAATACCGCACTGCGCCACCACCAAACAATGTTTCCCTATCTTAACATTGTGGCCAATCTGCGCCATATTATCCACCTTCGTCCCCTCTCCTACCACCGTGCTACCGAATCTGGCACGATCGACGCAGCAATTGGCACCGATCTCAACATCGTTCTCGATTTCAACGATTCCCACCTGCGGTGTCTTCTGGTGCCTGCCATCAACAAGATCAAATCCGTAACCGTCCGAACCAATCACGCAACCCGGCTGCAGAATGACTCGGTCGCCGATCAGGCAGGCTTCCCGGACAATACTTCCAGGATGCAGAAGGCAATCCTTCCCGAGGGATACATTCCGGCCGATCAGACAGCCTGCTCCAATGATGCTTCCATCACCAATTTTCGCACCCGCCTCAATCACCACTCCGGGAGCGACTTGCACCTTGGCCGGATCAATCTCAACATCGTCTGCAACGTGGGCCCCTCGAGAAATCCCGGGCTGAACTAAGGTTGATTGGGAGTGAAAATAGTCGATCACTCTTGAGAAGGCTACCGAGGGGTTATCGACTGGAAGTAGATGGCATCCGACCGGCGATGAAAAATCGCCCTGCGGCACTAGAACCAGTGAAGCTTGAGTTGCCGTCAAGTGTGTCTCATAGCGAGAATTTCCTAAAAAGCTGATCTCGCCAGATTTAGCCTCAGTCAGCGAACTTACTCCCGTGTAGACAAAATCATGATCATGACTCGGCGGAATGCCAATCAGATCATGCAGTTCTGTCCAACCAAGTGACACCAGCGATAGCCAACTTTGGCTCGTAAGATTTTATTCCGCCTCACTTCCCTCGTTGATTTCAGCGAGGAGGGAGTTGGTAAGATCAGTGGTTTCGCGGGCATGTAGCACGAACGGAATCCCTTGATTGCTATTAGCAGAAACATCAAAAATAAAATCATAGTTTCCCTCTTTCGCACGCTCGCTCACAGATCGTTGAATCTTGACCAAAATCCCCCGCATTTGCTTCCGCATTTTGTCGCTAAGCGCACGATTTCGACGATTGAGAAATTCCTTCCTCTCTCGTTCCTTTGACTTTCCGTCCTGAGCCAAACCGTTGGACTCCTCAAAGAAGTCGGCTTTCTCTTTCTCACCTAAATCCTCTTTCTTGAGTTCCTCTCTAATCTGCTGAAGCTGAGTATCAATCTCTCGAATCTTGGCAAGACGCTCGTTATTGTCGCGCTGGATTCTTGCACGCTCGATATTGATCTCACGCTGAACTTTGCCGGTCTGATAATAATCATTAAACAGGCGCTCCATGCTAACGGTCGCAATTTTCAAACGCTGTTGTGCGTGGAGGACAGGAGCGAGGCACAAAAGCGCGACGAGAAGGTGGAAGAGTGACTTTTTCATAATAAATTCGGATGAAATGAATCTTGCTAAGTTTTTTATGAAGAATTCTTCATGCTACGTCAACTACGGGCTTTTAATTCGTATAATCCCGCAGATTCCGAAGCGTAAAAAAGAGGGCCAGACATCCTTATTACGGCTATCCCACCAACTCGGGAGGTCAATTCATAAGATTTCTCATGGAATTTTGGCCAGAATCCACAACATTTCCCCATGATCAAAGTCACCTCGGAGGTCAAAACGATTACTCAAATGGCTCGCGACCTACCAGGTCCTATAGCCTTGGTCCCCACAATGGGAGCTCTCCACGAGGGACATCTGGCCCTAATTCGTCGCGCCCGCCAATTGGTTGGGCCCGACGGAACCGTTGCTGTCTCGATTTTTGTCAATCCCATCCAATTCGATAGCGCTTCCGATCTGACAAACTACCCCCGCCCGCTCAAAAGCGATCTCGCCCTCTGCGAAAAAGAAGGCGTCGATCTCGCCTTCACACCGGAAAAAGAGTTTCTATACCACTCCGACCACTCAGTCATTTTAAACGAATCTCTCCTTAGTAAGCGCCTTTGCGGCTCGAGCCGTTCCGGTCATTTTGACGGAGTTCTCACCGTCGTGATCAAGCTTTTCAATCTCCTTCAACCCACCCTTGCCATTTTTGGAGAAAAAGACTTCCAACAAATTGCCCTCATTCGCCGCATGGTTCGAGATCTAAATATTCCGGTTAAAATCGTCGGACATCCCACAGTCCGTGAGCTAGATGGACTTGCTCTCTCATCTCGCAACATTCTCCTCACCCAGGAACACCGTAAGGATGCTCCACGAATACAGCGTGCTCTTTCAGCAGCCAGCCACCTGGCCGTCAACGGCGAACAGAACCCTGCCGCCTATCTTATAAAGGCAGAAAAGCACCTGCTCGCAAACGCTCCAGATGGCTTCTCGATAGAATATTTGGAACTCGTCGACGCAGAGTCCATGGAAGCTGTTTCTCTCGTCGCGAAGCCCGCTGTTCTCGCCACGGCGTGCTATTACGGAGAGATACGTCTAATCGATCATGTGAAAATTCTGACCGGCTGACCCACAAGTTCCTTCATCAACTCAATTATCTGTCAAATTTGTCCGTATATCAGATCTAAGGAGCAGAAACAGAGAGGCGCACCCGGGCAAAACAAGTGATGACGAAACGGCCCATAAAAATCGCTCTTGTCCACCTCCTTGAAAAGTCTAACTTTCTAGACATGAGATTTTTTATTCCCCTGCTCACTCCCATTTTTTTCGTTTCCTGCGCTGGCAACCAACCTAACGAACGCAGGCCCGTGCCGCCTCAAGGAAGCGATATCGGAAGTAAACCTTGGAACGACCCCTCGGTTGGACCTCGCCCTCAAGGGATCTTGGGCGGAATGGAACAAGGTCGATAAATTTGCCACCGTAACTGTCTGGAGTGAGTGATCCGGCTAGCGAAGAACCGATCCACGAATCTTGTGCTGCATGCGGCAAACTTTTAGACGTAACAAGCTTTAGCCCGTTCGACACTGTCAGCTGCCCTTGCTGCTCGGCCGAGACGAAGGTTAGACGGGTCTTTGGAAACTACCGCCTTGAGAGGCGCTTTGCCATCGGAGGCATGAGCGTCATTTTCATTGGCTGGGATACCACGCTCAATCGCAGGGTCGCAATCAAAGTTCTCAACGAAGAATACTGTAACGACGAAACTCGCATTCAAGCCTTCGAAAACGAGGCCCGTCTCACCGCAAAAGTGAGCCACACAAATGTTGTTAAAATCTTCGCCGTCGATCGTGCGCATGGTCGCTTCTACCTCGTCATGGAATTACTGGATGGTCGGAGCTTCGATCGAATCATGGAGGAACGCGGTGCCCTTCCCGAAGATGAGGTTCTAGAAATTGCTATCCAAATTGCATCCGGACTCAAAGCGGCAAAGCGAGCTGGCATAATCCACCGGGACGTCAAGCCCGGTAATATTCACATCGACCCAGAGGGGCACGCCAGCCTTCTAGACTTCGGGCTCGCTTTAATTACCCAAGATGGAAGAGCCCAGGCAAAAGAAGCTTGGGCCACTCCCTACTACGTCCCCCCCGAGGCCCTTGAACGTGATATCGAAGATTTTCGAAGCGATCTTTATGCTTTTGGCGCCACTCTTTATCACGGTTTAGCGGGATGTCCCCCATTTGAATCAGGGACTAACTCAATCAGCAGCCTTCGCAAAGCCAAGAAAGCTATCCCAAAACTTTGTAAAGTGGCACCGTGGATCAGCCGAAATACTGGCGAAATCGTTGATCGTATGATGGCCTTCAACCCCGACCACCGCTGGCCAAGTTACAGTAAGGTTATGAAAGCCCTTGAGCAGGCCCAGCTCACAATGGACCAAGATTTTTCTCCCCCGTTTCATATTCAGACCAGAATCAAAAGGCGGAAGAGGAAAATAATCTTCAGTATTATTTTCACCATCGTCTTAATTTCAGTGAGCATCGGCTTAGCGACTTGGCAGCCTTGGATGAAAATTATCGTCGAGCCTAAAACTGGATCCGGAAGGAATGACGCTGGAAATAAAAAGCAAAAGATCTTTAACCCAAACGGTGAAACCCGACCAAGCCTACAGAAACGATGGGCCGAAGCTCGTCAGCTCACCAAATCTGGCAATTACGAAATGGCATCTGAGAGATTTCTATCGATTTCGCGCGATCCAACTGTTTCCGGAATGGAGCAAGTCTGGACCTCTCTAGAAGCATCAGTCGCAAACTCTTTAGCTGGCAAACCCGGTACCGCTCGCCGGCTAATCTCCAAGTCGCTCTCAGATCTCAACGCTCTTCCAGAACAGCACTCACAGCAGAATCGTTACCGAGAACTCTGTCAGCTACTGGAACGCATCAAACCTCCCAAAACCCAAAATCTCCCTGACGAGCCTAAGAATATTACTGACTGGATGGGGACCTTTGCCATCGCTCTTAAACTCTGGGAACAAGGAAAATGGGAGGAAGCACTCCCCTTGTTTGCGAACGTTCGCGGAGCCGAACTTCCCGACGAACTAACGTGGTTTGTTATCTATCAAAATATAGCTGACGTCTATTTGGGAGATGGCCAAATTCTGGCCAGACTAAAAAACTTCCCCACCCCAAAAGACGAACAAGAAACTAACAGATTGATCGGCGAAATCACCAATGCCTCAGGAAACCTTCGTTCTATGGGGCGTGCAAAATACAATTTAAATGCCAGACTCACTCACCTCTACCAGCTTCGCAAAGCATTTCAAAATCGCCCATAGTTCACCCGCTCCTTAAATTGGAAGGAATTGCAAACACACCTCAAAAACAGAGGATCATCATACCGCTTTGACGATATTGGGAGATTACTTCAAAACCCGCCGGAAGACGCTCCATCAGAAGCAATTTGGGCTTGGTCCTACCTCCCAAAAAATGCCGCCGCTTTTCTGAACATCATCAACAACTGGATCACCGAGAAAAAATGGTGAGAAAATCACTGAAGTTTTTGGAGATAGCACTAGCTTAAAATTCAACGATGGATTGGTCGTCCTTTGGTCTGAAATCAAGCCCTAACACTTGTTAGATAGACGAGCCAACGAAGAAGCTCAGGCAATTACCTTCGCCTGGTTAGTCGGCTTAAATGGGCGGGCCGAAGATTTGGCAAGTCGCAACAAGGAATTTAAGAACACTTGGCTGCGCATCATCATCGCCATATCACAATAGATCGACTCCTTTTGCTCGACTTATATTTGATGGGTGAGATCGCCATGAAGATTTTCTTATACGATGCCCATAGAGCGTAATTTTTGTTCGGTTTTGCGCTGCGCATACTTGGTCAACACGACTTGAAGAACTCACAAGCTGAATGCCATATTTATTTCTCACCAAGCCCATCCGTTTGTTTACCTTTCTTCTGGTGAAATAGCCATCTTAACGCGTTTTCATCCCGATAGGTTCTATCCCATGAGTTATGCCCAACACCTTCGTACTCAGTGTATTTTACCTTGCTACCAACCTTCTCAAGTGCTTTCACCATATCTTGTGACCGCTTTGTCTTAACAACATTGTCTGATCCACCGTGAAACACCCATATTGGAACAGTCTTGATTACGCTCGCCAGCTCGGCATCACCACCCCCGCAAACGGGCATGGCTGCTGCAAAGATTTTTGGCATTCGCTGAACAATATCCCATGTTCCAAATCCGCCCATGGAAAGGCCAGTGACATAGATTCGCTTCTTATCCACGGGCAGCTTCTTGATGGATTCATTCAGCAATTCGATCGTGAGTTGCATTGAATCTGATGGCTCAATTGGCATCTTATGTGAAAGATCGCCCCACGATGTATTGACCCATTGCTCGCCAGCAAGACACTGGGGTGCAACTATGATTGAGGGGACTTTCTTCCTTTTTGAATAGGCCAAAAGGTCCTTAACCCCGTGGATCAACTGCTTCTTGTTATCACCCCCTCTTTCGCCAGCACCGTGAAAAAACAGAACGAACGGATACTCTTTTTTAGGATCAAGATTTTCAGGGAGATGTATCCTGTAATTCAAGATTTTCCCTTTTGCGGATGTGAAACTCTTCGCATCAAAAGAAGTCGCCGCTTCTAATGAAACGGTGAAAAAAAATATTAGGGATGTCAAAACGACACAAAATAATCGGATGTTTTTCATATTTAAGCCCGTCTTTCTCTTTCGAATGTCAAACGTCTGCCAAAAGCTAGCAGCAATACCCTTTCGACTTCAAGATCGAGATTGTGATAATCATAACCATTTCGAACCACAGCTAACGGCCTATTGGTAACACCCGCTTGTTCATATTTCTATCTTAAGAGTCTATGTCAAAGCTACCCCACTCTCTTCATAAAGAACTAATTTAAAATTAGCTCAAGGCTGTCTTCGCCCGTCCCAATTGTGTTTGGGATAACGACCCGCAAGATCTTTTTTCATCTGTGCGAATCCTCTCTCCCAAAACCCAGGCAGATCGCTTGTCACCTGCCACGGCCTCTGGTTAGGTGCTAGGATCTTCGCCACCAGCGGATGTCCATTGGCGACTGTCGGGCTCTCTTTCACCCCATAAAGTCGCTGGACTTTCTCTTCAAACCACGGGTCATTACCCGCGGCGTAAAACACCCTCGTATTCACTCCATTTTCCAAAGTGATTTTCTCAGGCGCAAATGATTCCATGGCCTCGCGCTGCGGGACTGATAGCCAATCATGCAGAACCCGCCAAGGGTCGCGATCCTTGACCTCCTTGAAAGTCGTTGCCCCGGCGCAAATTTGCGCAATTGCCATCTCGCGATCCCCAGCGTCAAAACCCGGAAACTCCAATTCTGGCATGGCCTTACTCAAAAAAGCCAATCGCGCAATCCAGCGCTCAACCTTGGCATCCCACTTTTTTAACACTAAATCGCCCGCTATTACCCGCCTAGCCAGAAGCTCGCCCGCGAAATTAGGGTCCACTTCCCCTCCCCGCTTCTCCTCAAGAACCAAACCACGAAAAATCTGTTGCTTCACCGCCACTACCCGACGTGAGATTTCGTCAAAAATAACGCTCTCTGAATCATTTATTTCTCCAGCCGGAATCCAATCTTTCGAAATCTCCACACATCGCGACAAAATCACCGAACGCTCTCGTCCTTCCACTTCGATCATGTCAGCGGCCAAAAACAAAGTGGTATTTCGCACTACCGATTTAGGATGCAACTTCCCCTTGCGCCCCCCGACCACATGACACACCGCGCTGCCTTGATCTCGTCTCACCGCCAATCGATCACCAAACGCTATCAGCATCGCTCTAGCACAAGCTTCGCCACGCTGACGGAAATCCGGCTCTTTTATTCGTCCACCCCGCTTTTTAAGCAGCCGGCCCAACTGCTGAAAATTCTTCCACGTTTCCCGAGCCCCTCTCGCAAGCACCCCAAGCCCATCGCATTCACGCGGTCGAAAATCCAAGTTTTTCGCCGCCATTAACGCCAACCATTCCGCTCCAAAATCATTTCCCCAACCAGGCTCTCCTTCTAAAAACTCAGCCCACTTTTTCCCACGCCCAGCCCTCTTAAAAACCCCTTCTCCTTGCACCGCCGCCGCAATAAACAAGACCTCCCCCAGACAATCTCCGCCTTGAAGCACAAGAGCCGCTAGGCGTGGATGCAGAGGCAGCGCCGCCATCTGTTTTCCCACTTCCATTAACCCGCCTCCCGAATCCAAGGCACCAAGCCAGGTCAGAAGCTTTTCCGCATCAAGTCGGCGCTCATTCTCAGGTTGATCCAGCCAACGAAAATCCGTGATTTCATTCACACCCAATCGCTTTAAGAAGAGGATCGCTTCAGCTAAATCCACCCTGCAAACTTCCGGCGTTTCAAATTCTTTCCGATTGCGGTGATCACTCTCACTCCACAAACGCACACAGCGCCCCGGCCCAGTACGACCCGCACGGCCCGCCCGTTGATCAGCCGCTGCTCTCGCGATCTTGACCACACCCAGCGAATCAAATCCGCGCGCGACATCGTAACTTGATTGACGAACCAAACCGGAATCGACCACCACCTTGACGCCCTCAATCGTCACCGAAGTCTCTGCCACGTTGGTCGCCAGAATGATACGCTTGGAACCATCTACCTTCAGGGCGGACCGCTGCGCTGTCGGACTGAGAGCCGAATACAGTGGACAAACCTCCCACCCTTTGAGCGCCGCTGCATTTTCTAGCAGGCTTTGGGATTTTCGGATCTCATACATTCCCGGCAGGAATACAAGAATACGATCGCCCGCGATCAACTCACGTGCCTCCGCTTTCACTGCCGCTGCAACTCGGTCCCAAACTTCCTCGTGCCGATTAGGACCCCGGCGCCCTACTTGCCCTTCTCCCCGGTGCCTTATCTCAACTGGGAACATCCGACCGCCAGCTTCCACCAATCTGCAAGGCTCCAAATAATCTTTTAACCCACCCGTTTCAAGAGTCGCAGACATCACCACCACCCGCAGATCTGGCCGAACACTTTCTTGAAGATCAAGCACGCGTGCAAGCGAAAGATCAGAAGACAATCTACGCTCATGAAATTCATCAAAAACAACCGCTCCGACCCCTGAAAGTTCAGGATCATCAAGCAACATTCGCTGCAAAACTCCATCGGTTACGAAGAGAATCTCGGTCTCCGGCCCCGATTGGTTCTCAAAGCGAACCGCATAGCCCACTCCTTTTCCCAGTAAAGTGCCCATTTGTTTGGCCACAAATTCTGCCAACAACCTCGCCGCCATCCGCCGGGGCTGGACTACCACAACCTGACCCTCGCACTCACCTCGAACCATTCCTGGGACAGCGGTCGATTTTCCTGACCCAGTCGGGGCTTTGAGTAAAAGTCGGCCCTGATCAACCGCCACCGAAGCACGAATCTCCTTCTCGACTTCATTTACCGGCAACCTCACACCACAAAAGAAACACTCGCAGACTACATTCGCACGCCAGATTTTTTGAAATGTCGATGCAACATCTCGCGTTTCATCTCTTGCCTATCCAGCTAATCCCCCATAAACTCTCTACATGAACACGATCATCGCTTTCCTCGGCCCCATTGGAGGTCCCGAGATGTTTCTTATCTTTATGGTTCTCCTCCTTCTTTTTGGAGCCAAGAAGCTTCCACAACTGGCTCGAGGAATTGGTAAGAGTGTCGGTGAATTCCGAAAAGCCCGCGAAGAGTTTGAAGACGAAATCCGAAAGGGAGGCGAAGACCTTGATAACGAGGTCAAAAATTCAGATGACGACAAGGTCTCTAAGGCTCCTGGCGCTGAGCCAAGGACTGAATCATGAAACGACTTGATCAAATTATTTTTGAAAACGCTCCGCGAATCCTTCTCGGGGCGTTTTTTCTGTGTTGCTCCTGCGAAGAGAAAGCCACACTCGACGAGCCTTCTGCTCAGAATCCCAAATCAGTTGAGGACCCCATTCCTGTGAACGGCACAGGGACTGTGATTCAAAAAATACCCGACACGCCTGCAGAACCAAAAGATACAGCCTCTGAAACTGGGGAAGGGATCCGTTTCATGGCCTATAACATAGAAAACTATTTGACCATGACCCGCTACGTGAAGGGCGGAGGTAAAGTTAGTTCTCCAAAGGACCCAAAAGAAGTCGCGGCCCTGGTTAAAATTATCGTGGACGAAAAACCCGATATTCTCGGGATTTGTGAAATTGGAACCGAGGGGGACCTTCAAGACCTACAAACCCGGCTCAAAGCGGCAGGCCTCAATCTGCCCCATTACGTTCATACTGGAGGCATCGACTCCACCCGACGACTCGGAATCCTTTCCGTCTTCCCTATCGCCGACAATCACTCCAAGCAGGAACTGGTTTATGAAATAAATGGCCACGAACGAATGATGGGACGTGGCATTCTAGACGTTACGATTGATCTACCTGGAGGCACGACCCACTTCATCGGCCTTCACTTGAAATCAAAACGGGAGCTTGAGGACTTTGATCAAGCTGAGATACGTCTCAACGAAGCCCGCCTCGCTCGCGAACATTGCGATGCTATTTTTGCTGACGATGCGAACGCACGGATCGTCCTTTATGGAGATATGAACGATACCCGTAAGACCCCCCCTCTCCAAATGCTCATGGGGAAATATAAAAGCGATACTTACATGGGAGACGTTTTTGCAAAAGACTCGCGGGAGCACCTTTGGACACACTTTTGGTCGTACCAACAACAATATGCCCGCTTCGACTGGGTGATGATCTCGCCTGCGCTTTATCCAAATGTGGATAAGAAAAACTCCTATATCGCCGATCCCAAGATTTGGAATGACGCTTCTGACCACCGCGCGGTTGTCGTCACCTTGAAAAAGTAGTTCATGCCCCTCTCTTTCTCTTGAAACAACGGCGTGGAGATTGACTAGTTCTATTTTCCGCCAATCCAAGCAATCGCCCCTGGCACGATTCTTCGCCAGCCAAGAGCCCTTACAAGACCTGCAATCGCCTCACCTTCTGAGCGGCGAGCCACCAAAGCGGTCTCTTCCAACATGTCAGCAACAGTTCCTGCGGCTGCTCTCTCAACTGGCAAGGTGAACCAAAGAAACGTAGTCGCAAACCCAAGAGATGCGGCGACGATTCCCAAGCACAAAGTTGGAGACAGTCGGCCTATCACCATCGCAAAAGCCATCACAATCATCGTGAACGCCGGCATTGCCGACCCAAATTTCACAGCCCACTTTCGCCAATTCACGACCTTTTCTTGTCGACGGGCCATTAGGACAAGGCCGGCCAAAATACCTGCTTCGGCGACATCACGAGCTTTTCTGGACTGTGAAAGCGATGGCGAAACAACTAAACGAGTGGGCCCCAAAACTATAAAAAGACGCTTCTTGACCTGAATCTCAACATCGCCAGCCCTTCCCTTTTTTAGAATTCGCTCAATCATCTCATGACCAGATATCGACAGCTCGGCTCCTCCCTCTTTCCGAACGATCCTGTCGCTCAGAAATTTCCTAGCTACAAATGAAACAAAAACGGGGATCAGCCCCATGAGAAGAAGAAGTTTAGCCATCTCGTGTGAGTAGATACCTTCACCTTATATTTGCGAATTTTGAATTTCATTTTTCACCTTTTCCTCCAGACTCCGCCCTCATTCCTAAAAACACTAAGTTATGGCAGAAGATACAGAAGGACCAGAGATTGATATCGCCCCCCCCTCATCCTCAAACCAAAATACCGTAATGGGGATTGTAATGGGCGCAGCCGTCTTATTTCTCCTCGTTTTGGTGATCACCAAAAAATTTAATACTAGTGGAAATAACGTGACAGATCCTTCAGTTGCCGAACTCCGCAAAGAACTCGATGCCCAAAAGAAAAAAAGCGATCAGCTACGCTTCGCCGGAGTCTCAGAGGACCCACAGGCTCTCGTTTTTCAGATCAAGAGTGATACCGATTCCCTAGCTCGCCTGGTGAACTCGAGTGCCAGTGATGCGGCAGCTCTCCGCGCAGCCCAAGCTGATGCTTCGGTTCTTGCTGCTACGAATGCTGAGCTTCGTATAGAAAGGGATCAATACCGCATCAATGCTAATCGCGCAGTGGAACTTCAGAATCAACTTGAACTGGCCCGTCAAGAATCCACCGGAATGATAAGCAAAAGTGAATATGACCAACTTAGGACCAAGCTAGAGACCACAATGGCCGAAAACAAGAATCTGCATAATCAGATATCTGAAATGCAAAATGGCAAATAAGGAACCACGCATTCCTCCAGCAGAAAATAGCCTGAGAAGCAAAAACCGCGCCGTCGAACCTGTCCACCCAGAAAAGGCTCACGCTAGAATCGCTCCGACAAATTTAATCTAGTCCCTTCAAGCTTCAAAATTTAAGCCTGACAAAGAGGTTTGACTCATAGAGGTCATCATTTTCTGAAAAAAAGCCGTCCGAGTGCAAGAGATCGCACACGAACGGCTTGGCTATTTCAAGGGGTTTTCCAAACGCTATTTTTCAATAACGACGGGACCTTCCGGAATAACAGAGAGCGCTGTTTCAGTTGAACAGCAGCTAGCCAATCCGAGAACAATGCATCCCAGTGCGAGGGTAGTTATCAGTTTTTTCATAAGATTTTTTTTAGTCACGCGCCCGAATCATGGGAGCCTCTGCAAATGGTCGCGCTCCTTGCCGCGCCCGAATTTCAGTCCCAGGCTCCTTCCCTTTTTCCGTGAAAAGAGCTAAACCGACAACCCCAACATTGCGAGTTCGTCCATGACGAAGATTAGCATAAGATGAATTCACTGATGAGAAGCGGAAAGTAACCACTTTTTCATCGCTGATTCGAAAACCTTTCACTTCAAGAAGTTCACCAGCATCAATGATGTAACCACGTTTTTTTGTTGATCCAGCCTTCCCGTCAATAACGTCAAGACCATCGACCGTAAGAACAACTTCCAAGCGAGCATCACTGAGATTTTTAACCCTAAGTTTGTAGTCTCGACCCTTCTTGCCGATGACAAAACGGGCCCCACGCCACCAATAATTATCCAGCATCGACCACCCGCTATGTAATCCCCATTCCAGCATCCCTCCGGCCGTCTTTTGCATCCCACCTCCGCTCGTCCGTCGATCCACCTTCATTTCACGAGCACCATCGCCATCATTATAGCGAATCAAAGAAACATATTTCGGCTTAGCCATGGCCCTATTAAAATCTGTGTAACCAATCGATGACTCAATCTCTTTTCCCCAACCCGTCGCAATCCCAGTGCGCTCTTTGTTGTTACTAGTCCCCTCCGAAGAAACACCAGTCGTAAGGGGAGAATAAGCTGAAGAGACATTCTCAGCTGCAGGCAAAGGAAGGTCGGCGTTTGGCATTACAGTTGAAACAGAACAACTCGAAAGAAACCCCATCAACAATAGCGCGTAAGAGATAACACGGATAGCGACTTTCAACTTCATTGCGGTGCTAGAAAAACAGCAAAACAGCTACCCGTCAACTTAAATGCAGTTTTTTTAACATTTTTATTTGCTCGTAAAGAAAGAAAAAAGCCTCCCCAATAAAAAATCAGAAGCCACCGCAACCCCGAATTTTAAAGATGTGATCTCTCCCCGAGATTTTAGGTTTCTCTGGGCTTACCGGAGCAGATTCCAAGCACAAACCAGTGCTTTTACCCCGGCCATTTCAATGGATGGATCACAACCCACTCCCCAGAGAATGGTGCCATCATCCTTACGCAGTTGCACATACGCTGCTGCATCAGAGCTCGAGCCTCCTCTTACCGCATGAGAACGATAATCGGTCAACGTAAAATCTTTAAGTCCAGTTTCTTCAAAACCTTGTACAAAAGCATTGATGGGACCATTTCCAACACCCTCTACGATCTTACTCTCACCATCAATTTCAATGACCGCCTTACAGGCCAAGTCGCCACGCTTAGCACTATGATAATCCAATTCATAATCCTTCAGCATTAAATGGGAATTCACATTTACAAACTCAGTAAAAAAGACATCTCCTACCTCTTTAGCAGAGAGCTCCTCACCTCTCTGATCCGCAAGATCATAAATCCGCTTACCGACCTGAGGATGCATCGTCTTTGGAAGATCATAACCATGCTCCTGATCAAGAATATAGGCTACTCCACCTTTTCCAGACTGAGAATTAATTCTTACGATTGCCTCATAAGTCCTCCCGATATCATGCGGATCAATCGTCAAATAAGGGACACCCCATTTTTCGTCCCCATCTTTTTCGCGACGATCTAAGCCTTTCTTAATAGCATCCTGATGACTACCCGAAAAGGCGGTGAAAACCAACTCCCCCGCATAAGGCTGCCGATCAGGAACAGTCATTCGAGTAGTCCGCTCGTAGACTTCACGGAGGCTCGAAAGATTCGAGAAGTCCAATCCAGTCTCGATTCCATGGCTGTTCATATTCAAGGCCACAATAACGATATCAAGATTACCAGTTCTCTCTCCATTCCCAAAAAGTGTCCCTTCGACTCGATCTGCTCCAGCCATCAGGCCAAGCTCGGTCGATGCAACTCCTGTGCCTCGATCGTTATGAGTATGGAGAGAAATAATCACCGACTCACGTTTTGAAACCTTGCGGCACATCCACTCAATCTGGTCAGCATGGACATTCGGAGTTGCCCATTCAACCGTCGCCGGGAGGTTTAAGATAAGTTTCTTTTCCGTAGTTGGCTGCCAGACATCGATCACTGCTTCACAGCACTCAAGCGCGAAATCGAGTTCGGTGTCAGAAAAGCTTTCTGGCGAATATTGCAGAACAATCTCAGTAGTAGGAAGGGTCGGCACAAGTTCTTTAACCACTTCTGCTCCAGTAACGGCGATCGCTTTAATATCTTCTCGCGAGGCATCACCAAAAGTAACTCGACGCTGGAGAGTGCTCGTAGAATTATAAATGTGGACAATAACACGACGAGCTCCCTTGATGGCATCGAAAGTCCGCTCGATTAAATGTCGACGAGTTTGTACTAAAACTTGGACCGTCACATCCTCCGGGATTCGATCTTCTTCGATTAATCGGCGCATGAAACAAAACTCAGTATCACTTGCTGACGGGAATCCGATCTCGATTTCCTTGAACCCCACCTTCACCAGGAGATCAAACATCTCCAGCTTCTCCTCCACACTCATAGGGATGGGAAGAGCCTGATTCCCGTCACGCAAGTCGACGGAACACCAAGTTGGAGCCTCGGTAATGAGACGATCGGGCCAGGACCGGTCGGCAAGAGCCACTGCCGGGAACGGACGATATTTGCTAATGGATTCAGATTTCATTTTCTCGTTGTTCGCTCAACAAGGAAACGCACAGACTCAGCTAGGAGGAAAATGTCTGCCCTTGGAAAAGTCCGATCAATTGACGGGTGATGGAGAATGGCCCAAAGAAAAACAGCGACTTCAGACTCGATTTAGAGTCCAAGTCGCATTCCTAAAAGAAGAGCCGGGGTGAGCTTCACGCCCCTAGAAAAACTTAGCGGATCGGGTTTGTCACCACTAAAAATTGACACCGGAGCCCTTAATTTGGCCTACATGTTAAGTTAATCATCAAATTTCGACAGCCCGATTCCCCACCGAAAATCATCAATTTAATATATTTGATAATACGTCCAGATCACGCATCTCGGCTTTTGGCAAGCCTTCCATCACGGCCCAACAACAAACCACCTTCCAAAAATTTAAAAATTTCTCTTTGATATACAAATTTCTTCCCATTCCCTCGCGCCCCTTCCATCTTTGCCACACATGGCAATATCCAGACAACTTCACTCCGTCATCGACGCCTTTGGCAAACAGGGCTGGCATTGTGAACAGATCGAAAACCGCGAGGTCGTCACATCAGCATTTGAGGCCCATCACACTCATATTCATCTTCACGCCCAAGCCTTCCCAAACCTAAATTCCCTTGCCGTTGTTGCCGAATCCCCCATGACATTCGATGAGGAGCGGATGCCACTAGCCCTAGAGCTTATCATGCGGGCGAACAAGCAATTGACTCTCGGCAACTTCGAATACGATTTCGATCGGAACCTTGTCGTCTTTCGCATCACCAATCTTTTTGACAAAGAAATCTACGATGCAGATATCATTTCATCGATGGTTCATTGCACGATCGCCGAACTTGACCGTATTATTCCATTGGTAGGAGTCATAAACCGAACCTCCAATGACCTTCTCGACGACCTCTCCATCCCACTTCTTCTCGAGCGGGAAGACCTCTTGCCTCCTGTTCCAGAAGGAGAGGAAGAGGAACTTTAGCCGCCTTTTTTCCCACCACTCGGAAACCGAAACACCCGCAAGTCACTAAATTCATCGAGTCCGTGGCTTGACGGAACCGATTTCACGTCCTAAGTCCACTTCACGGATTAAAAGATCCAAACCACTACCATGTCTGTCTTGATTGGAAAAAAAGCCCCGACCTTCACGGCGAAAGCCGTGCAAGGTGATAACATCATCGACTCCTTCTCTCTGGAACAATATTTAGGTGAAAAGTATGTCGTCTTATTCTTCTACCCGAAAGATTTTACTTTCGTCTGCCCTACCGAGCTCCACCGCTTTCAGGAAGAGATCGCTGAATTCGAGGCCCGTAACGTTGCCGTTGTTGGCTGCTCAACTGATTCCGAATTCTCCCACTGGGCCTGGCTCAACACCCCCAAGAGTAAGGGGGGCATTGAGGGAGTCACCTACCCACTTGTTGCTGATATCAACAAAACGATATCCGAATCTTACGATGTCCTTGCAGGCGAGGAAATGATCGATGAAAAAGGGAATATTGCCGTCGAAGGTGAACTCGTAGCCTATCGCGGACTTTTCCTCATAGATCTGGACGGTAAAGTTCGCCACCAAGTCGTCAACGATATGCCTCTCGGACGTTCCATCGCGGAATGCCTTCGGACCATCGATGCTTTGCAGCACTTTGAAGAACACGGCGAGGTTTGCCCGATGGATTGGCAAAAAGGCCAGGAAGCAATGACCGCAGACCATCAGGGAGTTTCCGACTACCTTGGAAGCAAGTAATCTAAATCTCACCTAAAATCCGGCCCATCCTAAGGGATGAGGCCGGATTTTTTTGCCATCAAAGCTTGGGAAATAGATTTGGTTCGCTGACGCTTAACCCTTGGCTTCAATCGATCTCCATCGATAAGGTAATGACCTTAAGAGTAGTCGTCAGAATCCGCAGATAAGATTTTGCCCTTCCATTCAATCAGCCCTATGTATCAACCCATGACTTCAAAAAACAAAGCCGCCGCCCAAAGAACAGCACCATGGGCTAAGCCAATGCCTAAAAAGCAATTTGACTTTATGCGTGAAATTCTTGCCGCTCCAAGTCCGATTGGACTCGAGGGAGCAATGACCTACGGCGTAATAAAACCGAACTTCGATAGAATTAAACCTAAGTCCTGGGCCGTCCAACAATTCAAAGGAAATGCTGGTATCGTCCTAGATACTGACCCAGGAGATGATGAAAAACCATCAGTCATGTTTATCGGGCACGCCGACAAAATTCGCCTTCAGGTCCGCAGCATCGGCAGCGATGGAAAAATATGGGTGAACAGTGACTCGTTTCTCCCCTGCACTCTCATTGGCCACGAAGTAAAACTTTTCTCTCAAAAGCCCAAGAAGCCTGGCCAATATCGCGTCATTGAAGGAGGCACAATCGAGGCTCTAGGCGCTATCCACTTCTCCGAACCCGCCCAGCGAACTGGTGACAAAGGAATTAAGGGAGACATGCTTTTTCTCGAACTCCAACTACATGGCGAAAAATGTAAGGAGCGCGTCGAAGCTCTCGGGATCCGTCCTGGCGACCCCATCATTTTGAATCGCCCGATCCGCAAGGGCTTCACCGAGGATACCTTTTATGGTGCTTATCTCGACAACGGACTCGGCTGCTTCATGGTTGCAGAGCTTGCAAAGCTTCTTGCCAAAAAACCTCTCAAAAACATTCGAGTTCTTCACACCATCGCGACGCACGAAGAAATCGGACGCATGGGAGCCTCTGCCATTGCCGGAGAAATGAAGCCAGATATTCTTATTGGAGCCGACGTCAATCACGACTATGACGCAGCACCCGGTCTTTCAGCAAAGCGAATGAACAATCTCAGTATGGGCAAAGGATTCAGCCTCACCAACGGCTCCATCACTAGCGCCTACATCAACAGCATCATTGAAAAGGCCTGCCGAAAAGCAAACATCCCATATCAGATTGACTTCGCTGGTCGCGACACAGGGACCGACGCCATGGCGGCTTCCCTTGCTGGAGTCGACAGTGCTGCCACCTCTATCGGGTTCCCAATTCGTAACATGCACACGATTTCCGAAACCGGCCATACCCTTGATGTCCTCGCCGCCGTTCACGGGATGGAAGCCACGCTACGTGAAATGGATAAAATGAATCGAGGCAAAGGGCTCAATCGGAAAGATCTTCTCAACGAACACCCTCGTCTCGACGAAGCGAAAGAAGCTTAATATTTTGGCTCCATGAAACACCCATCAAAGTTGGGTTAGCTAGCTTTCATGGGTTAAGAATCAGATTTCATAGCCGACATCCAATCTCCTGAATAGACGACTTCATAATCTTCGATTCCTTTCAACCACTCATAAATCCAAACTTTCGTAGGCTTCTGGCCTAACGAAACGTTAATTCGGATTCGGTGATACTCATCTTCCGCCTCATTTTGAGAACCTATCCCCTCAAATTTATCGAGTTGTTTTAGTAACTCCGGCCCAACTTCGTAAACCTCGCCCTTCACTCGGGTGTCCCCTTTTAAAACTAGGCCCGGATACCAATCAATCTTTACCAGCGTTCCTTGCACTACGGCTGATCCCAAGCAGCGGGCGCCCTCCATCCGCCAGTCGCTTGAAGCTCCTTTACGCAGGGCTCCATAAACGAAAAGCAGATCACTCATCACTAGAATCGAGAATCCGAGACATCTCTACCTTCAGCTCATCCAGCCCCTCGCCCTCCATTGCTGAAATCGGAACAATTGGAATCTTAGGAAACCGATTCTTAAAGATCGCAAGGTTTTCTTCGGCACCCTCAAGATCCATCTTGTTAGCAACAACCATCCACGGGAATTTTGCTAGATCTTCGTCGTAAAGTTTGATCTCGGTCCGCAAAGTTTGGATATCCTCGATCGGATCACGAAGCTCGCTTCCCGGAATATCGACCACAAAAAGCAACACCCGACAGCGAGTAATGTGGCGCAAAAATTCATGGCCAAGTCCACGATTATCATGAGCCCCCTCAATCAGCCCTGGAATATCAGCAACCGTACACCGCTTCTGACCATCAAGAGTCACGACCCCGATTTGGGGGGTTAATGTCGTGAATGGATACGATGCAACCTTAGGCTGCTTCGCTGAGATTTTTCCCAAGAGAGTCGATTTTCCAGCGTTTGGAAATCCAACCAACCCGACATCTGCGATTCTCCGAAGTTCGAGGTAAAAGACGCCCTGATCTCCTTCGGTTCCTAGCTCCCGCTCTTGTGGAACCTGATTCGTAGCGCTCCGAAAATGAAAGTTTCCTCGTCCACCCTTCCCCGGTTCAAGCAAAACAAACTCCTGCCCTTCCTCAGTCAAGTCGCATACCGGAACAAGATCCACCCCTTCCTCGCTGCGCTCCATCTCGACCGCTTCCTGAACATCAAAGGCTGGACTACGATAAATAACTGTTCCAGGAGGAACCCGCCCAATCTTAGTCTTTCCGTCTCGTCCATGCCGCTTCCAACTTTGCCCATGGGCACCATCTTCTGCATAAAGCTTCGGGTCGTAATGGAAATTACGAAGATTGTCGGTGTTCCCATCGACTATCAACTTTACTTTGCCACCATTCCCACCATCACCACCATCGGGGCCTCCTCGGGGGACAAATTTTTCCTTACGAAAACTTACCGCTCCGTGTCCACCATTCCCGGCGCGACAGTGAACGCGGATATGGTCGACAAATGACTTATCTCTTTTCATGCGGTAATCTTTCCAAAGGTATTCATCAAGGAAACCTCAAGTGCGAGCGCTTCCACGACATTTGTTTCCAATAAGCGTCGCAGCTCTTCCATGGCCGCGACCCGTCGCAAAAGCACGTCTAAATCTTCATCCTCCACCGCTTTTTTCATCACCTCTTCATGCTCAGGAAACTCCAAACCTTCGCCACCAGCCTTCAATCGGAGTAAATCACCAACCCAAGCATGGATAGTCTCAATCATCAAAGCCCGCTCCCCCAAATAATCAGCGGAAGCTTGCGCTAAATACACTTTCTCCCGATCGTCTATCCACTTCGAATCAACAATCTTTTGATACTTCACCTTGTCTTCCTTCAATAAGCCAGCATAACCCTTCTCAATCTCTACCTTGCGATCGCGGAGGAGACTTTCGAGCCCTGCCTTGACGGCTAACCCTGTTTCTAATTCACCAATCCCGTCCCGGGTAACACTCTCCAGAAGTGGCAAAATACGCTCTACCTGCTCCGACCTCTCAGCCCCCGGTGTTGCCGCCAATGCAATATGAACACAACGCGACCAAATAGTGGTAAGCAACTTCTCGGGTTCGCTTGAGAGTAAAAGTAGAATACTTTCGCGAGGTGGTTCTTCTAAGGTCTTTAGAAAAGCATTGGCCGCTGAGTCCCCCATCCTATCCGCATCTACAATAACCCCAATCTTCCATGTCCCCTCAGGGGACGATTGATTCATCATTTTTTCAAGAGCACGAATATCATCCACCGCAATTTTTCGGGACTTGGACCGAGGGCGGACCACGCGAATATATTCTCCTTCTTGTTCAGCAAGTAGAGGAGCCTCAACCTCAACAGGGTCTCCCCAAAGATCATCCCCCTCATCCCCCTTACTATTGAGAAGGTGCGCCATTTTTGCGGCCAAATCTTCCTTCCCGCCGCCTTTGGCACCTGTCACCAAAAAAGCATGCGCAAGTCGTCCACGCTCGTGAGCCACCGAAATAAGGTCAAATGCTTTGGCCACCGTGAATGCCATGTACCAAAACTACCCGTCCCCCGAGCAACGGGCAAGATTATGTCGACATCGAAATCTCGGTGCATTCTACACCTTAATCTGTCACCCTATCAATATGTTGAAACTTGTTTCACTTTTTACCGTCACCCTATTTCTGCAAGCTCAAGCCTATCGAGACCCCATCAGGCTCACTCACGGCCCGATGCTGGGGAAACCAACTAGTAGCTCAGTCGCCGTCTGGGGCCGGACTTCTGAACCTGGCGAATTTATCGTTAAATTTGGAACGGAGCCGTCTCAATTGACTCATTCGAGCCTTCCTGCAAAAACCGAGATCGACCGGGACAATACTGGCGTTGCTAATTTGATAGGTCTCAAAGGAGATACCCGCTACCACTACCAGATTTTCGTAAACGACAATCCTCACGGCCTTCCTGGGACTTTCTTAACCTTGCCCTCGGCGGAGGAAAGCCGGAACCCAGAACATAACCCAAAAGGCCTCTTCAACTTCCGATTTGAAGTCGGATCCTGTGCAAACCAAAACCCGCTTCATGGAATCGGCCACCGCTCACCAGTCTACGAAAACCTGAATCAAGACTGGGCTGATAAAACTCACTTCCACATTATGAATGGTGACTGGCTCTACGAGGAGCTCCGCACATACCCATCCGAAGCCTGGCGCCTCATTCAAGGACAAGATGCCCTCCCACCCACCGTGAAAACTATGCCCTCAATCGTCGGGGTCTGGGAAAACTACAAACTCTACCTCAGTCGGGGAAATGAACTAGCCCAGTGGCATCGTAACGTCCCCAGCTATTTCACCTTTGATGATCACGAGCTCGTAAACGATATTTGGGGCTCAGCCGAAATCGGCAAACGCCACCGCCGAACCGTATTTCGTGATATTGGGACCCGAGCTTGGTTCGATTACCTTGGCTGGGCCAACCCCGTAGAACATCCCCGCAGGGTCCACGCTGCCCGTGGAAAAATGACTGCCGGCAGTAAGCTCCTCATCGATTCTTCGACCGATTTCACGAAACTCCCAATTGATAAGATGGGGACGCTTCACGTTCACTGGGGCACTCCCGAAGCTGGTGTCAACAACCTCAAGTTTGACAACGACGATGGGCATAAGAATTCCTATGTTTATCAAATCACTAAAGTCATAAACGCCCACACCCTGGAGCTCCACATGCCAGCGAAGGTAAGCGATGAAGTCACTTACTCAATCGGACGTAGTTCCTTTGGGAAATTTCGCGTCGCAAATTGCGAATTCTTTCTCCTCGACACCCGGGGCTCGAGAGACATGCACGACGTAGCAAATCGCGGTAAGGAAGGAGTCTCCATGCTTGGAAAGACACAACGCGAGTGGCTACTCAAATCAATGAAGGAAAGTGATGCTGATTTCTTTTTCCTCACCTCCACTGTCCCCTTTATGATTCCTCACAGTGGCGCTGGTGGTTTTGAAGCCGCTAAAAATAAAGAAGAAGCTTGGACCGGCTTTCTCGATGAACGTGAACAGTTGATTAACGAGTGGGACAAGCTCGGGAAGAAAGTCTTTGTTATGACCGGCGACCTCCACAATAGCTTCGCCATCAAAATTACTGACAATGTATGGGAGTTCTGTTGTGGCCCGCACAACAGCGTGAATCACGTCCCCAAGAATGACGAAATGAATCGGCCTGCTACTGGCATCTTCGACTGGGGTCCGCGCAAATGCGACATCCGCTGGAGCTCTTACATCCTTCCCGACCTCGAAAGACTCCAGCGGCTTTACCCTTACTTCTGTGTCGTCCAAGTGAACAATGTCTTCAATATGCCTCAAAAACTGGGAAATAAGCGCTTGGTCGCCTACCCCCACCCACAAATTATTTTTCAATATTATAATGGCAGAACTGGTGAACTCGCTTATGCCGAAGCAATCTCACTAGATCGGTAAAACCTACTCCGAAATCGCCTTGAGTCGGAGGTAAGCATCGCCCTTCCCAATCGACAGCGGGTGACGATAAGTAGAAGTCACAGAGCCGTCTTCAGACATTAACTCGGGAAGCACTAACACCCCTTCATCGGTCCAACTAGAAAGATCGCCACTCACTTCTGCGACCACCCTAGCTGCTCTCTCCCCGGGGGCGCGAGTAATAGTAACGGTGAGATAGCTCTCACCATCGATCTCCCTGATTTCACTAGCTAGCTTCCCAGGCGAGCTGGCTGAATCACGAGGAAGTGAACCTAAGGAAAACTCAAAGAAATTACTCCAACCATCACCGTCAGGATCGGAATCCTCACTAGAAATTGCAGGATTTAGCAAATCTGCGCCCGAAAAGACGGCGGCCTGCCATGAAGAAAAATCCAGCCGCCCACCGGGAGAGCCACCTTGAGAACCCGACATCTTCCAGTTAGTTGGATCACCATGATCTCCCCGTCGATCAATGACTTGAATAGAATGTCCATCGAGATCAGCTAGATCCGGCCACGGCGAAGAATTGTCATAGGAAAACTCATGAATGAGAGAGTCTTCCTGCCCAATCATCCTAAGCTGTTCTCCCCCATTCGAAAGCTGTCCTGAATATTCACCGGCAATCAACCCGTCAAAATCGGTTCCGAAACGAACGCGAAAGGCATCGATGCTCTTAACTAAGAGAAGCTTCTCTCCCGGACCAAGAACACGAATAAAGGACTCGGAAAAATCAAAAATAATACCATCAGTGAGGCGAACAGAGCTCAGATCGATAGTTTCCCGTGAGAAATTCTCCAAGCGAATGAACTCAAAGAAATCGCCATCATCAAAACCAGCATCAATCTCGGCCTGATTGGCTCCGACAGGATTGTAGAGGATCTCAGCAATTGCTAAATTCTGGGAGGTCGCTGGCACCGAATCGACGGTAAAGCTAGATGAAGTAACCGCACTCCATTCACCATTTTCAAAACTGCGAGCCTTCACCGTAACTGGCTCATTCACGAAGATCGGTACATTCCCATTGGCAGCGCGCTCACCGCTCAACCCGATGTCTAGGACCATGTCACTATTCCCTGGGGAATTGTGGAGTTCAATTACGATTATATTTGAACCGCTAACTAGAAGATTCGGGTCAATCGGATAGGCTCGATAATCAGCCTCATTTCCATCATCTGTATCAGACGTCGGGACAGTCGAATAATCCGTTTGAGTGGGCAAATTAGATCCACGAAAGGCCTCCATACCATTCACAAAAATCACGATTCCCCCGTCTACTAAAAGGTTCGCCGAAAGAGACAGGTATGCCGAAGGATCATCAATTTCAAAAGCTTTACGGAAATAGCTAGTCGACTGCCGTGGGGGCGCACGATTCACTTCAGTTTCAATTGCAACTGTCACACCACCGCTTGCAATCTTGCCATACCCAAGAGGAGCCGAACCACTTTGCCATTCACTATCATCGTAGCTTAATAAGCGCCATTCTGTTCCCAAATCTCCCTCTGTTGCATTGTATTTCCAAATCGATCCCTCCTCAATCAACACTTCTTCCTGCAACCCTCCAGTCTGCGAGATGGCATTGGGATTTGGAGCACCACCTGGCATCCTCGGATCAGATCCGTCAGTGGTATAGTAGAACATGGTATTTTCATTAGTAATAAGTAGCGGATACCCTTCGGATACCGTCCCCCCAAACTGACTAAAGGCAGGTGGCGAGATTTCAGGCCATAGATTATTATCGCGGAAGTCTTGACGCACTGGACCAAGAAGGTAGCGACGCCGGCCGCTTGCAGGATTGGTCCATCGGAGAACCTTTCCCGTATTAACAGCCTGATTTTCGATTAAGCGGAGTAGGTCCTCAAATTCACTTTTCAGCCCGTCAAAGCGTTTTCGGATATGTGAATTCGACTGATCCCTATCATCCAAAATCCCACCATTAAAAAGGTGCTTCTGAATCTGGTCAGCAAACAATAATCGAAATTCCTCCCATCGATTGAGACCCCGCCATAGATCACGCAGTTCTCCTCGCGTCCCAGTCTGACCATTCTGACCTGTGGAAGTGCCCGCGATATAATTACGAATCATCTCCTGAGAAACCGGGCGATTCCCGGCATTATTCATAGCGCCTTCGGCATCCCAAACATAAAGCCGATACCGACCCTCAGCTGATCGCTCTTTAGCAGCGACCCAATTATTATGGGGCCAATCCCATGTTGCTCCGTAAATATTAAGGAGGTAATAATTTGCCATATTTTCGACGTCCGCCACCTCAAGCACCTTTTGCCAGTTCTGGGTATTTATCGCCGCATTCAAACGACTAATCATATCGTCCCAAGCGGTCTTATCGCCTTCCGCAATATTATCATTTCCCTCATACTGAAGAACGTCCCATTGGGCGCCGTCATTATTACTATGCAATGACCGGAAAAATGGTTCACGGAGACGCTCTACCATATTGTAATATCCTTTAAGACTGCCATTCACGTAAAGGCTATTGATAACGCCAAGACTAGCACCATTTCCCATATCAGAGCTGAGACGACGAAATAACTCATCAATGATGAAGGGATTACGAATATCATTTTTCCCTGCCCGAATCCGAAATCTTTCATATCCGCTAAAGGTTCGCGCTGGACCGTTTAAAGGAAGACTTACCGACGGGTTCCCATAGTCGTCGCGGAAGTATAGGTTAAACGAAGGCTTCTGAACCGCTGAATCAGGCCAGGGGGAAGCTGATGTCTGGGTCAACTGCATCCTTGGGCGAGAATACGAACTGGCAGCAACTCTCAATCCCACGTCCGAACGGAAGCCTGCAGTCCCATCCTTAAAATAATATTCAGCATGAATCGGACGCTCGTAAGCACGCCCGCGATTAATGACATTATTATAATCGGACTTACGGGAGGGCCGCCATTTATTACCAGGAAAAGATCCACCATTAATCGCCAACACTCCGAATGGATCATAAAGAGCACGCTCAGGGTCACCTGCATAAACTAAAGCTGGACCAGTCCGGACCCGCGGATCTTGATTAATCAAGAAGGTATTGGTTTTGATATTTGAAGCGATAAAACCATCGCGAAACGAACGAGCTCGAATGACGTGTCCACGTCGTGAATTGATCGAATTGAGCGAAAGCGGCAGGGTGTAGTCACTCCCATTCTCAAGCGTCGGCTCACTCCCATCAGTGGTGTAGCGGATTGTCACCTCTGGAGTCATTGAGCTAAGCGTCACCACAAGTGCGTCGTCATAGAAGCCACCCTTTTGACTAAAATCAGGAGCATCAGCTTTCCCAACGAACTCATTTCCCAAATTTGACTGTCCTGGACTAGGCGTCTGAAAATATCGCCATTTCCCATCCGCAGTGAGACCAAAACTATAATTTGGGAACTGTCTTGGATACTTGGGTGAAATCTCAGAAACCGGATTTCCGCCACTGTCATAAAGGCCCACATACTCGCCTCCTGAGGCCAACTTGAAATTCGTGTGCAAAAAATCACCCCCCTCGACCGGATTATCCGGATCATCCGCCAAAACAACCAAATACTCTCCCGCTGAGATTGTCGTCCCTACCGGAAAACTCCACTTAAGTGGCTCCATCAAATCATCACTTAGACTCCACCCCCCGAGGTTCACTGCCTCTTCCCCATTATTATAAAGCTCGATCCAATCCGAAGGATCATCCGGGGAAGTGACAGGGTCAACCAAGCCTGAGCTAGGTTCACGCAACCCAGGAAGATAAGTCACAGCACTACCCGAAGAAAAAAGCTGAGGATCAGCCCCAGAGGGTTCATCGATCCGGAGCGACATTTCAAGACGCATGTTCCCAGTCAGTGTTAAATTGTTAACCTGTATCGCGATGATGTTTTTCCCTCGGATCAATAATTCCGAAGCGATCGGCAAAGTAATCGATTCACTATTCGTCCCCAACGTACTCCCCCGATGGGATAACTGGTCATGGTAAATATGAGCTTTCGCCGCCCCCATATTCCCTCGAGCTACCTCCACCCCATTGATCCACGCAATGAAACCATCGTTGTAATTAATTTCAAGAATCATGGGGGCCGACGATGCCGCCTCAGAAGTCGATACTTCAAAATTCTTCCGGACGTAGAATGAGGGTGAAATACTTCTCAACTCCGACCCTAGATCGGTAGCAATACGACCAAGCGAATATCCCATTGGTAAATTACCCGAAAGCCATCTTGAGTCATCGAAAGATGCGGACCACCATGCTGGACCCGATCCTGAATAGGCTTGATCATTTTGATCCCATCGCAAATTGCGGGGCACGTGAGTCGCAGCGATTTCGTTGATGACAACCTCACCAATCGCTTGAACTGAAAAAATAACCCCTAGAATGATTGTGAGTGTGCGGCTCATGTGCAGGTAAGATGCCTTAAAAATTTGCCGTCTGACAGCACGAAAGATCAAAAGTCCAATGGACTTTGAAGCTATAAAAGAAGTCCGGCTAAGGCTGCGCTCATCAAATTGGCGAGGGTTGCGGCGAAAACTGCTTTCAAACCAAGCTGGGCAATTTCCTTTCTTCGCCCGGGAGCCATTACCCCCAACCCACCCAATAAGATAGCGATTGAGGAAAGATTAGCGAACCCACACAAGGCAAAGGTCACAATACCTTGAGTTTTTACACTCAATCCTTCCTTTATTTCCGAAAAACTCTTGAAGGCCATAAACTCATTCATCACCAGCTTCTGGCCGATGAGACTTCCAGCCTGCTGGATTTCACTACCATTCACTCCGAGCAAATAAGCGACTGGCGCAAAAAACCATCCGAGTAATTTTTCAAGACTGAATTGGGGATCGCCAAACCAACCACCTACTTCTCCAAAAAAGAGATTCGCCAGCGCAATTAACCCCACGAACGCGAGAAGCATTGCCCCCACGTTGAGAGCGAGCTTCAATCCACTCGAAGCTCCCAGAGCCGCTGCGTCGATAACATTTACCGGCTGATCCTCGCCTTCCGCCAATTCGATTCTGCTGTCATCCACCTCCTCCGTCTCCGGCATAATGAGCTTCGCAAAAAGCAAGCCTCCAGGCGCTGCCATAAAGCAGGCTGCGATCAAATGATCCATCCTAGCTCCCAGGCCAGCATAACCAGCCAAAACCGAACCCGCAATACTTGCCAGACCACCCACCATCACCGCAAATAGTTCCGAACTCGTCATTTTCGGAAGATAAGGCCGAATCACCAAGGGGGCCTCAGTTTGCCCCACAAAAATATTTGCCGCAGCCGAAAACGATTCTGCCCGACTCGTTCCCAGCACCTTTCGCAAGCCTCCACCCACCAAAAGAATCACCAGCTGCATAATCCTCAGGTGATAGAGAACAGCAATTAGAGAGGAGAAAAAGATAATCACCGGCAAAACCTTAAACGCAAAGATCCAACCAACTCCCCCGCCACCATCGGATAGCGGTCCAAACAAAAAAGAGATCCCTTCCTCACCCGCTCCAATCAGGTCACTCACCCGCATCGTTAGCCATTCCAGAGCCTTAACACCCAAAGGTGTTCGTAAGACAAACACCGCTAAAATCACCTGAATCAAAAATGCCCCGCCCACCGTCCGCCAAGAAATTGCCTTTCGATCAGAAGAACAGAGATATCCGAGAACCAAAAGAAAAATTACTCCAACGATGCTCATGCCAAAAGCCTAGTGAGACCTTCTTGAAAGCACCAGCTTAGGGTTTAGGGGGTGGCACAAGACCATCCTTGCCAGTTTCACCGATCTAGGGTAACTCCCTCGCAGTCATGCCAGTCGCGACCCCAGAACAGTACGCCCAGATGCTCGATGCCGCCCAAAAGGGTGGTTATGCCTATCCTGCCATCAACATCACCTCTCTCACAACTGCCAACGGAGCTCTCAAAGCCTTTGCCGAGGCCAAGTCTGATGGGATCATTCAAGTTTCGACCGGAGGTGGCCAATTCGCAGCCGGCACCGCCGTTGGAGACGCCGCTTTTGGAGCAATCGTCCTTGCCGAAGCCGTCCACACTCTCGCTGAAAAATACGATGTGCTCATTGCCCTCCACACGGACCATTGCCACCCCGAAAAGGTCGACTCCTTCCTTCGCCCTCTCCTTGACGCCTCTCGCAAGCGGATTGCTGAAGGTAAGGGTCCACTCTTCCAATCCCACATGTTCGATGGATCGGTCGTAGATCTCGACGAGAACATGAAGATTTCCGCCGAACTCCTCAAGGAGTGCGTCGAGCTTAATATCATCCTTGAGATCGAAGCAGGCTGCGTTGGTGGCGAAGAAGATGGTCACGACACCTCAGGCCTTCCCGCCGAGAAACTTTATACGACGCCTGAGGATATGATGCAGGTTTATGAAACTCTCAGCCCGATCGGCCGCTTCATGTTTGCTGCTACTTTTGGTAATGTTCATGGCGCATACAAACCCGGGGCGGTTAAGCTCAAGCCTACTATTCTCCGTGACGGACAAAAGGTCGTCATGGACAAGTATGGTGAAGAGGCCGAGATGGACCTCGTCTTCCATGGAGGTTCCGGAACCTCTCCTCAGGACCTCCAAGAAACCCTCGACTATGGTGTGATCAAAATGAATATCGACACCGACACCCAGTATGCCTTCTCACGCCCTATCGTTACCCACATGTGTGAAAATATCGAAGGCATGCTCAAGATCGACGGCGAAGTTGGCAATAAGAAATGCTATGATCCACGCAGCTACCTCAAGAAAGCCGAACAATCCCTTTGCGATCGTATGAAACAAGCTTGCGACGAACTCCGCTCGTCCGGCAATAGCATCTACTCTGCTTAGACCTCTCAAAATTCAATTTCCAGAGGGCCCGCTAGCGAGCGGGCCCTTTTCAATTCATCTCACTACTCCCCCCGCAATGAACGACTCCCAAGAAGCAGACTCGCCCACCTCAAAAAAGAAGGACAATCCACTGACCGATATCATCGTCAACGTCATTCTCCCTGTGCTCATCCTCAGTCATTGCAGTAAAGATGGGGAAAAAGCCTGGCATCTTGGCCCTTATGTCGCGATGGGACTCGCCATTGCCATCCCGCTTGCTTATGGGGTATGGCACTTTATTCAGCACAAAAAACTCAACACTTTTTCAGCAGTCGGTGTTTTTAACGTCCTTCTCACCGGACTCATTACGATCTATCTCTTTTCCGATAATGATCCCGGGACCCGTAAAAACGCCCCACTTCTCTTCGGAATTAAAGAAGCTGTTCAACCTCTGATCCTTGGCTCCCTTTTCCTAATCACACATCGGTCAGCCACGCCGCTTTTTAACGCCTTCGTCTATAATGACGCAATCTTCGACCACGGACGGATCAACCAGAAGGTTAACGAAAACGGTAAGAAGACCGAACTAGAAAAACTTCTCTGGTCCTCCACGATCCTCTTTTTTGGCTCCTTTTGCCTCTCAGCCGCTATGAACCTTGGACTCGCATTTTACTTTCTTAATGATCTCGACCCTACGGCTGAAAACTGGAAAGAACTTTACAATAAGGACGTTGGGCGCATCACCGGTTGGGGCTTTCTGGTCATCGGTGTTCCCTTACTCGTAATTGGAGGGTTCATCCTTGCCCGAATGATTAAAGGCCTCAAAGCCCTTACGGGACTCGAGACCGATAAAATCCTACAAGCACGTTAGCCAAATCTCTCATTCGATCCTCCTCAAGGTTAGAAGACGGAATTCCATCGCTTCATTACCCGGGATCTTGAGTGCCTCTAGGACAAGCTCACCTTCGCCTTTGGTAAGCTCTATCCGACCCACCTTCAAACGCGCCCAATCTTTTGTGTAAGATTCATTTCGGGGAGAACGGTCTTTTCCGGCCCCCAATTTTGGAACATCATGAGCATTCGGAATAACAAAGTCTAGCTCGCCCCCTTTAAACGAGAGCCGATACTTTGCTCCTCCACTCTTGGCGGCATAAAAGATCTCCACCTCAAAGAAACCGGACTCCCCTGCTTCCGCCTTCCAAGTGATCCGATCATCGATTGAGTTCCAACTCTCAAAATAGGAATCGTTTGGAAACCGATTTGAGCGCTTCAAACCACCCGTGGCCACGGCATCCCGAGCCGGTAGCTGAGTCAGCTTTGAACCCGGATGAGCAATCACAAAATCCCGCTCATCTTTTCCCCCTCCATATTCAGGGAGCACCTCCATCTTATACTTGGCTAGAGCTTCCCTTAACTTGCGGGAAACTTTTTCATTTTGGATTGGCTTAAGCTGCTCTGGATCTGAGGCCATATCAAAAAGCTCTCCTTTCTCACCCAGCCGATAATTCTGAGATCGAACTCCAAACTTATTTTTCCACTGATTTACAAAGATTCGATCTCCCCATTCAGCATCGGAGTTTTTTATCAGTGCCACTAAACTCTTCCCATCTAGAGGACTTGGCGGCAAGGCTTTGATTTCCGCCAACTCACAGAGGGTTGGCAGTAAATCGCGTACTGATACGATCTTCTCAATCTGCCGTCCCTTCTTTATCCCACCTGGCCATTTAATGAATAAAGGACTGCGACAACCACCTTCTTCAACTGATCCCTTCCGTCCCTTCATCCCACCATTCCAACGTTTTCCATTTGGACCATTATCATGAAACCAGACAATGATCGTATTCTCAGCCACCTTAAGCTGGTCCAACTTCGCGAGGACCCGGCCAACATTATAATCCAGATTTTCGCACATTGCTAAAGCACTCCGAAGATGTCGGTCTCCAGCTTTCATCTTAAGATTTTTGTGAGCAAATTTTTCCCAGTATTCATCAGGGACTTGCATCGGTGAGTGTGGTGTATTGTAGGGGATATAGGCGAAAAACGGCTGACTCTTAGCCTTGGACCTCTCCATGAAGTCCATCGCCTGGGTCGTGAAATCATCAATACAAAATCCCTTTCCTTCTATAATTTCGCCGTTTCGCTCAAGCATTGGTGAAAAATAATTTCCCCAATGGCCGCTACAGAAGCCGTAAAACTCATCGAAACCTCTGCCGTTAGGATGGTATGGGAATTGCATTCCATTATGCCATTTCCCAAAAGCTCCCGTCGCATAGCCTGACTTTTTAAAAAGATCAGCGATCGTCATCTCATCGAGGTCCATTCGCTCTCCACCTGCGGAAGTTGAATAAACATTCGAACGGGGATGGTATCGCCCGGTTAGGAATTCCGCACGAGTTGGAGAACAGACCGGACATACAAAAAAGCGATCGAAACTCACACCATCACGAGCCAACGAATCAATATTCGAAGTTTTGAGATCCTTGTTACCCGAATGACTTAAATCACCCCAACCCTGATCGTCGGAGAGAAACACAACGATATTGGGGCGTGAGTCGGCACTCAGAACACCCAGCATTATCAGCAGCAAGGATATTACTCTAAACCATTTCATCGGTAGAATGATAAATTACCTCTGCCGCCAAAAAGAATACAAAATCTAGAATTTCCTTCTCGGCCGATACTCTTTAACATCCCTCCTATGAAGCGAGCACTTCCTGTCATCGTCTTTGCCTTAGTTCTGATCTTAGCCCGTATCATCGGCGCCCTGAATCCAGAATCTTTTGGGAACCTTCAACCCTTCGGCTCCCTCTTCTTTTGTGGAATGGCGCTCTTTGGATTACGTGGAATTATCCTCGCCAGCGCAACTTGGCTTCTCAGTTATCCAATCACCAGCATGATTCAGGGCCATCCTGTGGGATTGGAAATCTTGGTCCCCATAATCGGGTTTTCCGCGATGGTAGGACTCGCTAATTTTTTCAAGAACAGCTCTCCACTGAAAACCTTTACCGGTTCACTTTTAGGAGCTGTTATTTTTTATCTGATCACCAACGCCCTGAGCTGGGCCTTGGATCCACTCTACACAACAAAGTCTCTTACAACACTGGGACAGGCTCTCTGGACAGGGCTTCCTGGATATGCTCCCACTTGGCTCTTCTTTCGAAATGCGATGATCGGACAAGCAGTCTTTAGTGGCGTGTTTTTGGCGGCGACCCTGAAAATTTCTTCTTATTCAGAAAAGAAAGCCACCAATGCTTACTCCTGAAGTTGGTTCACCCTCCACCCGAGATTGGCTAAAAAAATCGATCTACCATTTGTGCCCTATCGCACACTCTTCGCAGGGCGTAAAAATCAGAACTATACCATCCCCTTGGCGGTCATGTTTTTGACTAGTCATGGGCAACAAAATCCGTGGCCTTTTTTTGCCATAACATACAGAGCTCTCTCCCCTCGCCCTCACGGGAACTAAAAGTCATGGCCGGAGGCTCAAACCAAGCCAATTCAAACTCGGCGCCAAAAAGATCATGAAGTTCTTCCATAGTTACCCCAAAAGGTGGACCTTCTTCACCCTCATGGTCCGGGTTAAGGAAAAAAATCCCAAGAAGGTGGCCACCCAGTGGAATCAAAGACGCCATTGCTGAGACATAATCCTGACGCCGATCAATTGGGATCGCACAAAAACAAGTGTGCTCAAAAACCAAGTCATACTTTCCTTTCCAATCAAAGAGATCACCAACGCACCAAGTCGTTTCATCTCGAAGAGATCTTTCTATCGCGTTCCGAATTGCTTCCTTCGCAATATCCAAACCAAAAATCTCGCTAGATGTGAATTCTCTGATCAAGTCGGCATCATATCCAAATCCACAACCTGGCACTAAGATCCTCGTTGCTTTCTCAACCACCCCCAGATGAGTGGCCAATAAAAAAGGAAGCCCCGGATGGTGCTCCCCTTTCTCCCATGGAGTATCGCCGGTCGTATATCGCTCGTTCCAGTCAACCGACATCGTTTAGTTAGACGTCTTAGTGAGCTTTCCCTCCGCGTCGGAGGCTCTGGTAATCTGAAATTCCTTTCACAATCCCATTCGCAATGGCTTCTCGATAACTGCCTTCTTTTGTGCGCCCGCGCTCTTTCGAGTTTGAGACAAATCCACCCTCTACTAGAATGGCCGGATTTTGGGCATGACGGACCACGTAGTATCGAGCGTACTTGGCTCCACGATTTACTGACTTGACCTCGCCAAGCATCCCTCTCTGAACAGCTTCTGCGAGCGGCTTGGAGCGCGACGAACAGTAAAAAGTTTCAAGTCCCGATACATCTCGTTTCCAAGTAAAATTGTAGTGAATACTCACGAAGATCGAATTTGGAAAACGATTCCCAATTTTGGCCCTACCAGGAAGGGTGATGAAATTGTCACTACGGCGAGTCATAACCGTGCGGAAACCTCGAGCCTTAAGCTTTTTCTCAACACGAATGGCGGTATCGAGAGCGAGCCACTTTTCGTAGACTTTCCCATAGCTACCTCCATTGTCACGTCCGCCATGACCAGCGTCGATCACCACCGTATCGAAGGATCCAGCCGATGCCTGAAGTATGAAAATTGAGAATAAGATAAGTGAACAAAAGGGAAATCTCATGCAGTAGAAGCTTTAGCTTAGTTAAATTTTAAAAAAAATTAATGATTTTGACAACCTATTTTTGCAGGTTTTTTCATACTATTCGGGACGTT
>DCQM01000024.1:53830-65899 GCA_002323895.1 Akkermansiaceae bacterium UBA1518
TATTCGGGACGTTCGGATGCTCCTCGAGCTTTTGAAGCCAATTTGGCTTCTTCCTCGGGATCATATTTAATGGCCCCAGCGACAACCACTTGGCCGTCCGTAAACTCTACAAACCTTGGTTTGCGGCCTGCAACCCTCTTAAAATACTCAGTTGAGGTGTGTTGCCCGTCTTGGTCAACTGTTGCATGAACGAAGACCTCGGGACCAGCTAAGTAAAGGACATGAAGTTGATTTTGCCGGTCCAATGCCATCAATGGCTTCACGAATCCAAGATATTCGCTAAGGCGGTAAGTCGACAGTGAGAGCCCCGTATTCGTGTCCATCACCTGACTGTAAATAGCCGTCTTATTACCATCGTTAAATGTCACAATGTTGTACTTCCGCTTTGGATAAGGGCTATCCGGGACCCCAAAAGGGACGCTGTGGAGGGTGCTTCCACCGCCCACCGTAAAGTGGCCGGAATTTGAGGTATAGCTAACCTCTTCCACCCCAGGACGTCGGACATGAGCAGTCACCGCGAAGTTACCAACCTTAGCCACTCCAAACATACCGCTCAGATTCACCCGGCGAGACATGCTACGGCCAGCGGGAATCACCGCTCTCTGAAAAACTTTATTGTGGCGCTTCTGCATGGCTCGTCCCCCTGAATCCCGCATGCTGAAATCGAGCCAACTGTGAGCAATCGTGCCCTCAAGTTTACTCGTGAAATCGAGCTCTCGTCCGCTTCGATTCGTTATTGTCACAATCGCTGTAACAGGCTCATACTTAAGGTATTGCCTCCGATCAACTTTAAGAGAAATACTTACCTGTCCTACTGCGACAAAAGTCAAAAGTGCTGTTAGCAGAGGAATCAAAAGGTTTTTCATTTAAACGGTGAGGTTAGTGAAGCGGTTACTGTGCCACGAGCAAAGGAAAAACTCCTCGGATTGCCTGCCTTAGAGGAAGGAATCAAAGGGCCCCTTTCTCCTTCTTCAAGCGGAGTTGTCCACACGCGGCATCGATATCATGGCCTTTTTCGAGGCGCAAAGTTGCCGAAACTCCACCCTGAGAGAGTATTTTCTGGAATTTGCGGCAAGCGGCATCTGATGGTCTCACCCACTCCAGACCCTCGACCGTATTATAGGGAATTAGATTAACCTTCGCTTTGATCGAAGCCGCACGCTTCGCTAGAATTGCAGCATGCTCCGGACGAGCATTAACCCCATCGATAAGGATGTATTCGAGGGTGATCTTTTGGTTTTTCTGAAGATTCCAAACTCGAAGGGCTTCAAAAAGCTCACTGACCGGGAATTTTCGATTCACCGGCATGATTTTTTCGCGCGTCTCATCATCAGGGCCATGGAGAGAAATTGCGAGCCGGATCTGCTGAGGCAATTCAGCCAATTTCTTGATCTGCGGCACCAAACCAGAAGTTGAAACCGTGATACGACGAGCTCCAATATTAAGCCCCCAATCCGAAGTGATCATCTCAAGGGCCAGACAAAGATTTTTAAAATTCGCAAGAGGCTCGCCCATTCCCATGAAAACTAGATTATTTACTTTCTCACCCGACAGTTCTTCGGCCAAAATTATTTGAGAAACAATCTCTGCAGCAGAAAGATTGCGTGTAAAACCATCGAGTCCGGAGGCGCAGAACTTGCATCCGTAAGCACAACCAACCTGCGAGGAAACACAAAGTGTGTGTCGGTCCGATCCCTCTCCATAAAGCGCTGGCGAGGCCGGAATCAAAACGGTCTCAACATACCTGCCGTCCGCCAACTCCATGAGAAATTTCCTCGTGGTGTCCTCTGAACCTTTCGTCAACGTGTGCTCAAGCGGACGGAGGGGATAATGTTCCGCTAAGTCTACCCGGAGTGATTCCGGAAGGTTCGTCATTTCATCCCATGACTTCGCACGTTTTTTATAAATCCAATCGAGAATCTGGATCGCCCGATATGACGGCTGACCATGATCGACAAGATGTTGGGAGAGTTGTGACAAGGTAAGCATATCAGGAAATTGGTCGACAAAGAACAAAAGGCGAAACCACCAAAGCCTCGAATTGCTGCTCTTTGTTCTCCCATTGCATGGCGTGAAGCTTTTCGATCTTAACAAGATCAGCCAATTTCAACCAAGTAGTTACCTTCGCGGTCTCGTCTGCCGAAATAGCCGCACCTACTTCCTCAAGGGTTAGCTCCTCATCCACAAAAAACAGGACCCCATTCTTAAAGTGC
Organism: Akkermansiaceae bacterium UBA1518; assembly: GCA_002323895.1. Lineage (GTDB taxonomy): Bacteria > Verrucomicrobiota > Verrucomicrobiia > Verrucomicrobiales > Akkermansiaceae > SW10. The sequence goes on from DCQM01000024.1 coordinate 56,044, forward strand.
TCCTTTAAATAATCCCACCCTACCTTGCCGGAATACTTGGCAAGCTTCTCTTCCATGGATGCATTGTCATCACCCAACATTCCGTAGCGCATTTTTTCAGAGGCCATCTCTTAAAGGATTCTGAGAGGCTGGATTCCCTTGGTCAAACAGCCGCTGGTTTTGATCCGGCATCGCAATCCGCCGAACCCGCGCAAGAACTTCTCCACCCCAGGCGCGCAAGCCTCGTCCATCCAGTAGCAAGGCTTCGCCTCTTCACTGCCAGATAATTCAATCACACCTAGGCTGAAATCTTTTCCAATTAATCTATTCAAGTCAGCTCCCTTTAGGACGACATTCCGCCGAAAAGCGCTCGGTTGCAAATCGGGGAGAGCAAATTTGCTCATCACCCGTTCGTAGGTGGCATAGTCAAAAAGAGTAATCTGCCCTTTGTAGTCTTCTTTATAATCGAAAAACCGATCATCTAAGAGACCACGTCCCGCCACACACTCGATTTTTTCCCGGTCTAAGATCTCATGATTCTCAGAACCTTCCCCGTGGCGGCCATAATAATTGTGGCCGGGAGAAATAAACAAGTGGGTCAATTCCACCGATAACGTGCTCATGTGAGGAGGCTAACAAAAATCAAGCCTGCGCGCAAACGTCCCGAGCCTATCCTACGGAAGTCTTTAATCACTAACCCTCATGGAGATTCATGAAAGCACTTCTCCGCAAGTGCCAGTGGTCGAAAGACCCGATCGCAAAACAGATCCTGATGACTCCTCTGATGATACAGCAAAAGCGAGACCAATCAGCTTCCATCAAAATATGACAGGTGAATGATCGCTTTTCAAATCATACCAAAATGACATGTTTAGCTTCATGGCCCGCTCTCTCCTCCTCACAGCCGCACTTCTCCTCCCTCTCCAAGCCTCGGATTGGGTCACGCTCTTCAATGGTAAAGATCTCAGCGGCTGGACCCCAAAGATCGCCAAACATCCGCTCGGAGAAAACGCCTTCGATACTTTCCGCGTCGAAGACGGAATTCTCAAATGTGAATACGACAAATACCCTAAATTTGACCGTCAATTTGGCCACCTTTACACTAATCTTTCATACTCCCACTACCTTCTACGCATGGAGTATAAATTTGCCGGGAAGATGATGCCAGACGCACCCAGCTATGTGAATCTAAACAGCGGCATCATGGTTCACTCCCAACCCCCCCAAAGCATGAGCCTCGACCAAGGTTTCCCAGTCAGCCTTGAGTTCCAGTTCCTTGCTGACGAAGGAAAAGGCAGGCGCTCCACCGGCAACGTCTGCACCCCCGGCACAAATCTAGAAATAGACGGCAAACTCATCACTCAGCATATCGTGCAGTCTTCTGCTCCCACTATTCCAGCCGACAAATGGGTAAAGATCGAGATCGAGGTTCGAGGCAATAAGGAAATTATCCACAGGGTGAACGGGAAGGAAGTCCTCCGCTATCAAAAACCACAACTCGACCCCAAAGGTGCGGTCGTCCCCACCAAGGAACTCTTTGCCGCCGGCGCCTCCCTACTCCTATCCCATGGTCACATCGCCCTTCAGGCCGAAGGTCAACCCGTTTGGTTTCGCAATATCGAACTCAAACAGCTTGCCCAAAGCGAGTAACCAATAGCAGCCATGACCGGAGAGTTCCAACTCCGCGCCCCAAAAGCCGAAGACACTCCAAAGCTCGCTTCCCTCGGAAGGGATACGTTCATCGAAACTTTTGGGCCGCTTTATCGCAAAGAAGACCTCGATCACTTTCTTAAGAAGTCCTATTCCGATACCGTCATTGCGACTGACCTTGCCGACCCGAGGCTGACTCATCGGGTCATCGAATTTCAAAACGAACTTGTTGCCTTTATTAAAGTGGGACCGGTTCACGTCCCCGCCAAATCCCCATCACCCGAGGCCGCCGAAATTTGGCAAATCTACGTTCGACAATCTTTCCTCGGACGAGGACTTGGCGGCTGTCTCATGAACTGGGCTATGAATTATTTCGAATCAATCGAAGCCTCTGAGATTTATGTGAGCGTCTTTAGCGAAAACCCCAAAGCGATCCGTTTCTACGAGAAATACGGTTTCAAAAAAATTGGCGAATACGACTTTTGGGTTGGCGATCAGATCGACCTTGAATGGATCATGTGCAAATCTCTCTTTTCTGTAGAGTGCCCCAGAAGCCTTCATTCTCTGGATTGATGCCTAAAAAGCCAAACCACTAATTATCTTACCACAGACCGCGACAATTTTTTTCGCGTTCCACGCGGGATCTTGCTCTATTTGACTGAAATACCTGTTTTCCTCCCGCTCAATCTTGAAAACATCTTCAAGAACAGTCCTGAAAAGCAAATTTTCGGGTGATAAAAAAGTCTTAGACGAAACCGGCCATTTTTGATTTACTCATCGCCGAGAGATGACTCATGAAGAGTAATTTCTCATTCTATTACCATGAAAACTAAAATCACCATGATTGCTGCCTTCGCAGTTCTCTCTTCTGGTGCCATTGCTGCTCCTGCAGTCGTTGGCATTGGCGGAGCTGTTGAAGTCGTCGCTGCAGATCAAAAAACCGTCACTCTCGTGGTGTCGGGACTTCGGTGAGCCTCCGGTTGCTCAAAAAAAGTGCAGGCTGCACTTAAAAGCGTCAAAGGAGTCTCAAAGGCAACTGTCGGAAAAAAAGTTGGCATTAAAGCTGACACCGTCGTAACTGCTGCAAAATCAGTCAAAACCACTGATCTGATTAAGGCCCTTAAAAAGAAAGGCTATACGGCTACCGAAAAAACCAAGAAGAAGAGCGTCTAGGTCGCTCCTCCAAATTTAAAATTATTAAACCCCGTAACGGCATCTCGCCGTGCGGGGTTTTTTCTGTCCGGAAAGCCGATTTTACTAACTTTAGAGTTTAGCATTTTCAATCTTCACCTTAGACAAGCGCATGTCTCACACCATCACAGTGCTCCCCGGCGACGGAATCGGCCCCGAAGTCATGGACGTAGCCCTCGAAGTCCTCGATGCTGCCTCAGCCAAATTTAATTTTGAAATCTCCCGGTCCACTCATCTTGTAGGCGGAGCAGCCCTCGACGCTACCAACAACGAGACTCCCCTTCCAGAAGCCACCATCGAAGCCAGCGAAAAGGCCGATGCGATTCTCTTCGGTTCGGTAGGCGGCCCAAAGTGGGAAAATCTTCCGCCTCATATTCAGCCCGAACGCGGTGCCCTTCTTCCCTTACGAAAACACTTTGGCCTCTTCGCCAATCTTCGCCCTGGCTCCTGCCTTCCCGCCTTGACCCACGCCTCGCCCGTAAAGAACGAGCTTATCCCCAATGGTTTCGACGTCCTCTGCGTTCGCGAACTCACCGGTGGCATTTATTTCGGTGAGCCAAAAGGGCGAGAAGAGCGCAATGGCGAAGCTGTTGCCTTTGACACCATGGTCTACAAAAAATCAGAGATCGAAAACATCCTGCACGTCGCTTTTAAGGCCGCCATGGGGCGCGATAAACGACTTACCTCGGTCGACAAAGCTAACGTCCTCGCGACTTCCGTCCTCTGGCGAGAGACCGCAAACGAAATTGCTACGCAGTATCCCGAGGTCACCCTAGATCATCTTTATGTCGATAACGCCGCAATGCAGATGGTAAAGCGCCCCGATTCATTCGACGTCCTTGTAACAGAGAACCTCTTCGGCGACATCCTCTCCGACGAAATGGCCATGATCTCTGGATCTCTCGGCATGCTCCCTTCAGCATCTTTGGGAGAAGCAAAAGACAATGGGCTTTACTTCGGAATGTATGAACCGTCAGGTGGCTCTGCTCCAGATATCGCGGGTCAAGGAATCGCTAATCCCATCGCACAAATTCTCTCAGTTTCGATGATGCTTCGCTACTCGCTTGGAGAAACCATCGCCGCCAATGCCATCGAGGCCGCTGCGCAAAACGCTATCGATTCGGGTCTTCGCACCGGTGATCTTTTTACCGGTAAAAATGGGGAAACCATGGTGAACACCATCGAGATGGGTAATGCTATTCTTGAAGCACTTTAGTCCTCAAAATCCTTATTCCCCTGCGACGAAAAAGGAAGATTCTTGTTCACTCATTCGGGATCACAACCCTTCTCCGTGTTCCCAAAAAAAGGACCCCATTAGAGTCGTTGCGACCACTCAGTAATTCGTGAGGTCACAATTAGATTTTGAGGTGAAATCAGGATTAAAAAAGATTTCTGAAATGGGGCCGGATTTCACAAACTTTTCTTTAACCATGACATCAGCTGAAGGTCCACCCGGAAGATCACAACCAAATCACCCTAAAATAGCCTCCAAATTTTCAATTTATTTACGAAGCCAAAGCCTAGTAAATTGGGCTCTCTAAGCTTGGAAAACCTGCACGCAATTCTTGCGTATTCCAAACTCCGCGCCATCCTTTTGTGCTCACGCCATCACTTCCCATGCGAAATTTACTCCTTCTCGTATTCCTGACCCTTCCTGCCACTGCAACCGATTTAATCTTCGACACCTTTGAATCTGACGGATTTGGCGAATGGCTCGTTGAAGGCGATGCATTCGGCAAAGCCCCCACCGCAGTCACCCCGGAGGGAGTTAACGGTAAAATTACCGGCTATTCTGGCCAATACTTCGTCAGCTCGGGTCACGGCGGCGACAAGCCCACCGGTTCCCTGACCTCCCCCGATTTTAAAATCTCTCAACCCTTCCTTGGCTTCATGATCGCCGGTGGAGGCCATAAAGGTAGAACGGCGGTTCAACTTCTCATCGGGGATAAGATCGCTTTCGAGGCAACCGGACAGAACGATCTCAAAATGAAAAAAGTAGTTTGGTCCCTTAGAGATCATCAAGGCAAGCAAGCTAGAATCCGCATCATTGATACCGAACCCGGTGGTTGGGGGATCATTAATGCAGACCACTTCGTATTTTCAGACAACCAAAAGCCATTTTTTCCGAAGCCCAAATATCGCGAATCAAAGGCAGACAAAGATGGACTGATCGCTTCTGGCATTCTTCCCGGCCTGACCATTCCAGAAGGAGCGGTTGCTAAACTCTTTGCTACAAACAAAACCCTTGGCGTCTACTCTCCTACAGCTCTAACAGTTGACGAAAAAGGTCGCGTTTTTCTGGCTGAAACTCACCGCTTCCGGTTCGGTGTCGAAGATAATCGGAGTCATCTTTATTGGCTCATGGATGATATTTCAGCCCAGACCACTGACGATCGAATCGCAATGCACGAAAAGTGGCAGGAGAAACTTCCGCTCGAGAAACTCACAACAGTTTCGGAAAAGATTCGCGTTCTCATCGACACCGATAATGACGGGGTCGCTGACAAGTCTGAAATTTTCGCTGAGAAATTCGACGATCTTCTGGATGGAACTGCTGCAGGAATCATGGCTTTCGAGGGGAAGATTTACTTCGCCTGTATTCCTAATATTTGGATGATTGAAGATGAAGATGGCGATTTGAAATCCGACAAGCGCAGCGTCCTCCAAGACGGTTTTGGAGTTCGTGTCTCCTTCTCAGGTCATGACTTAAATGGCTTCGCCCTTGGTCCCGATGGCCGTCTTTACACTACCATTGGGGATCGAGGATTTTCATTCACCACGAAGGAAGGGCGCGAATACAAATATCCGAATCAAGGTGCTATATTGCGCTTCGAGCCAGATGGCTCGAATATGGAAGTCGTCCACACCGGCCTGCGTAACCCCAAGGAGATTGCTTTCGACCAGTTTGGCACGGGTATCACGGTGGACAATAATTCAGATCAAGGCGACCGTGCTCGCGTTGTGTTTATGCTCGAAGGGGCCGACTCTGGATGGCGTATGGGCCACCAAGTCCTCCACTCTTTCCACAAAACAGCCGGGCTCCCCAACCGACCTATTAACCAATGGATGCAGGAGAAAATGTGGGAACCAAAGAACGACAACCAACCTGGACACATCGTCCCCCCAATGCTCAATCTGACCTCCGGTCCGTCCGGCCTCGCTTATTATCCTGGGACAGGATTCAGCCTCGGCTGTAAGGATCAATTCCTGATCTGCGACTATCGAGGTGGCGCTGCGGCCTCCGGAATCTGGAAATTCAGCATCAAGGATGATGGTGCCGGGTTTGCAGTCGATAATTCAGGAAAGTTCAACTGGGGAGTTGCCGCAACCGACATCGAGTGGGGCTACGATGGCAAACTCTATGTCTCGGATTTTGTCAACGGATGGCAGTCCCACAATGCCGGGCGAATTTATACTCTTGAGGAACAAAACCCCGGAAAAACCGCTGCTGAATTCCTCGCCAAATTTGACTTCACTAATGCTACCCCACGGAGCTTAAGCGGGCTTCTCTCGCATGCAGACCAACGGATCCGACTTCGCGCCCAGCTTCAGCTTGCCTCCCTCCCAGAAGGACTGCCAATTCTCACTGCTGCTTCCAATCAAAAGATTAACTATCTTGAACGTCTTCACGGAATCTGGGGGCTTGGAATTATGGCTCGCAAGGGGAATATGATGGCTGCCAACATCCTCGTTCGGCAACTCCCTAGCGACGATCCCCGCATAAGAGCACAAGTCACGCAAGCACTCGGCGAAGCTCCCTTGAAGACCGCGGATATTCTGATCCCAGTCCTGACGGATGGTTCCCCACGAGTTCGTGCACTCGCCGCCATTGCGGTCGGTCGGATTGGAGATTCCACTGCTCTTCCGAGCATTCTGGAAATGATCGAGTTTAATGGTAGTGACGATCCTATCTTGCGCCACGCCGGAGTCATGGCGCTCGTCGGAATTGCGACTGAGCAAGAAATCGCTGACCTCATTCGCCATGAATCCGAAGCAGTGAGACATGCTGCCGTTATTGCTTTGAGAAGGATGAGTAGCCCAAAGGTGATCTCTTTCCTCGGTGACACTAGTCTTAAGGTGTCAAACGACGCCATTCGCGCCATCCACGACACCCAAATTGAGATGGCTCGCCCCGTTCTTGCCGCACTCCTTGATGACGAGTCAATCGGCACCCCTCAACGGCCAGTCAGCCAGATGATTTTGCGCCGACTCATTCACACCGCTTACCGAATTCCAAACGAGCAGAACCTACTCAGGGTCATAAAAGCTGCGGTAAATCCACTCTTCCCGATTGAAGAGCGGAAAGAGGCGATGCGACTTCTTTCGATCTGGGAAAACCCACCCGTTGTTGACCAATCTCTCGGATATCATTCCCCTCTCTCTCCACGCGATCCCGCCATCATGAAAAAGGTCCTCGGTGAGCATATCAGCATTCTCTTGAATGGTGGCCAAGACATCTTCGGTGACGCCATGAAGTTGGCTCTCAAGTATGGGATTCAGCACGAAGGACTCGACTCTGGAAGCCTCACTCGCATCATACGCGACGGAAAAACCGATGGAAAAACTCGTGCCGGGGCCCTCGATCTTTTCCTTAAGAGTAATCCAGAGAATGCTGACGAAATACTCAACGAAGCTACTCGTTCTAAAAATGAGGAACTTGCCGCCAAAGCTCTTCAACTTGGCTCCGAACGAAATCCAGCTTCTACCGTCGCGGCTCTCAGAGGGGCTCTCAAGTCGGACAGCATCTTCCTGCGCCAAAGGGCTTGGGGAATCATTGGCGGATTACCATCCGAGCATGCCGTCCCCTTGATTCGGGAAAGCCTTCTGGATCTTAGGGACGGAAAGGGTAACCGCTCCACTGGACTCGACCTCTTGATGGCTGCCCAGAAACGAGAAGAGCAGTCCATCAAATCAGCTCTGAACGACTATAAGACATCATTGCCTAAAGATGATCCCCTCGCTATTTGGCAGACTTCGCTCGCCGGTGGCAACACCAGCCGCGGCTTCAAAGTCTTCCAAACGCATGCCGCCGCCCAGTGCATGCGTTGTCACCGGCACGAACCCGGTCACTCGGAAGGAGGAGAAGCTGGTCCAAACTTGATGGGAGTAGCCCTAAGACACGACGCCAAAGGCCTTCTTGAATCTCTCATCCTTCCTCACGCCGAAATTGCTGACGGCTTTGGAGTCGCCGAAGTGAAACTCAAAAATGGAACTAGCAAGAGCGGGACGATTGCAGCCCGCACCGACGAATACCTTGATCTGAAGGAAAGTGAATCTGCGATCTGGCGAATTAAGTTATCAGATCTTGCTGAGAAGCCACGACCCGTTTCTGCCATGCCTGCCATGGGGCAGATCCTTAATCCGTATGAGACCCGTGACATAATCGCCTGGCTTTTAACCCTGACCAAGCCCAACTCTGAAAAGCCTACAACTTATAAAGCCAAGGAACTTTCACTTGCCGACTCCAAAAAGATGGACGAAGAGACAAAAAAGACCGAGTCTCCCGCCGATCTCAAAACCCAAACTGATCAAACTGTGAGCGAAAGTAACGAAATTGACCCCGCCGTAATGGAACTTGGCAAAGCACAATACAACCTGTGCCTTGGTTGCCACGGGCCGACTGGTCAAGGAATGGCCAATGTTGGCCCTCCTCTTGCAAAATCTGAATGGGTCGCGGGCCCTGTGGAAAACCTGATCGGGATTCAGCTTCGTGGGCTTCAGGGAGCAATTACCGTGAATGGCCAAGACTACCAGTTCGCCGCACCCATGGTTGCCATGGGGGCAGGACAGCCGGACGAAAACATTGCCGCGGTTCTGACCTATATTCGTAATTCCTTCGGAAATAGCGCACCAGCAGTCACTCCAGAAATGGTTGTCCAATATAAGGAAAACAACAAAGATATCCTGAGCAAAGTTCCCCCACCGATGCTCAATGTCAAAGATCTTATTGATCCTCTTACTAAGCCAATCGGCGTGATCAGTGATGCCCCCGCTCCTGCGCTTCCTGAGATTCCTTCAAGTAGTCTCGGTGTATCGACGACTGGGATGATTATCTTCCTTCTTATCGCAGGTCTTACGGGTATCGGTCTCCTTCGCATGAAGACCATTAATAAGGAGGTTTAAATCCACTTATCATACTTTCAAAAGAACGTTTTGGGAGACCAAAGCGTTCTTTTACTTTAGGTCAATCATTCTGTAAGTGGATCTCGTCCGCCTCATCTGTCATCTGGTCCACAAAAACAAACTTGTAGGCCACAGACAAAGGCAAATGAAGATGATCCCAAGACCCAATGCTATTCCAGCTCAAAAGTTCGGGTCTAATAACGAGGCGATCCTCTCCCTCGAACCGTAAAGAACCAGGCAATTATCCTTAAACCTAAGAGCAAAAATAGCAACCACAGAGCTCTCTACCAAACGCCCTTAATCTTTAAAAATCTCTTCTCTTCCCGATACTCGACATTTGCTTCTCAAATGTTAAGAGCGATCCATGAATAAACATTTAACAACTCTAGCTCTATCCACCCTATTAGTTTTATCGCTTTTTGCTCAGGAACGAGATCGCCGGCCCGATCCCAAAAAAGCAGCTCAGCCGAAAATTGAAAAAGTTAACTGGGATCAGGTTAAAGAGCGCATCGAAGGCGCCGTAAAACGCGGCGACATGACCCGTAAGGAGGCTGACCAAAAATACACTGAACTTAAAAAGTCGCTTGAAGCCAAATCTCAAGGAAATAGAAATCAATCAGATCGAGCACGCCCTGGGAGCTCACCCCAAATATCTAGACAACGACGGCCGGATGCTTTGGGCCGGCTCGTTGGTGAGCTGGTCGCCCAAGGGGAAATTAATCGTGACGATGCTCGTCGAATTATTGAAGCCGCCAATGCAAGCAGGCCTCCAATGCAAAACCGACCAAACACTCACAGCGAAATTGGCAAAGAATTACGCGATATCCTCAACCAAGCCAGACATGAGCTTGCTGAGCTCCAAGAAGCACGGGAAGAGTTGCACAGAGAACACGAGGAGTGGGAGCACCACAGA
>DCQM01000229.1 GCA_002323895.1 Akkermansiaceae bacterium UBA1518
GCCATGCCGACCGTCGAGATATCCTGGCCTTCGCTCCCGGGGGAGAGCTTCATTCTCGAACGCACCGCGGACGGCATCCCGTCTTGGGAGAAGATCGATGACAGCTATCCCGCCGCCAACGCTCCGGCGACGGTCACCACCTTCCAAGACGGCGACCCCTCTCTGGGCGGGACCAGCCTGCTCGGCGTGCCCAGGATGCTCTACCGCGTGACGCGGAACTGAGTTTGGCCTTTCGCGGTCCGGTCAGAAAGGGGAGACTGTTTAGGAGCATCGTTATTGAGCCTGCTGAGTTAGCCGTTTCGGGGTTTGTTTTGCCGTCTGTTTGAGTGACTAGTTTGTGACCAGTTATACACCCTAAGAATTAGCCCGAAATGAGACGGAATGGCAGGAGCTGCTAAATGCTAAAAATCGCCACAGACCCCTATAAATAGGGGGTTAAAGAGTGGCAGGCCCGCAGGGAGTCGAACCCCGATCTATGGTACCGGAAACCATTGTTCTATCCATTGAACTACAGGCCCTTAAAAAGGGTGCCGGAGGCTAGTCGAGCGTGATCCGAAGTCAAAGCGCAAATCGCTCCCTGCGTCATTACTTGTTGGGCGCCTGGGCAAATATCAGATATCAAGTAGCAAATAGGCTGAGCTGAGAGTGATATCGATGGAGATGAGTTTCGTGTCATGAGAAGACCAAACGAGGTTGAAGATCCAATCTGCCAGAAAGCTCGTGAACAGTCACGCTTCGCCGGTCAAGGGCTGGATCCGCTCGCCATTTCACAGTTGGAAATTAGCCAAAGTTGGACTGGCGCGATCCCTGATTCACACTTATTTATTTTGAGGATGTTGAGATATCTAGTTCCTGTCATCGCTTTGCTGGCGATTGCTATTGGCGCAACTGCAGCAGAAAAGCCTAACATTATACTTTTCTTCACAGACGACCACGGCTGGCCGGATATCGGTGTAGCGGGCGTCAACGACGATCTAAAGACACCTCACCTCGATGCACTTGCTGCCTCAGGCGTTCACGCTACTAATGGCTATGTCACCGCTCCGCAGTGTGTGCCGTCTCGCGGCGGGCTTTTGACGGGACGCTTCCAAAGTCGGTTCGGTCTGGAAAGCAATCGCGATTCTCTCAAGGGCTTTGACGAGCAATCCACGATTGCGGAGCGCCTCAAGGCAGCAGGATACGCTACCGGTCAAATCGGGAAATGGCACCTCGGTCCGATCAACGAAATCACGCAACACGGATTTGATGACGTCTATGCGAAGAATGCCAACCGCCCTTGTTTCGCCAATTACACACTCGCCGGTAAAACCATCGAGATGCAGCAGGTAGACGACGGACTTTACCACCTCGATGCATGTAGCCAAGCAGCCCTGACATTCATCGAGCGCCACGCGGAAGAACCCTTCTTTCTCTACCTTGCCTACCGAGCTCCTCACGTCCCACTTGATGCTCCGGAAAAATACCTTTCCCGTTTCCCTGAAAAAATGCCAGAGCGTCGGCGTCAAGCGCTTGCCATGATCTCTGCCATTGATGACGGTGTCGGAGCCATTATTGCTGACTTAAAGGCTCGCGACCTCGACAAGAACACCCTCATCTTCTTTATCGGAGATAATGGGGCTCCCTTGAAAATCCACAAGATCGATGCGCCAGGTGGCGGCCCAGGTTGGGACGGCTCGCTCAACGAACCCATGAATGGCGAAAAAGGAATGCTCTCCGAAGGCGGTATCCGTGTTCCGTTCCTCATCAGTTGGCCGGGCACCATTCCAGGTGGACAAGTCTATGATCAGCCAATCGTCTCATTAGACGTTGCCGCCACTGCGGTCGAGCTCGCCGGTCAGGAACGCGACGAGACCTTCGATGGTGTCAATCTCGTTCCCTTCCTTACAGGACAAAAGAAGGGATCGCCGCACGAAGTGCTCACGTGGCGTTGGGTCGCCCAAGCAGCAATCCGCGAAGGTAAATGGAAGCTGCTTGTCGGTGGTCAGCGCGAGTACTTATTCGACATTGTTGCCGACCCGGGAGAAAAACAGAACGTCCTCAGTAAAAATCCTGAGGTGACTAAACGCTTGCGATCAAAACTCGAATCCTGGTCGAACGAACTTCAACCTAGAGGACTGGAAGCGCGAAGCATGGCGATTACGTGGAAAAAGTATTTCGATCACTATCTCGACGGCAAGAAACAACCCCGACCAAAAAAGACATCCAAAGAGTCGCACCCAAAGACTCACCAAGATTGGGTTCCAAGAAACGCAAAGGTCACTCAGACAGACAGCGGACTTCGTGTTTTGCCGGCCAAGAAAGGTCGACCTTTTTTAACAAAGATTGACTTCGAATGGACAGGGGGGTTTACAGCTCAGGTGAAGCTAAAAGGCGCGAAAAACGGAAACACGGGAATTGCCTGGAGATCGCAAGGGCAGAAAAGCTTCTCAAGCGATCAGATCGTTCAAGTGCCATTTAAAGGGGGGGCTGAAATGCAAACCCTAGAGATCAAAGTGCCTGCACAAGGGAAGGTTGTTCATTTGCGTCTCCACTTACCCGTTGGCGAAACCACTCTGGAAGAAGTCAATGTCACTCAGGGCGAGAAAGCGGTCTCCTGGAGCTTTAAGAATCCGCAATGAGGGCGACGTCCTTACGGAACTGTCAGCCTGCCGCAACTTAAGAATTAAATTGCGTTCATGAAAGACCCAGTGCTTAGCCTCGAAGTGATTTTGTTGTAAAATTGGGTTCTCTAGAGCCTTCCATATGTCCGAGGAATTCCTCCACACGATGCCTTAGTTCGGAATTTGGTTGTCGTCGGCTGGAGTTGGATTGCATCGTTTTACGTCACGTTACTAAAGGAATTTTGATTATCAGGAAGCTTAAGAGCAATTTTTGGGGAGGTTGTGTGATAATTAATTTTGGTGCCTTTAAATGTTTAAAAATGCGAGATGAATGCGCTTAAACCCCTTTGGAATAAGCATCTAGAGTGCTGTGAAAGGCTTCGCTAAGATTTTGCAAAACATTGCATCTCGTTAACTTTTTTTGAGATCTTCAACCTTTTTAGTTTTAGGTAGCCAAAAGAAGAATTGCTTTCAGTCTTCCGCCGCAATGACTGTCAGTGAGGCGGAATCCCGTATCATCATTCCCAACCGCCGCAAATTTCTTGCGGCCGCTGCAGCAGCAGCGACTGGTCTTGTCGCGACGACCCAAACCTCGCAAGGATTCTTGTTTCGGCAGTCCCCACCGCTTGATTTGAGATTACTTCCTAAAACTTGGGTGGCTCTTCAGGGTGAGAGGCAGATTCAAAGCTATGTCAGGTTTCTTGAAGAGCTTAGCTTGAAGTATGTTGATCCAATTCAAATCATACAGGCTCACGCAAAGACTCAAGGAAGCCTCTGGAATACTCTTCCTCCGCGGTCTATGTGGAGATCGATGGGCGGGACCCTCAAGGCCGTTGATCATGTTGCCGCAACGATCGGTCAACCTGTCAGGGAGGTAGCTTCAGCTTACCGGAGTCCCGCTTATAACCGCCGCTGTTCAGGTGCCAAATCTTCGTCATGGCACCTGCAAAATTTTGCACTCGATTTAAAGTTTCAGGCTTCTCCAGGGACAGTGGCCCGCGCGGCTCGTTCAGTCCGCGCTAAAGGAGTTTTCAAAGGAGGGATTGGCCGGTATCCCAGCTTTGTTCATATCGACACCCGCGGTAAGAACGCAGATTGGTAGGGGATTTAAGACCCCTGAATTTGAGAAAAGCCATCTAAATCAGATGTCTTTTTTGGGTTTGATGGGAGCTTATCGATCAGCTTCGACGGCTCGAGCGCAACGAAGAATTTCTTTCTCTCCGAGATAAGGACCCAAGATCTGCAACCCAACTGGTTTTCCGTCGATGGGTTCTAGTGGGACTGAAATTCCACAGTTTCCCGCTAGATTCGCAGAAATGGTAAAGATGTCGGCGAGATAGTGTTTAAGGGGGTCGCCGGTGGCATCGCCCATTTTAGGCGCGGTTTCTGGAGCTACGGGAGTGAGGAGAGCATCGACTTGCTCAAAGGCTTGCTCGAAGTCGCGTCGGATCAAGGTTCTGACCTTTTGAGCGCGGAGGTAGTAGGCATCATAGTATCCAGACGATAAAACGTAGGTTCCCAAGATGATCCGACGTTTGACCTCGGGGCCAAAACCGGATTCACGACTGTTCTTGTAAAGAGAGAGCATGTCTTCGGGGTTCTCGGTTCGATTACCATAGCGGACTCCGTCAAAGCGAGAAAGGTTTGATGAGGCCTCGGCTGGCGCGATAATGTAATAGGTCGCTACGGCATATTCGGTGTGGGGGAGTGAGATTTCCACGATTTCGGCTCCCTGTTTTTCTAGTCTTTTCGCGGCGGCTCCAACGCGTTCGCGGACTTGAGGAGAAATTCCATCAGTGAAATATTCCTTTGGAATTCCCAATTTCATTCCTGCGACTCCTTGATCGAGGCCATCGGTATAATCTGGGACTGATTCATCCAGTGAAGTGGAATCTCGTGGGTCTTCTCCAGCGATCGCGTTTAGTAATAGTGCAGCATCTTCTACCGTGTGGGTGAGAGGGCCGATTTGATCTAAGGAAGAGCCAAACGCAACGAGGCCGTATCGAGAGACCCTACCGTAGGATGGCTTTAGGCCGACCACTCCGCAGTGACTTGCCGGCTGGCGGATTGAGCCTCCGGTATCTGACCCTAATGCAGCGGGAATGAGTTGGCCTGCCACCGCTGCTGCAGATCCGCCGGATGATCCGCCAGGGATGTGGCCTGGGGCTGATGGATTGTGGGTGGTTTGGAGTCCTGAGTTTTCGGTGGAGGACCCCATCGCAAATTCATCGAGGTTAGTCCGGCCAAAAGGAATAGCTCCTGACTTTTTGAGCCGGGCAATGGCGGTAGCATCGTAAGGAGAGGTGAATGCTTCTTTGAGAAATTTGGACGCGCAGGTGCAGGGTTGTCCTTCGACGTTAATGTTGTCCTTGATTCCGATGGGAAGGCCACCGAGTGGAAGTGTTAGGTCGGCTTGGTCCGCTGCGGCGAGGGCTGAATCTGGATCAAAGGAAAGAAAGGCGCCGATGTCCTGATCACGTTTCGTAATTTGGTCGATGACGTCCTGAACGATATCACGTGACGAAATTTCTCCAGTAATGAGCTTTTGCCGTAGGGAGCTTAGGGATAAGGAAGCGAGAGACATAATTAGAAAATTTTAAGCGTCAACGACCTTGGGGACCCTCAGTTGACCATTCGCTTGATCGGGGGTGTTTTGCAGGAAACCTTCGGCTGGAAGGCTGGGGGTCGGCTCATCCTTGCGGACGCGATTTGACCTTATCATAGGGTGAGTGCAGGGTTCAATTCCCTCGACGTTCACTTCACCCAATTTTGTGATGTAGCCCATAACATCCTCTAGCTGCGTGCTAAAGCGGGCCACTTCATCGTTGCTTAGATCTATGCGAGCCAAGTTTGCGACATAGCGGACATCAATCTGTGGATCTGCCATGGACGTAGATTGTACCGCCACGACGGGAGATGGAACCGCAAAGAGCCAATCGGGCACAAAAGTTTTTTCCGGCTTCTCGACCGGTAGCGTCTGGCCCTTGTCTAGTCTTTTTGGGATTTCAATGTTTCCCCTGTTTAGGAGAGGACACCGTTGCGCACCAGTTCGCTATACATCCACCAGCAGAGTGACACCGAGGCCGCAAGCAGAAGCACAAAGAGAATAATGTTTCTGGTGCGGTAACGCCTTTCATTGATAAGTTGACCCTTGGACATTTGGGCGTAAAACCGTTTCTCACGCTGGCGCTGTTCCCGATCGTCAAGCGCCGGAATCGTGTGACGCTCTCGTTCTTTCTGCTCAAGTAACTTCAGAGGAGCATTCTCAATAAGGGCCTCAAACTTTTCAATTTCCGAGTCTAAAGAAGAAAGCTCGTCGTTAGAAGGAGGGCCTGGCTGGCGCTTCATTTTACGAAAGAACATAGCGGTATCGGTTTATTTAAGATGATAGATAAGAATGGCAATAGAGCCAAGGAGGATGATGGGAAGATTGAAGGCGAAGCCATTTCGGATCATACCGATAAAGTTTCCCTGAGAAGAGGTTCCAGAAAATGACCCTGTTTGTCCATTGAAGAGACTATCTTTTCGGGTCTCGCCAAAGTGTGAAACGGCTTGCTCGAACTCCTCATCGGCCTTGTCTAGAATGACAAGGGCCTTCTCGAGTTCGGCTCCGAGGGAGTCCTTTGGCCAAGCTTCGGGATTCAGAGATTCAAGCCGGTTGAGATGACTGGCAAAGGTGATTCTTGTTTGATCGAGATCCTCGGCCTCCCGCTTTGATTCAAAGAGTTCTCGGTCAATGGTCGTAATTGCGGTTGCAAATCTCTCGCTCAACTCTAGCTGTCCGGCTAGAAATTCTTGTTTTCGTTGATTTAAGTCCTCGAGCGCCATTTTTTGACGCTCAAGCTCCGCGCGCTGGGTGTGAAGGACTTCAAGTTGGGTTTGAGCGTCGGCAAGCTTACCTTCAAAATCGTCGGTAAAAGGGGCTTTCTCGTCGGAAATTTCCATCTGGGTCTCGCGGACCTTGATGTGTTGTTTTCGGCTTTGGGTAGTTGGCATCGAGCGTGAGGTTTTGGTACTTAGTGCGCAAACTAGCACGCTAAAATACCTAGGACAAGCAAATAATTAAGAAAACTTAATTTATTTTTGAACTACTAGATCAGCTTCTTCCCCCTCTTTAAAAGGTTTGGCATACCACCTCCAAAGGGGACGGAAGAGTCCTTTGAGATCCTCTAATGCAAGATACGCTGTAGGAATCAGCAGTAAGGTGATGGCTGTCGCAAATAAAATTCCAAAACCTAGTGAGACTGCCATCGGTTTCAGGAATTGGGCATGGATAGCTCGATCAAACATGAGTGGCATAAGCCCAGCAAAGGTCGTGATGGATGTGAGGAAAATGGGGCGGAACCGTCGCACGCCCGAGATTCGGACCGCTTCTTCGATATCCATGCCTTCCCGTCTCTTTTGGTTGATGAAGTCAACAAGGACAAGTGAGTCATTCACTACAACACCAGTGAGGGCCATGATTCCGAAGATCGAGAGGTAGGATGGAGTGATATCGAGAATAACGTGACCCGCGTAGGCCCCAATCACTCCGAAAGGCACCGCAAGAAGAACGATAAAGGGTTGGAGAAGGGACTTGAAGGGGATGGCTAAGAGAGCAAAAAGGGCAAGGATCAAGAGACTGTAGAGCCAAGTGTAGCGATTATCAGTCTCCCTTTGCTCTTTAACGTAGCCAGCCCAAACCCAACTGATATCTTGTCTTTGTGCGACGATTTGGGAAATTTCAGGCCCAAGTCGTTCGGCCATGTCCATAATTTTAATCTCCTTATTATCTGGCTGCGCATTGATGTAGGAGACTTGGGCACCATCCAGGCTTTCGATCGTTCCGGGAGCTTTCTGTAAATTGGCGGTGGCGACGGTTGAAAATGGAATTACTGAACCACTAGGACTCTGAATGGTGAGGTTCTCAAAGGTGAACATAGATTCGCGTTTTTCTTTTGGGAGGCGAACCATAACGCGAATTTCTTCACCATCACGTTGGAGTCTTTGGGCCTCTTCCCCATAAAATGCCTGCCGGATTTGCTGAGCAAGCTCTCGCTGGGTGATACCCAATTCCAAGGCTCTAGGTTTTAGGGTAATTGCAAATTCCTCCCGTTGACGTTGATTGTCGGCATGGGCGCCTTGGATTCCGTCTTGTGCTTCGAATAAGAGTTCAATTTCCTCAGCGATTGCTCGCTTTTCATCGCTGTCTTGTCCTCTAAGCTCGACGCTTAGGCTATTGAGTTCCTCACGGCCACGTTTTCGACTGCCCCATTCTCCTGAAACTTTTAGGTGATTAACGTTTTTGATTTCGCCGATTTTATTTTGCCACATCTTTGCAATTTCAGCGTTGGTCGGACCGGGTTCGCTCCGTTCACTAGGCGGCATGATTTCAAGTGAGGAAAATCCTTGTTCTGGATCTCCGGCACCGCCCCAACGGGAGGCTCCTGCGCTTGCCATGATATTTCGGACGAGAGATTTTCCGGTTTCTGGATCAATGAGCTCTCTTTTTAATTCTTCAGCACACTCCGCGATGAAGGTAATCTGTTTTTCAGTTTCCTCAAATGGGGTGTTATCAATCATGTTTAGGTAAGCGGAGATCCGGTAGCGTTCAACCGTAGGCATATCAACAAAGCCAATTGCGCCGCTTCTGTGGTAACCGAGACCAGCCATGGCTAAGGCAAAAAAAAGGCAAATCGTGGTATAACGATGTTTAGAGGCAAGTGCGAGCGTCGGACGGTAAAATTTGTCAATTCCGCGTTCCAGCGAGTCAGCCACCCACTTTTGAAATCGGGCAAACGAGCTCATTCGTCGACGGTTTGTGCTAAGATGTTTGAGATGCGAGGGTAAAATTAGCTTTGATTCGATCAGAGAAAATACGAGCACTGAAGCGACCACCGGAGGAATCTGGCTGGTCCATGCCGACCAGAAGCCAGGGAAATAGGAAAGTGGAATGAAGGCCACGACTGTCGTGATAGCGCCAAAGGTGACCGGGGTTGCTACCTCCTTGGTGCCGAGAACGGTGGCGTCAAGTGGAGTGAGATCCTCCCTCAGTTTTGTATAAATATTTTCCCCAGTAATAATGGCATCGTCGACAACGATTCCCAGCACGATGATGAATGCGAAGATGCTCATTGTGTTCGCAGTAAGCCCAAAGTAGGGCATCATAAGGACCCCGCCTGCGAAACTAATTGGGATGCCAATCACGACCCAAAAGGCAAGCATGGGTCGGAGAAAAAGCCCAAGAACCAAAAGGACTAATCCTGCTCCCATTAGCAAGGAGTTTCCTAGTGTCGAGAGACGGCCCCGAATACGAATCGACTCGTCATCCCAAGCCGAAACACCAACGCCGCTGGGAAGAAAATCAGAGGTCTGATCGATGTAACGATGGACCGCATCGGAAATTTTAATTGCATTTTCGTCATCCGCTCTAAGAACGTCTATCATGATGGCAGGTTTTCCATTAAACCGAGTCATCATTTGAGCATCTTCGAATCCATCTTTAATAGTAGCTAGGTCTCCAATGCGGATTTGGGCACCGTCTGCCGCCGTGACCACGATCTTGGCGAAGTCGTCTTGGGTATAAGCTTGGCCATTGGTGCGAATCATGATTGATCCGACAGGGGTCCTTAGTGAGCCAGCAGAGAGGGCAAGTGAAGATCTGCGAACTGCCCCCAAAAGGTCTTCGAACGAGAGCCCGTAGTCGCTCAACTTTTGATCGTCAGCCTCGATGCTGATTTCCAGCGGTTGATTCCCCCGCATGTCAGTTCGAGAGATTTCGGGTAAATTAAGAAGCTCGTTTTCAACTCGACGCGCAGTCCTGTAGAGTTCGGTTTCGCTAAGTTCACCTGTGATTGCAACGGTTAGAACTTCCCGCCAGTTTGAAGTGTTAGGAATGTGGATCTCAGGGCGCTCAGTTTCACTCGGGAAAGTGTTGATGGCGCCGATTCGGGTCTCGACTTCATCGCGGAGTTCTCGAAGGTCTATTCCTTCCTCAGCTTCGACGTCTATATTTGCAGAGCCGCTCCGGGCCTTCGAGTCGATTAACTTCACTCCAGGAAGATCACGGAGGGTCCGCTCGATTGGCTTTACAATATGTTCTTGGACATCTTGGGGACTGGCACCTCGAAAGCGCATGTTGATCTCAACTTCTCCGATTTCAT